>CALVVZ010000007.1 GCA_944364075.1 uncultured Clostridia bacterium
GGGCTACGGCAGAGGAAAAGGAACAGCTGGCGGACATGATGTCGGGGCTTGGGCGCGGGTCCCTGTCCATGCGCCGCCAGGCGGTGGATCATGCGGCGGCATGGGTGGACCTCCACCTGCGCAGCGCGGAGGAAAAGCGCCGCAAGGACGGAAAACTGTCGGTTACGCTGGGCTGGACAGCCGGCGCATGCCTGCTTTTGCTGCTACTATAATATTCCCGGAAGGGGGACGGTCCGGTATGCAGGTTGACATGCTATTCAAAATTGCCGGGGTAGGTATTCTCGTAACGGTGATCGCGGCGGTGCTTACCCGGACCGGCAGAGAGGAAATGGCCATGCTGACCACCGTCGCCGGGTTGGTGATCGTCCTGCTGATGGTGGTGGACATGATTGCGGGAATGCTCACGCAGGTGAAGAGCATTTTCCAGCTGTATTGACGCGGAGGTAACGCCATGGAGATCGTGCGCGTAGCAGGAGTGGCGGTGACGGCTGCGTTCGCGGCCGCAGCGCTTCGGCGCATGCGGCCGGAAGCCGGTATGGGTCTTGCGGCTGCGGGAGGCGTTATACTGCTGATGGCAGCGTTGAGCCAGGTGCAGACCGTTGCCGGCGCCCTGCAACAGCTTTGCGAAAAGGCGCAGCTTCAGCCGGCCTATGTGCGCACGCTGTTCAAGACCGTGGGCATTTGCTTTCTGACGGACTTCGCAGCCGACGTTTGCAGGGATGTGGAGGAAACGGGGCTGGCGCAGCGGGTGGAAACCGTAGGCCGCATGATGATTCTGGCCGTCGCCGCTCCCGTACTGGCATCCTTGCTGGGAAAGCTGCTGGAGCTTGCGCCATGAGGCGGGCTGTTGCGATAGCTGCGCTGCTCCTGTGCCTGCTCCCGGCATGTGCCCATGGCGAGGAACTGGCGTCGGGAATTGCGGAAGCCCTGGACAAGCTGGAGCTGGATCAGCTGGGAGAAGAGCTGGCAGCCATGGGGGAACCCTTTGCATCTGGAAACTTGCGGGAAACGCTGACAAAGATCGCCCGGGGAGAATGGACGCTGTCCCTGGACGCACTGCTGCAGCTGCTCTCACAGCGCTTTCTTTCAGCGCTTTCCGGTAGCCTGTGGCGAATCAGCAGGCTGCTGGTTCCAGCGTTGGCACTGGGCGTATGCAATACGCTGGGGAAGGAAAACCGTTCTGGGCAGGTGGCGGCATATCTGTGCTTTTTACTGGTGGCAATCTTCATGGTTCAGGATCTGACGGATCACGCCCGGCAGGCCGCGGCAGCCGTGGAAAAAATGAGCGGCGGCATGCAACGGCTTTTTCCCTTGCTCCTGACGCTGCTGGCAGCGGTGGGAGGCAGTACCGGCGCGGCGCTGTTTCAACCGGCGGTGGTGGCCGCTGCGGGCTCCATGACTGCGCTGATTAGCAAAGTAACTTTGCCGCTGGCCATAGGTTCAGCGCTGGTGACCATGGTGGACCACCTGGGGGAGGAAGGGCGCTTCAACCGATTGGCTGCCTTGCTGCACACTGCGGCCACATGGACCCTGGGGGTGTGCTTTACGGTATTTATCGGCGTTATTCTCACCCAGGGGATGCATGCCGCGGCGGTGGACGGCGTAACCATACGTACCGCCAAATATGCCCTGGACAATTTCGTGCCGGTGGTGGGTGGTTTGTTTGCCGATACGGTGGATACCCTGGTGGGCGGAAGCCTGCTGATCCAGAATGCATTGGGCACCACGGGACTTTTGCTGATTCTGGGATTGAGCCTTACTCCGCTGACGCAAACGCTGGCAGCCGTTACGCTGTACAAGATGACGTCGGCATTGCTGCAGCCGGTAGCAGAGGGACGGGTGCTGCGGTGCATGGACGGTTTTTCCAGGGTGCTGATGCTTTTCTTTATCATTCAGCTGTGTGCGGCGGCCATGTTTATCCTGCTGATCGCGCAGATTCTGGCCACCACCAACCTGACGGTGATGCTTCGGTGAAGGGGGGTACGGATATGTTGTGGAACGAATTGCTGCGCAGCTTTGCCGTACTAGCTCTTTGCTGGGCCGGGGCGGAAAAAATGCTGCGGGAGGGGCGTTTGCGCCAGGCGGCCAGAATGGTCTTCGGACTGCTTTCCCTGCTGCTGTGGCTCAGCGGTCTGCGCGAGATGCTGACAGGCATCCTTCCTGCCGAAATGGAATCTCCGGCTTCGTTGCTGGGTACGGGCGCCTCCTATGAAACGCAGGATGTATGGGAAACCTATGTGCGGCATGCGGATTGGCAGGCGGAGGAAGCCTTGCGCGCGGCGGGATGTGAGGGAACGGTGGAAGTGACGCTGGAACCCGGCGCCGGCATTACGGGAGCGAAGCTGAATGTACAAAGCGGGGACGCTGCTAATGCGCTGGAGGCGGTGGCGCAGGCATTGGCACTGAAGCCGGAAGCGATTCAACAGGAGTGAACGCGCATGGGGAAGCTGCTGGAAGTCTGGAGAAGAATCCGCCAGGACGGAGGCTTGCTGGTGATGATCGCGCTGGCGGTAGGAGTGTGCCTGCTTTTGCCCCAGGAGCAGGCAACACAGACGGGCGCTTCCAGTCAGGAGGAATCGCGGCTGGCCGCGGTACTCTCTGCCATGGAAGGCGTGGGCAGAGCGGAAGTAGTGATCCGCTGGGATGAAACCAGCGCCACCATGACCCAGGCAGGGAGCAAAACCGCCCTGGGGGCCGTGGTGGTGGCCCAGGGGGCTGAAGATATCGGCGTAAAGCTGAAGCTGATCCGGGCAGTAACGACCCTGCTGCAGCTGCAACCGGACGCGGTGGAGGTATTCGCTATGGAACAGGAGCGTGTGCAATGAGAGCATGGATAACCAGGTACAAACGCTGGCTTTTGTGGGCCGCAGGAATGCTCGCACTGTGCGTCGGAGCGCTGTGGATTCTTCCGGCAGCGTTGGAACGCCCGGCGCAGGAAGGACTTTCTTTGCCCGTCCTGACCGCCGCGCAGGAAGAGGCGGACGCCTTTGAACGTTTTCGCCAGCAGCGGGAGGAGGAGCGCAAGGCCGATCGCGCTTCCCTGGAGAAATTGCTGGAGCGCGACGATCTGGACGCGCAAACCCTGGAAGACGCGGCGGCGGCGCTTCAACGCCTGGTAACATGGAATGAGGAGGAACTTGCCCTGGAGGGCGCCTTGACCAAAAGCCGCATTTCTCCCTGCCTGGCTGTGCGCAGCGAAGGGATGGTAACGGTAGTAACCCAGAAAGACAGCCTCTCCGAGGGGGAAAGCGCGCTCTTGCTTACCTTGTGCGAGGCGCATACGGGCGTTTCTCCTGAAGGCGTAAAGGTCATCTGCACAGGGGATGGAACAAATTAGCAAAAAAGACGTTTCAAAAAGGCAAGGAAGGGGTATAGTAAGCATACCGGATTTCAACGCCTTCCTTTTTGGAGGAGAATGTGGTATGATACCGGCGAGGTGAGCGAAAGATGGAACGCGAGGGCGAAGTAATCGCGGTGCAGGGAGAAAATCTGGTAGTACAGTTTTGCCGCCCCACCGATTGTGAAAAGTGTCATGCATGTATGGGCGGCGCAGCGCAGCGCCAACTGATGGTCAAGGGGCGTGCGCAGATAGGCGACCGCGCAGTGGTGGAAATGCCCACGCAGAAGATTGTGAAGGCTTCGGCGCTGGCGTATCTTTTTCCGCTGCTGGGATTGATGGCAGGCTTGTTCCTGGGTTCCTGGCTTTTTCCCCAGGCGCAGGAAGCTGCGGCCATAGCGGGCGGCGTGCTGGGCATGGCGATCCCGTTGGCGGCGGTGGCGCTTACGGAACGCAGACGCCGCGCCGATCAAACGTGGCAACCACGGCTGGTGCGCATCATACCGGCTACTTCCGCAGAAAAATAAGACAGCATACAAAAACAAGGAGGAATCTTTTTTATGAGCACGGCAATGGAACTTCAGAGCGCGACCTTTGCAAACAAGGTTCTGCAGGCGGATAAACCTGTTCTGGTGGATTTCTGGGCGACCTGGTGCGGCCCGTGCAGAATGATGGCTCCGGTGGTGGAGGCCCTGAGCCAGGAATATGCCGGCCGCGTGGACGTGTACAAGGTCAATGTGGACGATTGCGGAGATTTGGCCGCGCAGTATCGTATTATGAGCATTCCTACATTAATGCTGTTCAAGAATGGCAAGGCAGTGGATAAGGTCATCGGCGCGCAGCCGGTGGACGTGCTAAAAAATATGCTGGACCGGGCGCTGTAAGAGATACAAAAGCGGCGGAAGAAGCGAAGGCATCGTTTCCCGCCGCTTTTTTCTATTTTTATAAGAATAAATGCGTTAACAGGCAAGATATACCAAAAAAGATGGTAACATTAAGCTAATTTTTTCCAGGAAAGGCACTGGTCAATTTTGCCCTTTTGTGGTATAATACAATAAAAATACATGATCGCGGCTGTGCGGGAAATCCGCGCGGTTTGTTCAATGTTTGTCCGGGCGCTTGAAATGCGCTTTGCAGCAAGTAGATGACAATATGCCGCGGCGGCTGTTTGTGCCATGACTGCCTTGTGCGCAGGGCGTGGGAAAGGCATCGCGGCTTGTATGCTTCCGCTGTGCTTGTGGGAGGAAGGCGTTTTATGCCTGCCTGCAGGTGAGCGGAGGCGCGGCGGACTTGTCCGCAGTGGACTGGCTTTTGGCGCCGGGGGTGCGTTAAGCCCGACGCTTATGCGATTTATGATTTTTTTCTATGTTTTGAAAGGAGGTTTCTTGTGAGACAGAGTGTTGCCCCCGTCAGTAAGCTGCGGATCGTCTCTTTGGGCGGCGTGGATGAAATTGGCAAGAACATGACCGTCTTTGAATACGAGGACGATATTGTGGTGGTGGACTGCGGGTCCATTTTTCCGAAAGAGGACATGCTGGGCATCGACCTGGTGATTCCGGATGTGTCCTACCTGGTGGCAAAGAAAAAAAACGTGCGGGGTTATCTGTTCACCCATGGCCATGAAGATCATATCGGTGCTACGCCTTATATTCTCCGGCAGGTGCCTGCACCCCTGTACGGTACCAAGCTGACCTTGGCGCTGGTGGATCTCAAACTGAAGGAATACCGTGTGCCGGGTATCCCCATGCAGGTGGTGTCGCCCCGGGACGAGGTACGCTTGGGTCGGTATTTCACGGCGAAGTTTATCCATGTGAGCCATTCCATTGCCGGCGCTTGTGCCATTGCCCTTACGTGTCCTGCCGGTACGGTGGTGGTATCCGGCGACTTCAAGGTGGACTATACGCCCATCGACGGGCATGTGACCGATCTGGCGTCCTTCGCGGAACTGGGTGAGCAGGGGGTTCTTGCCTTGCTGTGCGAATCCACCAATGTGGAGCGTGCCGGGCATACCATCAGTGAAAAGAAGATTGGGCAGACCTTTGACAATCAATTCCAGGAGGCCAAGGGCCGCGTCATTGTGGCTATGTTTGCCAGCAATATCCACCGCATGCAAATGGTGGTGGATTGCGCCATGCGCTATGGCCGCCGGGTATGCTTTGTAGGCCGCAGCATGGTCAATGTCAGCCGCGTGGCCATGCAGATTGGCGAACTGCACATTCCAGAAGAATGCATCGTGGATGTGGATAATCTGGATCAGTATCCCGATAACGAGATTCTGGTCATGACCACAGGCAGCCAGGGCGAACCCATGGCGGGCTTGACGCGCATGGCCTATTCCGAGCATCGGAAGCTGCAGATTCGCCAGAGCGATATGGTGATTATCTCCGCAACGCCGATTCCCGGCAATGAGAAATTCATCAGCCGCGTCATTAACCAGCTCTATCGCTGCGGCGCCACGGTGGTGTATGAAGCCATGGCGGAGGTGCATACCTCGGGACATGCCCGTCAGGAGGAATTGAAGCTGATGCACGCGCTGGTGCGGCCGCAATACTTCATTCCGGTACACGGGGAATACCGTATGCTCTGGCAACACGCGGAGCTGGCCGAAAGCATGGGCATGAACCGCAAGAACATCGTCATTCCGGAAATCGGTCAGGTGATCGAAATGAACGCCGCCAGCCTCTCCCTGGGCGAGCAGGTCCCCACGGGCGGCGTGCTGGTGGATGGCTTGGGGATTGGCGATGTGGGCAACGTGGTACTGCGGGACCGCAAGCATCTGTCCCAGGATGGTTTGATCATTGTCGTCATGGCCATTGACCGGGATCAGGGCGTGCTGGTTAGCGGGCCGGACATTATCAGCCGCGGCTTCATCTACGTGCGTGAAAATGAGGACATCATTGAAAATACCCGCGAGGTGGTGCGCTCCATCATCCTCTCTGCCGGAAAGCTGGAGGGCGAGGAGTGGCCCGCATTGAAGAACCGTATCAAGGATGAACTTCATCGGTTCATTTATGAGAAAATCAAACGCAACCCCATGATTCTGCCCATCATTGTGGAAATCTGAGGGAATGAACATCCGGTGCATGGCGCGCCAACGGCTTGCGGAAGCGGTTGGCGCGCTTGCTGTTGCCAGAAAATTACCGCCCAGGCATGAAAAAGCGTCTCCTGTCCGTTAGCTTTGCGATGGGGCACACAGTTTCCGCTTGTGTTCGCACCCGGAAATGGGTATACTGGTAACGCGGTATTTTTCATTGTTGGTTGAAAGGATGAAAGGGATGCAATACGATAAGGCGCACAGCTTGGCGGCGGAAATACGGCAAAGCAGCGAGTGGCAGGAATATCATCGCCTCAAGGATGAGGTGATGACCGACGAAACCACCGCGGCGTTGATTCGCGAATATAAAAAATTGCAGGTATCCCTGCAGGTGGCTGCGATGTCCGGCCGGCAGGCGGACGCAGAGGACATGCAGCGCTTTTCCGGCATTACTACGCTGCTGTTTAGTAAGCCGGAGGTTTCGGCTTATCTGCTCAGCGAAATGCGCATGCAGCAGATGATGGCGGATATTTTCAAAATACTCACCGAGGCGGCGGACATTGACCTGGGCATACCGGGCATGGAATGAGCGGCAGGAGGCGAGACGGCATTGAAGCAAAGAAAGACAAAGCGAAACTATACCTACCGTACCATGCGGGACGAACGCGCCTATGGGCTGTATTGGTACAGCGGGCTATGGAACATCCTGCGGCCTATTCTGGTGGTGTGCGCTTCGTTGGTGGTGGTTATTGGCCTTTTGTATTCCGGATGGCAGATGATTTATAACGGTTTTCTTTCGCCTATGGAGCCGGGAAGCACCGAAGAGGTTGGATTCACGGTGGCCAGCGGCGACAGCCTGACCAAGGTTTCCAACAATCTTCAGGATGCCGGCCTGATCCATGACCGTACGGTATTCAAGTACTATTGCGACTTTGCAGGTATGGGACAGAAGATCCAGGTAGGTTCCTATAAGCTGACCCGGGGAATGACCATGTATGAGATTGCCGATCAACTGACGACCGGCGATGGTAACCCCATTGTGCGTAACATCACCATGATTCCCGGATGGACCATCGAGGACTTTGCGGAAAAGCTGTCCACAGACGGCGTGATTGCGGATAAGGAAGCCTTCCTGGAGAAGTGCCGTACAGGGGATGCCTTTGCGGACTATTATTATATCGCTGATGTGAAGGCTACCTCGGACGCCAGCCAGCGGAAGTATATCCTGGAAGGCTATCTGGCGCCCAACACTTACGAGGTGTATGTTGACGCCAGCGATGAGGACATCATCCGCAAGCTGCTTTCCCAAACGGAGGCGGAGTTCCCGGCTGAATACCAGAATCGTGCTGCGGAACTGGGCATGTCCATGGACGAAGTGCTTACGCTGGCTTCCTTGATCGAAAAGGAAGCGAAGGAAGCGGATTTTGCCAAGGTATCGGCGGTATTCCATAACCGTCTGGATCAGAATATCAAGTTGGGCAGCGATGTAACCATCCACTACATTACCGGCGTGCGGAAGATGAGCCTGACCAACAGCGACCTGCAGGTGGATTCCCCCTATAATACGTATATGTATGCGGGTCTGCCCATCGGTCCCATATGCAATCCCTCCGCCAAGGCTATTGAAGCGGCGCTGTATCCCGACGAGATCTATGTGGCGGAAAACTATCTCTTCTTCTGCTCGAAGGACCCCGAGAGCGGCGAACTCTATTTCTCCAAGACACAGGAGGAGCACGATCAGGCGGTGGCCATCTATGCACCTCTGTGGCAGGCCTATGACGAATCCAGGGGGATTGAGTAAATTCAACAACGCGCGAAAGTTACCGGCGCGGTTGGCTCCCGCAGGCGGGATGGAGCAGCTCCGGGCCGCGCTGCGTTTTGGCGCGGACGCGGTCTATGGCGGGATGAAGCATTACGGACTGCGGGCCTTTGCGGGAAACTTTGCCCCTGAGGAGCTGGTAGAAGCGGTAGCGCTGTGCCACCGGCAGGGAAAGAAGTTCTATGTGACCATGAACATCTTCCCCTTTGACGATCAACTCCCCGGGTTTGTGGAGGCTGCCCGCCAGGCGGAGGCGGCCGGTGTGGACGCAGCGATTGTTAGCGATCTGGGCGCCATTTGTCTCTTGCGGCAGCAGGCGCCCGGGCTTGCGCTGCACGTAAGCACCCAGGCAAGCACGGTGAACGCGCCCAGCGTGCGGCATTATGCGGCGCTGGGTTGCAGCCGGGTGATCCTGGCACGGGAAATGAGCCTTTCCAGGTTGGAAAAACTGTGCGCCGAAATGGGAAAGGAAATCGAACTGGAAACCTTCGTGCATGGCGCATCCTGCGTGGCCTGGTCCGGACGGTGCCTGCTCAGCGCGGCGCTGACGGGGCGCAGCGGCAATCAGGGCGCTTGTGCTCAACCCTGCCGTTGGGAATACGCAGTTATGGAAAAGAAACGGCCAGGAGAATACCTCCCTCTTTATGAGGATGAACATGGTGCGTATCTATTCTCTGCCAGGGACCTCAACCTGATGCCCTTGTTGCCCCGTCTGGTTGCGGCGGGCGTAGCCAGCCTGAAGATCGAAGGCAGAATGAAGACGGAATACTATGTCGCTACGGTCGTTTCCGCATACCGCCGTGCATTGGACGCATTGGCGCAAGGGGAGGCGACTTTTCATGCTGCGTTGCCGGGGTTGATGGCGGAGCTGGATTGCGCCAGCCATCGGGACAGCGACACGGGCTTTTTACTGGGTGCGCCTGAACAACCGGCTGGCGCGGAAGGCTTTCACCAAAGCGCCGAATACATTGCCCGGGTCATGAACGACGCACAAGCCGGTGACATCGCCACGGTGCAGCTGAAGAACAGGTTCTATGCCGGGGACAGGCTGGAGGTCCTGCAACCTGGCACTACCAGAGCCATGACGGCGCCGCGTTTTCGCCGCGCGGACACCGGCGAGGAACTGGAAACCTATGGCGTGGCCGGTACGCTGTTGGAAATGCGCTTTCCGTTTCCGGTGGGCGCGGGCGATTTGATCCGCGGTGTGACGCGTAATCACCGGCAATAATCCCCAGCGGCCAAACGTTGCAAATTGTAAATAAACATGGTAAAATACGCAAATAGATAGTTTTTTTCATGATGGTTGGGCGAAGGGGGAAAGCTCATGGCAGGTTATGTATCAGACGCGGTTATCCGCCGTCTTCCGGGTTATTATCGGCATTTGCGGGAGCTGGAGGCACAGGATGTGAAACATATATCATCCCAGCAGCTGGGCGAGCGGATGCAGCTCACTCCCTCGCAGATCCGCCAGGACATCAACTGCTTTGGCGGTTTTGGACGGCAAGGTTATGGCTATACGGTCACCGAACTCAAGGAACATATCGGGAAAATTCTGGGGTTGGACAGACAGCACCGGATGATTGTCATCGGCGCGGGCAATATGGGCAGCGCGGTGGCTCAGTATCCTTCCTTTGCCCGGGAAGGCTTTGAAGTGATCGCCATGTTTGACGTAGACCCGTCCAAGGTGGGCACGCGGCTGGGCAATATTCCGATTTTTCCCATGGAAGATCTGGAAAACTATCTGGATGACCATCATGTGGACGTGGCCGTGCTGTCCCTGCCCGTATCTGCGGCACAGAAAACCCTGAACCGCATTGCCGAATGCGGCATCAAAGCGGTATGGAACTTTGCGCCCACGGATCTGCATCATCCTGAGGAAATGATTGTGGTGAACGTTCATCTCAGCGATAGCCTGCAAATTCTTTCCTACAAGATGGCGCATATGGAAGAAGCTTAAAACAGCAGGGAAATGCGAGGTCAAAGCGTTTCCTTTGCAACGGAAACAGCGGCAGGAGGAACGCCCCATGCAGGAATTCCCTTCCCGGGAAACTCATACCAAGGACGCGCAGGGCAGCGGCTATGTCCGCCGCCCGCGTGTTGTATATGCCCAGCAGCCGGGCGCGTGGCAGAACCCGGGGCGCAAGCCTTTGGGACGCACGGAGGAGTTGGGCGATGATCCATACGCGGGCCGGCGCAACCGCCAGGAGCCATCGCCTGCTCCTGGACGCGGGAATGCTCCCGCTGCTTCCGGCGCACAGGGAGGCAGCGGACAACGCCGAGGTGGAAAGAAGAAAAAGAAGAAGCATCGTGCGCTTTATGTGACGGTAATTCTTCTGTGCGTGATGGCTATGACCGCGTTGGCGCTTTTTGTGGCGCCGCAGGTGCTGGGCGTGACCTGGTCCGGATTGCCCAACTATGCCTTTATGAACGGTTCCATTATCTCCTTGAACCTGAAAGCCTATAACGACTACAAGGCATACCGGCAATACATGGCGGAGGGCACAATTTTTCCCGGGGTATACGTGGATGGTATCCATGTGGGCGGTATGACCATGGCGCGGGCAAAGGAGACTCTGGAGGCGGCGCATACGGATACTGCGGGGCTGTTCAGCGTTACGGTAAACATCGGCAACAAATCCTGGGTGATCGACTCCAGCCGTGTACCTTTGACGCGCAATTACGATCAGATCCTTGCCCAGGCATATGCCCTGGGACGGAGCAACACCACAAGCATCCGCGGTACGGGCGTAACACCCTTTCAGGAGCGGCTGAACGCGGCGCTTCGCTTGCGGGAGGAACCGGTGAGCCTGAGCACCTCCATGACCTATGACAAGACCACGATCCGCGCCTTGACAGACAGCATTGTGGACTATGTGAATCGCGATCCCATTGATTCCATTGTCACTACCTTCAACTTTGATACCAAGGAATTTACTTTCAGCGACGACCAGGCCGGTGTATATGTGGACGGGGACGAGCTGTACAACCGGGTAATCACCGCACTGGATACAGGCGACCTGTTTGCGACCATGACCATTGAACCCGAGATCCTCCTGGCGGCTACTACCAAAACGGAGCTGATGAATTCCTTCAAACTCATGGCCTCCTATACTACCAAAACCACCAGCAATAGCAACCGGAATACCAATATTGAGCTATCCGCGAACGCCATTAACGGCACGACGCTCTATCCGGGTGATACGTTCTCCTTTAACGAAGCGACCGGAGAGCGTACGGCGGAGAAGGGGTACAAGGAAGCGGCCGCCATTTCCGGCGGACAAAGCGTACCCGAGGTGGGGGGCGGCGTTTGCCAGACATCGTCTACGCTGTTCAACGCCGTGGCCCGGGCCAACCTGGAAATTGTATACCGCTCACCGCATGCCTGGCCCAGCGACTATGTGGAAAAAGGCATGGACGCCACGGTTAACTGGCCCAACCTGGATTTCAAATTCAAAAACAATACGGATTATCCTGTGTTCATTGTGGCCTACTATGAAGACCGGAAGGTGACGGTGGAGCTGTACGGCGTGGGCCTGCAGGACGGCATGACCATTGATCTGCAGAGTGTGGTGACGCGCACCATCCCTGCGCCGGAAGGCACGAAGTATGTGTTGAATACCTCTCTTGCTCCTGGAGAGACCAAGGATACCGTCAAGGCACGCACCGGGTACGAGGTGGAGACCTATCAGGTATGGTATAAAAACGGCGAGGAGGTCAGCAGGAATCTGCTGTGTACCTCTACCTACAAGGCTTATCAAAAAACCGTGGAGTACAACGAATGACCGCTGGTCTTTCGGGGCGGATGCGTGCGGAGGGCGCATCCGCCCCTTTTGCGAATAGGGTCAAGGAAGGGCATGGAAACCAATAGATTGCGCTTGACGCGGACCCAAATTCCAGCAAGGGTACGAAGGAGGGGCGTGGATGTACTTTGGTGCTGATTATTATCCCGAGCATTGGCCCAGAGAGCGCTGGGAAACTGAGGCGGAAATGATGGCGGCGGCAAACATCAATCTGGTGTGCATGGGGGATTTGTCTGGGCGCTGCTGGAACCCAGAAAGGGAATGTTCGACTTTGCCTGGCTGGATGAAGCTATTGCCGTGCTAGGTAGGCATGGGATTTTCACCGTGCTGGGAACGCCCACCGCTACGCCGCCCAAATGGCTGATGGACCGGCACACCGATATTTTATCCGGTTGATCTGTACGGTCTGCGCAAGGGGTTTGGAACCAGGCGGCACTACTGTGCCGGCAATCAGGCGTACCATCACCATGTGCGGCGCATGGTGGACGCCATGGCGGTGCATTATGGCAATCATCCCCAGGTGGTAGCCTGGCAGATTGACAACGAGTTTGACGTACGCTATTGCGACGCTTGCCAGGAAGGTTTCCGGCAATGGCTCGAGGCGCGCTATGGAACCATTGAATCGGTCAATGCCGCGTGAGGAACGAACTTCTGGAGCCAGACCTACCAGTGCTTCGAGCAGGTCGTCATTCCACGGTATACAGCCTCCGACGGGTTCGCGCAGGTCAGCGGCAGCCAAGGAATCGGCGCGCCGCCCAATACGCATAACCCGGGCCTGCTGCTGGACTATCGACGCTACCAGTCGGATACGGTGGTGGCTTTTCAGCGGATGCAGATCGATATTCTGCGACGTTATACGGACCGTCCCATTACCCATAATTTTATGGGACATTTCAGCGACCTGGATTATTTTGACCTGGGCAGGGACCTGGATTTCGTTTCCTGGGACTGCTATCCCAACAACATGTGGGGCGTCAGCGACCGGGACAACGTCGCCATGGCCCACGATCTCATGCGAGGCATCAAGGGGCGGAATTTCTGGGTCATGGAGCAGCAGTGCGGGCCATGCGGTTGGCAGACCATGGGGGATACGCCCGAACCGGGTCAAGTGCGCCTGGATATATCGGTCCCTTGCCCATAGTGCGGAAGCCATTGTCTTTTTCCGCTGGCGCTTGCCCCTGCATGGAACGGAACAATACTGGCACGGGTTATTGGATCATGACGGGACGGGCAGGCGGCGGTATCGCGAGGCGGCCGCGCTGGGGAAGGAACTGGCGGAGTTGAAGGATCTGTTTGTGGGCGCGCAAAACGTGAGCCGGGTTGCGCTGATCAAATCCTACGACAATGCCTGGAGTCACCGGGCGCAGCCACACAGCGCTTCCTTTGATTACAACCGGCTTTTGCAGGACTACTATACGGCGCTTCGAGCATCCCAGGTTGCGGTGGACGTAACCGGCGTGGAGACGGATTTCAGTCCCTATCGCCTGATACTTCTGCTGGCCTTTAACCTGATGACGCCTGCCATCCTGGAAAAATGCAGGACGTATGTACAGGACGGTGGTCATCTGCTGATTACTTTCCGCTCGAGCACAAGAAATAGGGATAACAGCATGATGGAACTGCCCGCGTCGGGATATTCTGCCGGACTGGCCGGCGTGACCCTGGAGGAGTACGACGCGCTTTCCAGAGGCCGTCAGGTAGCGGTGCGGGGAGAAAATCTCCAGGGAGCCGCCTCTGTTTGGTGTGATGCGCTCAGCTGCCAGGGCGCCGTGCCGCTGGCCAGCTTTGCCAGCCAATGTTATGCCGGGGCTCCGACGGTTACAGTGCATGCCGTAGGCGCAGGTTGCGATCTGGACACGCAGGGATTGAAGCAGTTGCTTGGGCAGGTACTGACGGATGCAGACGCAGCGCCTGAATGTCCTGCGCCGCCCTCCGGGGTTGAAGTCGTCGTTAAGGAAAAGGCGGGGGAAGCGTTACCTGTTCGCGTTGAATCACATGCCTGAACCGGCGGAGATCCCGCTTGAGGGACGCTATACGGAATTGCTGTCCCGCCGGACTGCGGAGCAGAAATGGATCCTGGAAGGGTACGGCGTAGCTATTTTACAGGCAGAGGACTGAGACGCCTGGAGGGCGTGCGGTATCGACCGGAGCGGCGATGCGGCGCGCCCTCCTTTTATCCGTAGACAGACGAGGAAGCAAAAGTTTTTTCCGTCCTGTGGCGCCCCAAAATGTTGACCTTTTCCGCGGCCCATGGTACATTATAGGGAGCGATTTTTCGCAAAGGAGGACGCTTGGTTGTTTGACCAGAAGATCGAGGCAATGATCGAGCAGGTGCAAAAGCCTGCCAGATATACCGGCGGTGAGATGAACACGGCCATCAAGCCCTGGGAGGCGGCGGAGGTCCGCTTTGCCTTCTGCTTCCCGGACACGTATGAAGTGGCCATGTCCCACCTGGGAATGAAGATCCTTTATGGGGTAATCAATCAGCAGCCCTGGGCGCTGTGCGAGCGGGTATGCATGCCCTGGGTGGATATGAAGGCGCTGATGGAAAAGGAAGGCGTTCCGCTGTTTTCCCTGGAAACTCGCACGCCCCTGAACCGCTTTGACGTGGTGGGCTTTACCCTCCAGTACGAGATGAGCTATTCCAATATCCTGGCGATGCTGAAACTGGGCGGGATTCCCTTGCATACGGCCGAACGCTCCGATACGGACCCCATCGTCTGCGTGGGCGGCCCCTGCGCCTTTAATCCCGAACCGCTGGCGGACTTTGTGGACGCGGTGATGATCGGCGACGGCGAAGAGATGATCGTGGAGTTCATTGCCGCGGTACGGGCATGGAAGAAGAGCGGGGAACCACGGGAGGCATGCCTGCGCCGTCTGGCAAAGATTCCCGGCGTTTACGTGCCTTCCTTCTATGAGGTGACCTATCATGACGACGGCACCATTGCCTCCTTTACGCCCACGCAGCCGGAAGCTCCGGCCACGGTGCGCAAGCGTCTGGTGCTGGACATGGACAAGGCCTATTATCCTACGGAGATTCCCGTGCCGTATACGGAGATTGTCCATGACCGCATTATGCTGGAAATCATGCGGGGGTGTACCCGCGGCTGCCGGTTTTGCGAGGCCGGTATCCTGTATCGACCGGTGCGTGAGCGCTCCCTGGAGCGGTTGATGGAGCTGGCCCGGGCGCTGGAAAAGAGCACGGGCTATGAGGAAATCAGCCTGTCGTCCCTCTCCAGCGGCGACTATACCTGTCTGCCTGAGTTGATTCGGGCGCTAATGAAGGAATTCCGGGAGAAGCGCGTTTCCGTGAGCTTGCCTTCCCTGCGCATCGACAGCGTGCTCAAGGATTCCCTGGAGGAGACCCAACAGGTGAAAAAGTCCAGCCTGACTTTCGCCCCGGAGGCGGGCACCCAGCGCCTGCGGGACGTCATCAACAAGGGCGTTACCGAACAGGATCTGGTGGAAAAGGTTACCGACGCTTTCCAGGGCGGCTGGAGCAGTGTGAAGCTGTACTTCATGATCGGACTGCCTACGGAAACCTATGAGGATCTGGACGGCATTGGACATCTGGCGCAGGTGGTAAACCGGGCTTACTTCACCGTGCCCAAGGATCAACGTGCCCGGGGACTTCGGGTCACCTGCAGCGCGTCCAGTTTTGTCCCCAAGCCTTTTACGCCCTTCCAATGGGAGCCTCAGGATACCCAGCAGCAAATCAAGGACAAGCAGGCCTATCTGCGGGAAGTGCTTCGGCGGATCAAAGGCGTGAATTTCAACTGGCACGAGCCGGAGCTGAGCTACCTGGAGGCGTGCTTTTCCCGGGGCGACCGGCGTCTGGGCAAGGTGCTGGAGCGCGCGGTGGAAAAGGGCTGTATTCTGGACGGCTGGAGCGAACAGTTCCGCTTCGATACCTGGATGGACGCCTTCCGGGAGTGCGGACTGGACCCTGAATGGTACGCTTACCGCCGCCGGGACAAGAATGAGATATTGCCCTGGGATTTCATTGATGCGGGCGTGACCAAGGCGTTTTTGTGGCGTGAAAAGGAAAAGGCTGAGCGAGGGGAGATCACGCCGGATTGCCGGCAGGGTTGCCAGGGCTGCGGCCTGCGCCGCTTCGAGGGGGTGTGCCAGGGGTGAGAATGCTTGCGGTATTCTGTAAAGGCGAACGCCTGCGGCATATCGGCCACCTGGACCTGATGCGCGCCATGCAGCGCGCCCTTCGCCGCAGCGGGCTGCCCGTAGGTTATAGCAAGGGGTTCAATCCGCATATCCTGCTGACCTTTGCTTCCGCATTGTCCACCGGCGCGTGGGGGAGGCGCGAGATCATGGATGTCACGCTGGAAGAGGAAGTCTCCCCCGATGAATTCCTTGCGGCGATGAACGCCGCTCTCCCGGAGGATCTGCGTGTGCTGTCCGCGCGGGCCATAGACGACCGGCATCCGGCGTTGATGGCGATGGTGACGGCGGCGGAATATACCCTGACTTTGACGGATACGGACACTGCCAACGCGCTGTGCGCATGCAAAGATGGTTTTTTGGGGCAGGAGGCCATTGTCACACCACGGAAAACCAAGAGCGGAGTCAAGGATTGCGACGTCAAGCCCTTGATTCTGGAGCTTGCCATGGCGGGCACGCAGGTGCGTGCGAAGCTCTGCCTGACGGAAAGCACTTCCTGCAAGCCTGATATGCTGCTCAATGCCTGGTGCGCCTATGCCGGACGGCCGGTACCGCGTTATCTGGTCTGCCGGGAAAGCCTGTGGGGCACGGATGGCGAAGGCCGGCTTCAGATGCTGGAGACGCTGTAACATGGAGCGAGTGATCTATGTGGAGCGCGGCGTTCACACTGCCATGGCAGTCATGGAGGATGGACGACTGTGCGAATACTTTCCTCAGGCATCCCTGACGGATCACCTGGCGGAGACCATCTACAAGGGGCGTGTGGAGCGCGTTGTACCGGGCATGCAGGCGGCCTTTGTCCAGCTGGGGTTGGACAAGAACGGTTTTCTTCCATTGGAAGAGCACAGTAAAACCGTTCCCTGGCCTGCGCTGCAGAGCGGGCAGGATGTGCTGGTGCAGGTGAAGAAGGCTCCCACCGGGGAGAAAGGCGCGTTTCTGACCCGGGATATTACCCTGGCGGGAGAATATGTGCTTTTCATGCCGCTGAACCGCTATGTGGGCGTTTCCGCGCGGGTGACCCAACCGGAGCAGCGCCATGCGCTGCAAGAGGCAGGCCGGCAAATCGCTGGGGGGCGTTTCGGCTTGGTCATGCGGTATGCGGCGGTGCAGGCCGCGGAAACGGATATTCTCCAAGAAGTGGAAACATTACGGCAGCGCTGGGAGAATATTGCCCGCAGGGCGCCTACCGCGCATGTGCCCTCCGTGCTGGAGAAGCCGCGGGGAGCCTTGACACAGCTGCTGGATGACTATCTGCCGCGGGGGAATACGGTTCTGGTAGCCAACGACCGGAGCCTGACGGAGGCATGGTCCAGCCGTCTGCCCGCCAGGTACGAACCGGAGCTTTCTTTGGAGCATGTGCCTGGACTGCAGAAGCAGCTGGAGGAGGCGTTGCGCCGGAAGGTGTGGCTGCCAAGCGGCGGAAACCTGTTTGTTGATCCTTGCGAAGCCATGACGGTATTTGATGTGAACAGCGCCAAATTTACGGGTAAGCGTATCCTGGAGGATACGCTGCTTCGGCTGAATCTGGAAGCATGCCGGGAGGTTGCCAGGCAGATTCGGCTTCGAAACCTCGCCGGGATGATCCTCATTGATTTTGTGGACATGGATAGCGAGGAGCACCGCCGGCAGGTGGCTGAGGCGTTGCGCCAGGCGCTTCAGGCGGACCGGGTGAAAACCGTGATGCATGGTTTTACCAGCTTGGGCCTGATGGAGCTGACGCGGAAGCGAACGGGGCTTTCTCTGCGGGAGCAGATGACGGAGCCTTGCCTGGCCTGCGGCGGACTGGGCCGGGTGGAAAGGAGCGAAAGGGATGCGTGAGCATGCGCCCGTGACGGTGACGCCTGAAGAACAGGCTGAGCAGCGGGCCTACATGGAGAAGGTGCGGGAGCTGCCGCACCGTCCGACCAGCTATTATGTGGTGACGTACGGCTGTCAGATGAACGCCCATGACAGCGAGAAGCTCGCCGGGATGCTGTCGGAAATGGGAATGACGGAAGCCTCCAGCCGGGAGCAAGCCGATCTGGTACTATTCAATACCTGTTGCGTACGGGATAACGCCGAACGCCGCGCTCTGGGCAATGTGACCTGGCTCAAGGAGCTGAAAAAGGATAAACCGGAGCTGATCATTGGTGTATGCGGATGTATGATCCAGCAGCCGGGCATGGCGGAAAAGATTCTCCGGCAATACAAGTTCATCGATCTGGCCTTTGGCACGTCTAACCTCCATCGCCTGCCGCAGCTTTTGTATGAGGAGCTGGAATCCGCCCGCCCGGTGGTGGAGGTAGACGCGACGGAGAATTTGATCGCCGAGGGGCTTCCCGTGAAGCGGTTGCGTCCCGATCATGCGTATATCACCATTATGTATGGGTGCGACAATTTTTGCAGCTATTGTATCGTACCCTATGTGCGCGGACGGGAGCGCAGCCGGGAAGCGGACGCCATCATCCGGGAGGCGGAAGCGCTTTATGCCGGCGGCGTGAAGGAAATCATGCTCTTGGGGCAAAACGTCAATTCCTATGGCAAAGGGCTGGAGGGCGGCGTGAGTTTTGCGGGGCTGCTGCGGCAGCTAGATGCCATCGGCATTCCGCGGATACGCTTCATGACTTCCCACCCCAAGGATCTTTCCCAGGAGCTTATTGAGGCCATGGGGGAATGCAAGCATGTCTGCCCGCAGTTCCATTTACCGGTGCAGTCCGGGAACGACGGGATTCTGCGTGCCATGAACCGACATTATGACCGCGCTGCCTACCTGGACAAGGTGGCAAGGCTTCGCAAAGCGGTGCCCGGCATCGGGCTGACCACGGACATCATTGTGGGTTTTCCCGGGGAAACTGAAGAACAGTTCCAGGATACACTGTCCCTGGTGCGTGAGGTGGGATACGACTCGGCCTTTACCTTCATTTTCTCTCCCAGACCAGGCACCCGGGCTGCGGCGATGCCCGATCAGGTGCCTGCGGATGTGGCCCAGGATCGCCTGGAACGTCTGCTTCAGGTTCAGGAGGCGGCGCAGTTGCAGGCACAGCGGCGCTTCCTGGACGCCCAGGAAGAAGTGCTGGTGGAATCCTTGAGCCGGCGTAGCGCGCAAGCCGTCTCCGGCAAGGGATTGCACGGCATATCCGTAACCTTCCCGGGCAGCCTGCGGGATGTGGGGGAAATTGTTCCCGTCCGAATCACCGAATGCGCCAATAACACCCTTCGGGGTGAAAGATTGGATAAAGAAAAGGAGTAATCAACGATGGAGAAAGTACTGGAGCAGGCCCGCCTGTTGGCGGAAGCCATTGCGGAAAGCGATGTTTACCTGCATATGCGCCAATGCGAGAACGACGCCATGAAGGACCCGGAGGCCACGAAAGCCATTGCCGACTTTGTGGAAAAACGCCAGAAGGTGGAAAGCCTGCTGGCGGAAGGCAATATGGACCACGCCGCGCTGGCGGAAGCCAGCCAGGCCATGGAAGCGGCCGAAAAGCTTGTGAACCAGCAGCCCATGGTGCGCGCCATGCAGGACGCTCGCGGGCAGTTCACGCAGATGATGGAAAATGTCAACCAGATTCTCCGCTTCATCATCACCGGTGAAACCGGTGAGGAAGGCGGATGCAGCGGCTCCTGCGAAAGCTGCGGCGGCTGTTCCTCCTGCGGCGGTTGCCATTGACGAGGGGACCGCGTCCGGATTGCCGCCGGGCGCGGTTTCATTGCCCTGGACGAAGATACAGAGGAAGAGAAGGTAACGTATGGCTGGCTTGACGCCTATGATGCAACAGTACATGGATGTGAAATCCAAGTACAAGGACTGCATTCTCTTTTACCGGCTCGGGGACTTTTATGAAATGTTCTTCGAGGATGCCCTGACTGCCTCACGGGAGCTGGAGCTGACGCTGACGGGACGCGATTGCGGACTCAGCGAGCGTGCGCCCATGTGCGGCGTTCCATATCACGCGGTGGAAACCTACTTGAACCGGCTGATTGAGAAAGGCTACAAGGTAGCCATCTGCGAGCAGATGGAAGACCCTGCCCTGGCCAAAGGCCTGGTGGAGCGGGATGTGATCCGCGTGGTGACGCCCGGCACGGTGATAGAGTCGGGCATGCTGGATGAGCGCAGCAATAACTTCCTGCTTTCCGTGTGCTTTAGCGGCGAGAAAGCGGGATTGGCTTTTGCAGACGTATCCACCGGCGAGTTCTTTGTTCACCAAGTGGAGGACGCCGGACATACCCTGGCGGATGAAGTAACACGCATCAGTCCCGTGGAAATCATTGCCAGCGATTTGGTGCGTCTGCGGGATTACGTCAGCCGGGACGACCTGTCCATGAGCGAGCAGCCCGGGGCAGCTTTCCAATATCAGAATGCTTCGGAAACCCTGTGCAGGCATTTTCACCTGCAGGATCTTTCGCCCCTGGGCCTGACGGACGATTACCGTCTGGCGGCTCAGGCGGCCGGCGCGCTGATGCGCTACCTGGATGAAACGCAAAAGAACGCCCTGGAGCATATCACCGAGCTGAGAATCTATCAGGGCGGCGATACCATGCTGCTGGACCGCAACACCCGCCGCAATCTGGAGCTGACGGAAAGCCTGCGCAGCCGCACCAAAAAGGGATCGCTGCTGTGGCTGATGGACAAAACCTCTACCGCTATGGGCGGACGCCTGCTGCGCAGCTGGATCGAGCAGCCGCTGGTCAACCGTGAAGAGATTTTGCGCCGTCTGGACGCAGTGGAGGAATTCACTGCCCAGCACGTCCTTACCATGACGCTTTCCGAGGAGCTTCAAGGCGTTTACGACGTGGAACGCCTACTGAGCAAGGTGAGCTACAAGAGCCTGAATGCCCGGGATTGCCTGTCTCTGTGCGCGTCGCTGAAAAAGGTGCCGGGCATCCGCAATCTGCTTTCCGGAGCGCAAAGCCGGGGCGTACAGGCGATCTATGCGCTGCTGGACTCCCTGGAAGATCTGACAGCACTGCTGGAACGCGCCATTCATCCCGACGCGCCGCCGGTGATTTCCGAAGGCGGCATTATCCGGGACGGCTATTCTGCGATTCTGGACGAATACCGCTCCGCGGCCACCAACGGTAAACAATGGATCGTGGATCTGGAAGCCAAGGAGCGGGAGGCTACTGGCATCAAGAATCTGCGTATCCAGTACAACCGGGTGTTCGGGTACTATATAGAAGTCACTAAATCCTACTATGATATGGTGCCCATGCGCTATCAGCGCCGGCAGACCCTGGCCAACAGTGAAAGATACATTACCCCCGAGCTGCGGGAAATGGAGCAGAAAATCGTCGGCGCACAGGAACAGTCCGTTCGTCTGGAGCTGCAGCTCTTTTCGGAGATCCGGGAGAGGATCGCCGGAGAGATTGCGCGCATCCAGCACACGGCGCAGGGGTTGAAAACCCTGGATGCGCTGCTTTCCCTGGCCAAGGTAGCGGTGAGCAACCATTATGTGCGGCCGAAAATTACCGACGATGGCAGCCTGGAAATTGTGGAGGGGCGTCATCCTGTGGTGGAGCAGACCATGCAGGAGGGCGGCTTTGTGCCCAATGATGCGGTCATGAATCAGGATCAGGCCCGCATGCTCATCATCACTGGCCCCAATATGGCAGGCAAGAGCACCTACATGCGCCAGGTGGCGCTGATCACGCTCATGGCGCATCTTGGGTCCTTCGTGCCGGCGAAGGCGGCGAAGATTCCCATTGTGGACCGTATCTTTACCCGGGTGGGCGCGTCGGACGACCTGGCCAGCGGCCAGAGCACCTTCATGGTGGAGATGAGCGAGACTGCGTACATTTTGCGCAACGCAACGCAGCGTTCCCTGATTATCCTGGACGAGATCGGCCGCGGAACAAGCACCTTTGACGGCCTGGCCATTGCCTGGGCCGTGGTGGAATACCTGTGTGATCCCGCCCGGGTGGGGGCCAAGACCCTTTTCGCTACCCACTATCATGAGCTTTCCGAGCTAGAAGGTCATCTGGAAGGCGTGCAGAATTATTGCATTTCCGTCAAGGAACATGGGGAGGACGTGATCTTCCTGCGGAAAATCGTCCGGGGCGGCGCAGACAAAAGCTTCGGCATTCATGTGGCGCGGCTGGCGGGCGTTCCGCACCCGGTGCTGGTGCGCGCCCATGAAATCCAGGCGCGGCTGGAAGTGAGCGATGTAAACAAGATTGGTCAGAACATCCTGGACGAGGGGGAGACACGGGAAAACGAACAGGTTAGCCTGTTTGACGTAGGCAAAACGGAGATCGTCAATGAACTGCAGAACCTGGACGTGCTGGCGTTGACGCCCATCGACGCCATGAACAAGCTCTTTCTGCTTCGGGAAAAAGCGCGTAAGCTGTAAGGAATATCCACAAAGGAGGCAACCATGGCGGAGGCAAGAATTCAGCTTCTTCCGGAGGAGGTCATCGGCAAAATTGCCGCGGGCGAAGTGGTGGAACGGCCTGCCGCGGCGATCAAGGAGCTAGTGGAAAACAGCCTGGACGCGGGCGCCACTGCGGTTACCGTGGAGATTCGGGAGGGCGGCATCGGCTATTTCCGCGTGACGGACAACGGGCGCGGCATTGCGCCGGGGGATATCCGCATGGCCTTTGAGCGGCATGCTACCAGCAAGATCCGCCAGAGCAGCGACCTGAACAGCATTGCCACCCTGGGCTTCCGCGGGGAGGCGCTGGCCTCCATTGCCGCGGTGGCCAAGGTGACCTGCACGACCCGGACGCAGGATCAGGTGGCGGGCATTCGGGCGGTGAACGAGGGCGGGCAGATGCGGACCATTGAAGACGCAGCCTGTCCCCAAGGAACGACCTTTGTGGTGCGCGATCTGTTTTTCAATACGCCTGTTCGCCTGAAGTTTCTGAAAAAACCGCAGGCGGAGGGCGCGCTGGTGTCCGACCTGATGATGCGGTTGATCCTATCCAAGCCGGAGGTTTCCTTCCGCTACCTGAGCCAGGGAAAGACACTGTATCACTCTGCGGGCGACGGCAAGCTGGAGTCGGCGGTGTTCAGCATTTACGGCAATGAGATGCTGCGCTCCATGCGCAAGGTGGATGGTCATATGAACGGCGTGGTGCTTCACGGTTATGTGGGAATCGGGGATAGCGCGCGGGGAAACCGCGGGCATCAGTCCTTTTTCATCAATGGCCGGTACATGCGAAGCACCCTGCTGTCCGGCGCCTTGGAGGAAGGAACCCGGGAACGTGTAATGATCGGCAAATATCCCACCTGTGTGCTGCACCTGACCATGCCCTATGATCAGGTGGATGTGAACGTTCATCCCAACAAGCTGGAGGTGCGCTTCCAGCGGGAGGCCGAGGTGGCGGAGGCGGTGACCACGCTGATACGTGAGGCGCTGCGGGACCGAGATGCCTTTGAACGCCCGGTGGAAATGCTGCTGAACCCGGAAAAACCAGCGGTGAAGCCGGTGGAAATAGCAAAAAGCGGTCCAATCAGACCGGATTCCACTCAAATCGATATAAGCGTGCAAAAGTCCGCAATCCCCGTGCCTGCTCCCGTGAACCGAACGTCGGTCTTGAAGCAAGGAACAATACCACAGTTCGCTCAGCCGGCAAGGTTCCGGGAAACCCCGCGCCCCGTAGCCTGGGAAACCCATGCGCCGTCTTTGCCGCCGACCGTGCTGCAGCCCGTTTCACCTGCCGGCGCCATGCCGGAACCTGTGGTGGAACAGGTTTCCGCACTGCCGCCGGAAACGAAAAAAACCCTGAAACTGCTGGGCGTTGCTTTTCAGACGTTTATCCTGGTGGAATATGCGGACAATTTGCTGCTGATTGATCAGCATGCGGTGCACGAGCGGCTTTTGTTTGACCGGCTCTGCAAAGCCTATGACCAGCACGCCGCGGGACAGGAACTGCTGATTCCGCTGATTCTCCCGCTTACGCGGCGGGAGCAGGCGCTGCTGGAGGAAAATCGGGCGCTGCTGGAGCCTATGGGGCTGACGGTGGAACCCTTCGGGGACGGCGAAGTGCGGGTGAGTTCCATTCCCATGGTGCTGGGACAGCCTCAAGCCCGGGACTTTATTTTGGAGCTTCTGGATCAATTGGAAAACGAACGCGGGCTGAACACCGTGGAAAAGCGCCGTGCCGCTATTTTGCAGCTGGCGTGCAAAAAAGCCGTCAAAAGCGGCGATCCGCTCACGGAGGAGGAGATCCGCGACCTGGTGGAGCGGATGATCGACCAGCAGGTAACGCCCACCTGTCCTCATGGACGGCCGCTGGTGGTGGCCATCAGCCATACGGAGCTGGACAAGCGCTTCAAGCGCATCCAATGAAAGCGAGGAAAGGGTCCATGTTGCAAAAACCTCGGGTTCTGGCGCTGGTTGGTCCCACGGCCAGCGGAAAGACCGCGCTGTCCATCGGCGTGGCCAAGGCACTGGGGTGCGAAATTGTCTGCATGGATTCCATGCAGATTTACCGGGGCATGGACATCGGTACGGCCAAGCCCACCCAGGCGGAAATGGAGGGCGTTCCCCATCACATGCTGGATGTGGCTGATCCCAGGGAGAGCTACAGCGTGGCCATGTACAAGGAGCAGGCGGAACAGGTGATGGGCCAGATCCTTGCCCGGGGAAACACGCCGCTGCTGGTGGGAGGTACGGGATTTTACCTGCGGGCGCTTCGAAATCCCATGGCCATGGGCGGCGCGGGTTCCGATGCGGGTATCCGGGCGGAGCTGGAGGCTGTGGGCGCAGAACCGGGCGGGCGCGCACGGCTGCATGCCATGCTGGCCCAGGTTGACCCTGAAACTGCCGCCCGGCTTCCTGTGAATGATACGCGGCGGGTGATCCGCGCCCTGGAGGTCTACCGGCTGACCGGCACCCCCTTTTCCAGGCAGGAAGCGCCGGAACAGACCGTTCCGTTTGCCTATGGCGTGGCGGCGCTGACCATGGAACGCCAGCGCCTCTATGACCGGGTTAATAGACGGGTGGACGCAATGATGGACCAGGGGCTGCTGGAGGAAGTGCGCAGCCTGCTGCAGGCCGGCGTTTCCCCCGACGCGCAGGCGATGAAGGGCCTGGGCTACAAGGAATTGCTTCCCGTGGCGCTGGAAGGGGCGCCTTTGGACGAGGCGGTGGAACGCATCAAGCTGGGCACCCGGCATTATGCCAAGCGCCAGCTTACCTGGTTCCGCCGGGAAGAAGACGTTTTATGGGTGGACGCGCTGGAGCAGGATGCCCTGGAGCGGCTGATCCGTTACTATTCGAATGAAGCATGGGAGAAGGAGCGATAAGCATGGAAGAAAAGATTGCGGCGCTGATCGCTGCCGCGGAGGAAAGACTGGCGCCTGCTTTCAAACGCCTGGAAGCCATGGAGGAGCTCGGCACCCGGCGGGTGCTGGCTGCCTTCCAGGAACATCAGGTGGCTTACCGGCATTTCGCACCCACCACGGGATATGGTTACGACGACGTGGGGCGGGATACGCTGGAGAAAATATTTGCCTCCCTCTTTGGCACGGAGGCAGCCATTGTACGGCCGCATATTGCTTCTGGAACCCATGCCATTTCTCTGTGCCTGTTCGGGCTGACACTGCCGGGCGATCATATTCTTTCGGCGACGGGGAAGCCTTATGACACCCTGGAGGAGATCATCGGTATGGGGGATGGTCCGGCGCCGGTGGGCAGCCTGCGGGAAATGGGCGTGAGCTACAGTGACGTGCCCTTAAATGACCGTGGGGAGATTGACCTTGCGGCGGTGGAAGCGGCCATTCGCCCCAATACCCGGCTGGTCATTGCGCAACGCAGCCGCGGGTATGCCTGGCGTCCATCCCTGATGCCGGAAGCTTTCGGCCCGCTGGCGGAGCTGCTGCATCGCAAATATCCGCACATTCGCCTGATGGTGGACAACTGCTACGGCGAGTTCGTGCGCGAAAAGGAGCCCAGCCATTACGGCGCGGACATCTGCGTGGGCAGCCTGATCAAGAACCCGGGCGGCGGACTGGCGCCCACGGGCGGCTATATTGTTGGCAGGCAGGAGGCGGTGGAACGCATTGCCTACCGGTTGACGGCGCCGGGCATCGGCCTGGAGGTGGGCAGCTACGCGGGCAGCTATCAGCCTTTTTACCAGGGGCTTTTCATGGCGCCACATACGGTATGTCAGGCGATCAAAACGGCCTGCCTGGCGGCGGCGGTGTTCGAATCCCTGGGGATGACCACCACGCCCCCCGCCCTGGAGGAACGCGCGGACATCATTCAGGCCATTCAGATGAAAACGCCGGAGCGCCTGGTGGCCTTCTGCCAGGGAATTCAGCTGGCGTCGCCCATTGACAGCATGGCGTTGCCGGAGCCTTGGGCCATGCCCGGCTATCAGGATCAGGTGGTGATGGCCGCAGGCACTTTTGTGGCAGGCGCGTCCATTGAGCTGAGCGCCGACGCGCCCATGCGGGAACCTTACACTGCCTATATGCAGGGCGGACTGACCTATATCCATGGCCGCGTGGCGCTGGCCCGGGCGCTGGAGCGCATGGTATCTCAGGGCTGCCTGGAGATATAAGCGCGTGGCTGTACAAGGCTGCGGCAGACTGTCAAAACCCCAGGGAGGTGTCGGAGGGGCCGCAGCCCCTCCGACTTTCATTCGTGTAAGCCGGCTTTGCGGGTCATTGATTTTGCTTGCAAAATCAATTCCTTACAACTTCGGACGACCTTTGGCTGGCCGAGGTTGCTTCTCCTCAAAAAAGTGGCGCCGCCACTTTCTTGACACGCTGGCGTGGCTGTACAAAGCCTCGGGATTGTTGTAAAATAGAAGAAAAAACGGGAGGTGCTGTTTGATGGCGAACATTCCTACGCCTCATATCGCGGCAAAAGCAGGTGATTTTGCGCCCACCGTGCTCATGCCGGGAGATCCCCTTCGGTCCAAATTTATTGCGGAGCATTTCTTGGAAGATCCTGTGCTGGTGAACAACGTCCGGGGCGTGCAGGGCTATACGGGGCTTTACCATGGCAAGCGCGTATCCGTGATGGCTTCGGGCATGGGGATGCCTTCCATCGGCATTTATTCCTATGAGCTGTACAATTTCTATGGGGTTGAGAATATCATCCGCATCGGTTCGGCGGGCATCATTTCCCAGAAACTGAAGCTCCGGGATATTGTCGCGGGAATGAGCGTGTATACCAATTCCAACTTCGGGCAGCAGTACGGTTTCCAGGGCAATGTGGGGCCCTGCTGTTCCTGGACGCTGCTTAAGGCGGCCATGGAGGCAGGGGAACGGCTGGGGCAAACGCCGATTCCCGGACCCATTTATTCCTCGGATATTTTCTATGATGAAGCGGGCGGCGCAGGCGCCTTGGAAAAATTGGGCGTGCTTGCGGTGGAGATGGAGGCGGCGGCCCTGTATCTCAACGCGGCCCGGGCGGGCAAGAATGCCCTGTGCCTGTGCACCATTTCGGACAATCCGAAGACGGGGGAGGAGCTTTCTGCCGAGGAACGCCAGAATACCTTTACCAAAATGATGGAAATTGCATTGGAAATTGCATAATAACGTTTCTTCTGCACATAAAAACGCGGGCCCACTGGAAAATGGCCCGCGTTTTTTCTATACCTATACGAGGAAAGAGAGCAATAAATATAGCATACAACATAGTAAATTTGCCAGCAAAGAGCAGAAATCCTTTTCGTCGTCTTCCAGATCGTCAAAGCTGCGTATGGGCTCGTCTGTGTAATCGCTCATGTCACCGTAGGTGCGCACGGGATCGTGCTTGCGGCGCACGCGCAAACGGACGCGGGGAATATGCAGGCCGTCCATGCGCATATGCACCAGCCAGGCGCATAGCGCGAAATAGAAGCCGAGAAAGAAGAAGGCGTACATTCGGGACGAGAGGAACGCGTCGTGCGGAGCGTAGTTGCCCCAAAGCAGCGCTACGGTCAGCGCCAGGAGAAAACGGGTAAACGTTTTGTAAATGACGGGGCGGACCAGATCGCTTTTCCAATGCCGCTTGAACCAAGATTTCATATTCTCTTGCAGCTCTCCCTTCCCTCTGTATGATACGGTATTATACACTTCATATTTTGAATATGCAATCCCGTATTAAAAAATGCAGGATACGTGAAAAAAACTGCAAAATCGACAGGCTTTCACCGAAAAAAGTGCGCGAAAATCCATTTTTTTGTTTTGTTGTTGCATTTTTATTGACAAGGGTATACACATAAAGTATAATGAATATCAATTGAAAGCGCGTGGGGCGGCCGGAGCGGCCAGATAGTTTGTCGCTTTCGAATATCTCATTTCATTTACTAGGAGGGAACCACATGAAGAAAGTATTGGCACTGGTCCTGACATTGGCAATGCTGTTGAGCCTGGCGTTTGTGTCCACGGCCTCCGCGGCGGAGATCACCGACCTGCGGACCTATGAGACCACCGCCCGCGAGATGGAAACCTGGAACATCCATTCCTCTCAGCTGGCCAACGACCTGAACGTGCTGTGCAACCTGATCGACGGTCTGCTGACCAACGACGCCCACGGCGCGCTGGTGGGCAACGCGGCTAAGGAATGGTACACCGAGGACGGCGGCAAGACCTGGACCTTCGTGCTCAACGATGGCATGAAGTGGGTTGACAAGGACGGCAACGAGAAAGCCGACGTGGTAGCCGAGGACTGGGTGACCGGTCTGGAGTGGGTGCTGAACTTCTCCAAGAACGGCGCTTCCAACACCTCCATGCCCATAGAAATGATCGTTGGCGCCGCCGATTACTATGAGTACACCAAGTATCTGGCGGAGACCTATCAGCGTATCGTGGACGACGGCGTTACCGTGCCCGACGAGCTGCGCAAGTACATTGATCCTTCCTGCTTCGATACCACCGTGTTCAAGGAAATGGTCGGCATCGCTACCCCTGATGAGAAGACCATCGTCTACACCTGCACGGACGAGCTGAGCTACTTCCCCTCCGTGGCCACCTACAACTGCCTGTATCCGCTGTCCGCCAAGCTGATCGAGGAAGTGGGCGTGGAAGGCTACCAGGGCATCACCTGGGAGAACCTGTGGTACTCCGGCCCCTATACCGTAACCTCCTATGTGCATCAGAACGAAAAGATTCTGACCGCGAACCCCAACTACTGGAACGCGGACAACATCAAGCGGTTTAACACCGTGACCATCAAGATGGTTGAGTCCCAGGATGTGGCCTACAACCTCTTCCAGACTGGCGAGCTGGATCACGTCACCCTGACCCAGTCCACCCTGTCCACCATCTATGCCAGCGAATCCCACGAGTTCCACAACAACCTGTCCGAAGCCCGTCCCACCAAGTACTCCTACCAGATCCACCTGGTGTATGACAAGAACAACGAGGACGGCACCAAGGACACCAATTGGAACACCGCCATCGCCAACGAGGCCTTCCGCCTGAGCTGGTACTATGGCCTGGATCTGACCCCCTACCTGGCCCGGACCAACGCCATTAACCCGCTGGCTTGCCAGAACTTCGTTTACACCGGCAATGCGGTGTCCGTGAACGGCTCCGGCGTGGACTACACCCAGATGGTTCGCGACGAACTGGGCCTGCAGTACTCCAACGAGACCTATGCTCGCGTGGACGCCGAGAAGGCTGCCGCTTACAAGGCGCAGGCCATGGAAGAGCTGACTGCCAAGGGCGTGACCTTCCCCGTGGAGATCGACTACTACATCCAGGGCAACAGCCAGACCGCCAAGGACAGCGCCGATACCCTGGCGCAGGTGTTCTCCGATTGCCTGGGCGACGATTACGTGAAGCTGAACATCCTGACCTACGTGTCCTCCCCCACTAACGAAGTACGTATCCCGCAGCTGGCTTCCATCTATATCAATGGCTGGGGCGCTGACTTTGCCGATCCCATCAACTTCCTGGGCCAGGAGACCTACGGCGAGGATAACGCCTACTACTCCATGAACTACTCCATGATCAACAATGCTACGGACGAGGATCTGATCGCCACCTACACCGAGTTCACGCAGATGGTGAACGACGCCAAGGCCATCACCGACGATCAGGATGCCCGCTATGCTGCCTTCGCCAAGGCTGAAGCGTACTTCCTCAACCATGCGCTGGCGATCCCCTGCAACTATGAAGTGGCTTGGGAACTGACCTGCATCAATCCCTACTCCAAGGTGTACAGCGCCTACGGCATCCAGGCTTACCGCTATGTGAACTGGGAGACCAACGACGCCATCTACACCACTGATGAAGTTGCCGCGCTGGCGGAAGCTTACAACAGCGCCGAGTAATTTCAGATAAAAGGGTATGGAAAAGTTTCTGGGGCGGTCTCCTTCGGGGGACCGCTCCAGATTCTTGCTAATTTCACGAAGGTCTGGGGGATGTGAGCATGTTCCTATATGTCCTCAAACGGTTGCTGCAGTCCGTTGTTACGATTTTACTGGTCGTTACCATTGTTTTCCTGCTGCTGCGCCTCTTGCCTACGGATTATTATTTTACTGAAGACGAGTTGATGAAGCTGACCGAGCAGCAGAAGCATGACCGGTTGCAGGCGGCCGGGTTCCTGGATCATCCCCTGACGCAGCTGGTTCGCTTTTACAAGCAGCTTTTTACGGAGTTCGATTTAGGCACAAGCCGGCGTATCCAAGCCAATCAGCCCGTCATTTCGGTGATTGGCAGCAAATTTGAGGTATCCATGCGCCTGGGTCTCATATCGCTGGGCATATCGCTGGTATTGGGCGTATGCTTCGGCGTGCTGCAGGCGCGGTATAAAGACGGTATCTTTGACCATCTGGGCACAGCGTACACGGTGTTTGTGAACGCGGTGCCAAGCCTGGTGACATACTCCCTGGTGCTGGCCTTCGGCGCCCGCGTCCTGGGGTTGCCATCCATGTATAGCATGCGAAAACCCGAGCTGTCCTCCATACTGCCGGTGGTTTGCCTTTCCATTGGCTCCATCGCCGGCTACATGCTTTGGACCCGGCGGTACATGGTGGACGAGCTAAATAAGGACTATATCCGCCTGGCGAAGCTCAAAGGCATGAGCACTCGTTCCGTGATGTACCGTCACGTGCTCAAAAATGCCTTTGTGCCCCTGGCACAGTATTTACCCTATTCCATTCTGCTGACGGTGGGCGGCTCGCTGTTGGTGGAGCGGTTCTTCTCCGTACCTGGCATGGGTCCGCTGCTTACCGACGCCATTGCCCGCTATGATACCACGGTGGTGCAGGGCGTGGTTATGCTTTACGCGACCTTGGGCATTCTGGGCGTATTTCTGGGCGACGTTCTTATGACCCTGATTGATCCTCGCATTCATCTTGGCAAGAAGGGAGGCACGCGGTAATGGAAAAGACGGTATCTGAACTTGAGCAGCCCATCGTTGATCTGGAAGTGGATCGTTCCGCGGTGGACAAAAACACCACCACCAAGTACAGCCGTGGCCGCGTGCACGTGCATGCCCGGGCGCAAATGCCTGAAAAACAGCTCTTTTCCTTTGCGGAATATGAAGCGAAGGCGGCTGAGTATACCGGCTCTTCGGAGTATTCCTACTGGAAGAGCGTATGGCGCAGCTTTTTGAAAAAGCGCGCTGCGGTGGGCATGTTCATTATCTTCCTGCTGCTGTTTCTATTTACCTTTGTAGCGGCGGCCATTGGCAAGTATGACGTGTTCAACCTGCGCATTGACAATTCCCTGATGTTTACCTCGCCCAACAGCGAATTCTGGTTCGGTACGGATAACCTGGGCCGCGATTACTGGAGCCAGGTGTGGCATGCGACCCGTACATCCATCATTCTTGCGGTGAGCGTGTCCTTCGGCCAGATTTTTGTGGGCGTGGTCATCGGCCTGGTGTGGGGCTACGTGCGCAAGCTGGACCGCTTTTTCACCGAACTGTACAACCTGATTGATAACATTCCCGTTATCATTTACATGACGCTGATTGCCCTGATGATCGGTAAGACCACCCTTGTCATGGGCGCGGCCATGATTGGTTTCGGCTGGCTGGGCACGGCGCGGAACATTCGCAATCTGGTGTTCATGTATCGTGACCGGGAGTACAATCTGGCATCCCGCTGCCTGGGTACCAGCCTGTGGCGCATTCTTTACCGGAATATCCTGCCCTATATGGTCAGTGTGATCATCCTGCGTCTTGCGCTGGCGATCCCCGGCACCATTGCTTACGAGACGACCCTGACTTACCTGGGATTGATGGATATTTCCACCCCGTCTCTGGGTATTCTGCTGCGGAATGCGCGCAGCTACTTCCTGGATTATCCCTACCTGCTGATTTTCCCGGCGGTCATTGTGTCCATCATCACCATTACCTTCTATCTGGTGGGCAATGCGTTCTCCGACGCCTGCGACCCGCGCAATCACGTTTGATGGGAGGGCATGACGATGAGTGAAGCAATGAAAAAAGATATTCCCGAAATCGACTTTGAGAAGCGTGCGGAGCAGATACTGTCCAATGAGCCTATTCTGGCTGCCAAGGACGTGGAGGTGCAGTTCACCCTGCGCGGGCAGAAGCTGACGGCCATCCGCAAGTGCTCCCTGGAGCTGTATGACGGCGAGACGCTGGCCATTGTGGGTGAGTCCGGTTCAGGCAAGAGCGTGTTCACCAAGTGCTTTGTGGGCATGCTGGACAAGAACGGTTCCATTACCCATGGTTCCATCATGTACCAGGGCCAGGATCTGACCAAGTTCACCACGGAAAAGGAATGGCGTACCATTCGCGGCAAGAAGATCGCCATGGTAACCCAGGACCCCATGACCAGCTTGAACCCCCTCAAGCGCATCGGCCGTCAAATACAGGAGGCCATTGAGCTGCATCAGGGCCTGAAGGGAAACGCCGCCAAGAAGGAAGCCATGCACATGCTGGAGCTGGTGGGCATTCCGAATCCGGAACGCCGCTATTATCAGTATCCCCATGAGTTTTCCGGCGGCATGCGTCAACGTGTGGTCATCGCCATTGCGGTGGCATGCCGGCCGCAGATACTGATTTGCGACGAGCCTACCACAGCGTTGGACGTGACCATCCAGGCGCAGATTCTGGATCTGATCCGCAAGCTGCAAAAGGAACAGGGCATGACCATTATTTACATCACCCACGATCTGGGCGTGGTGGCCAACGTGGCCGACCGGGTAGCGGTGATGTATGCCGGACAGATTGTTGAAATCGGTATGGTCAACGAGATCTTCTTCGATTCCTGGCATCCGTACAGCTGGGCGCTGCTCAGCGCGCTGCCGCAGCTGGGCGTGAAGGGAGAGAAGCTCCCCGCCATCGACGGCACGCCGCCGAACCTGTTCAATAAGGTGGAAGGCGACGCCTTTGCGCCGCGCAACCGGAACGCGCTGACCATTGACTTTCTGGAAGAACCGCCGCTATTTGACGTGACGCCTACGCATCAGGCCAAGACCTGGATGATGGACCCGCGCGCTCCGGTGGTGGAGCAACCGGACACCATTCGCAAGCTGAGCCGTCAACATCTGGAGGGCCACCCGGTGGTGGATATTCCGCATCCGCACCTGGCGCCGGACCGTGAAGCGCTGATTGAGGTCAAGAATCTCCAGGTCGCCTTTGGCAATGGCCGGAGAAAATTCATTGCGGTGAACGATGTAAATTTCACCATTTATCGCGGGGAGACTTTTGCGTTGGTGGGCGAGTCCGGTTCTGGCAAAACCACCATCGGACGAGCCATCGTGCGCATCAACCCTGTCTCGAAGGGTGAAATCCTTTTCAAGGGACGCCGTATCTCCGGCAAAATTTCCAAGGCGCTGGACGAGGAAGTGATCCGCAGCTGCCAAATGATTTTCCAAGACCCCATGGCGTCTCTGAACGAGCGTGCAAAGGTGGATTACATCGTTTCCGAGGGCTTGCTGAACTTCCACATGTACAAGGACGAAGCGGACCGCCGGGCCAAGGTGCAAGGCGCACTGGACGAGGTAGGACTGCTGCCTGAGTTCTCCTCGCGCTTTCCTCATGAATTCTCCGGCGGACAGCGCCAGCGTATTGGTATTGCCCGCAGCCTGATTATGAAGCCGGAGTTCATTGTGGCGGACGAGCCTATTTCGGCGCTGGACGTGTCCATCCGCGCCCAGGTGCTCAATCTGCTTAACGACCTGAAGCAGAAGCGTGGCTTGACGTATCTGTTCATCGCGCATGACTTGTCTGTGGTACGCTTTATTTCTGATCGTATTGCGGTCATTCATAAGGGGCAGATTGTGGAGCTGGCGGAGTCCGAGGAACTGTTCCTCCACCCGATGCATCCTTACACCCGGGCGCTGCTTTCTGCGGTGCCGAATCCCAACCCCTATCTGGAGCATGGAAAAAAGCTGCTGGTATATGATCCCTCCGTGCATGATTACAGCGTGGAGAAACCCACTTGGTGCGAGTTGCTGCCGGATCACTTCGTCTACGGCAACCAACGGGAGCTGGACGGATACCGGGAAGAATACTGCAAGTAAAACAAGTCTGTGGGGCGTTCCGGTGGGGACGCCCCACAGACGGTTACAACCCCCCAGGGGGATGCAGGAGAGGCTGCGGCCTCTCCTGCTTTCATTCGTATCTGGCGGCTTTGCCGGCGGTGCAGGCTGCTGGCCTTGCTTGAAAATCGATTCGTTATAAATTCAGACTTCTGCTGTTTGATCGAATTCATTTCTCACAAAAGTGGCGTTACGATTTTTATGACATGTGCAGGTATGAACTCTTCAACGCATCTTCCGGATTTTTTTGGCAGCCTGACGGGTGCAACTTTGCGCATCCCCTTGAACAAGGCGGCAAAAACGTCTATAATATCATCGGATTATCATAAATGTAAGGATACGATGGATGATTCAGGAGGAAAGAGTATGCCGCTGAAACCCATGTTTTCCCGTGCGCCCTTGACCAGACAACCCCTGGCGCCCCTGGCACCGGAGGGAATTCGGCTGACGGGGATTGCCGGGGAGACCCTGGAGAGGCTTTGTTCGCTGGCGCTGCAGGCGCCCATGTCCGCCGCGCTGGCGGATGGAGCATTGACTTGCGCTTATCTGTGTGAGAATGCCGCGCTGGCGGAAAAAACGGAACAATGGGTACAGGAACGCTTACAAACTCAAGGACAGGACGGAAGTCTGCCCCTGCGGCCTGTTGAGGGCATACGGATCATGCTGGCTGCGGCCCGGATATTCGCCCACCGGGGGGACAAAGCCCTGCTGATGCCCATGATGCGCTATTGCGCGCATCTGCGTGAGCGCTGGGAAGAGCTTCGGCTGGATGGGGACGTAATGGGACAGGCAGCGGACCTGATGGAATTATTGGTTTTTCTTTATAATGCCACGGGGAAAAAAGCGCTTTTGCATCTCATGGAACTGACCCGACGGGACGCCATGGACTGGAGCGGACTGATGAGCACTTTTGCCCTGTCCCGTCCCACGGGAAAACTTATGGACCGGGATGAAATGGAAGCCGGCCGAAAGGCGGAGGGAAACGATCCCAGCGGCTTTTATACCCGACAGTATTTGGCTACCTTTGGCCCGGCACTGGCCCAGGGAATCCGGTTGCCTATGCTTATGGGGCTGTACTCGGGTAGCAGCCGGGATCTGGAAGCCGGTTACGCCGGATATGAGAAGATCATGCGCTTTCACGGAAGTGCTCTGGGCGTTTTTACTTCTGATTTACATCTGGCAGGGGGAAGCCCTTCGGCAGCGGTGTCCGCTTGGTCTGCGGGTGAGACGGCCCGCAGTCTTGCGCGGGTATGGCAGGTGACGGAAAAGACAGGTGCGGCGGAAGCATTGGCGCGGTTGGTGGAAAACGCTTTGCCTGCATTCTTGCCCGAGGGCAGGCTGTTGCCCTTCCTAAGGGTTAACAGCCTGAGCGTTAACGCGGGAGTGGCAGACTGTTACGCGCCTGGAGAGGCGTTACGTACCGCGGAGGAATCCTTGGGGGCGCTGCTGTCCGGTGCGGCGGAGATTGCGCGCACTGCGGTATGCGCTACCTCCACGGGCATTTCCGTGGGGCTGTACCTACCCGGACGCTATGTACTGCGCCTGGGCGGTGAAAAAACCGCACTGACTGTTTCGGCGGAGGACCAGCGGTTGACCCTTACGGTGTCCATGAAAAAACCGGCGGAGGCGGAGCTTCGGCTGCGTATTCCATCCTGGACAAAGGACCCCATGGTGCAGGTTAACGGGGAGGGCGGATACGCGCCGGAGGCCGGCAAAGTGTTTGCCTTACGCCGGACATTTCAGGAAGGGGACGTTATCACCCTGCTCCTTCCCTGTGACGCGCGTCTGGAGGAAGGATACCATCAGTCCATATCTGTGCTGAGGGGAGATACGTTGATGGCTTTGCCCGTGGAAGGGGAAAACTGGCGCCGCGCGCTGTGCGGCGCGGCGGACACCGAGGAAGGAACGGTGGCGGAGGTCATGGACGCTCCGGAATGGAAAACCCGGGTTTATGTGCCGGCAGACCCGCCCATTGCGCCGCCAGCGGAGGGTGCAGTGGAGAAAATGACCATGCTGCCCTTTGCGCGGGTAGCTTGCCGGATTGCCGCCTTTCCCAAGGGGAAAGAGGCATGAAGGAAATCCGACTGGCGCCCATGGCTGGAATAACCGACTGGCCTTTTCGCCTGCTCTGCTTTGAACAGGGCTGTGATGCGGCTACCACGGAAATGATCAGCGCGCTGGGGTATGTTTACGCGCCGAAAAATCATGTGGCCACCAATCAGCTGCTGGAAAAAGCGCCCGGTGAAGGAAAGCTTTTTGTGCAGATTTTTGGTAAGGAGCCGGAGCTCATGGCACAGGCTGCGGCACGGCTGTCCCAGACGGGCCGATTCGATGGCGTGGACATCAATATGGGTTGCCCGGCCCATAAAGTAGCCTGTTCCGGGGAAGGCAGCGGCCTGATGCGAGATCCGCGCAAAGCGGAAGCTATCATTCGCGCGGTAGTAGGCGCTACGGAGCTGCCTGTTTCCGTCAAGTTTCGTCTGGGATGGGACGCTTCTTCCGTCAATGTGGAGGAATTGGCGGAAATGGCCCAGGAGCTCGGCGTCAGGGAGGTAGCGGTGCATGGCCGCACCCGGCAACAGCAGTACAGCGGCAAGGCGGATTGGGCTGCGATTGCCCGGGTCAAGGCGCGGCTGCGTATTCCTGTGCTGGGTAACGGAGATATTTTTACGCCTCAGGACGCTTTGCGCATGCTGGAAGAGACGGGCTGCGACGGGGTGCTGATCGGACGGGGAGCCTTGGGAAATCCGTGGCTTTTCGGGCAGGTCAAGCAGGCGCTGCGCGGCGAACCCTGGCAGGAACCTACTGTGACCCAGCGGGTCGAGATGGCTTTGAGACATATTGAACTGCTTATGGGCTGGAAGCCCGAGCGGGTGGCAGTACGGGAAATGCGCAAGCACATCGGGTGGTATTTCCATGGCCTGCGGGGTGCGGCACAGCTGCGAGGCCGCATCAATACCCTACCTACGGCCAATGAAGTACGGGAAGCGCTTGCGGAATTTGCAGCGGAATTTTCCCCGCAGGCAGGGTTTGTCCCCCCTGCGCGCGTTACATCAGAGGGAGATGAATGAACCATGCGAAAGAAACTGCTGGCGGTGCTGCTGTGCCTGGGTATGCTGATGCCGCTTGCTGCCGGGGCAGAAGTAGAACTGCTGCCACAGCTGACCCAGTGGCGAATGGAGGAAAACCAGGCGCCGGTCCGCGCCATAGTGAACGTGGAGCTGGGCGCGTGGATGCCCTTTGACGATACCACGCTGGCAGCACTGAACCTGCTGCTTAGCCACGTGTCGTTCCAGGTGGAAACGCTGCACATGGCCCAGGAAGACTGGAGCAGGGCTGCGGTGCTGCTGGATGGGGTGGATACGGCGGTACTGACCCAACGTCAGGCAAATGGCGTCAAGCGCCTGAATGCCTCCTTTGTGCCCGGCGTTACACTGACAGCGGTTTCTGAGGACCCCATTGCGCTGCTTCTGGGCGAAAGCTCTACGCTGAATCTCGGCGGCTATACAGGCACGGAGGATGCTGCCGTCGAGGAGGCAAAACGCCTCATAGATGATCTCCCGGTACTGCTGGTATCTTGGATGAAGGAAAAATCCGTTTCCAAGAAAATAGATAAAATGGGTACCGCAACCTATTTGCGCACCTATGAAATTCCGGAAGAAGAGGCTCAGCAGCTGGGATATCTGTTGGCAGAAGCGGCGCAGGAAGAGCGGGTGCGTTCCTTCCTGTCCGGTCTGGTATTTACCAAGGACCAGGAAATCACCGTTTATGAAGACGAAAACGGCCAGATTCTACGTTTCGGCTATACGGGCCGGTGCGGTGGGGACGAGGATCATCAGCGGAAAGTGACCCTCACCTGGAGCATGAAGGACGACGGCCAGGAAGCCAGGGATACCCTTTCGCTGAAATCTCCTGCGGTTTCCGGCAATGACCGCGACACCCTCACCTGGGAGCGAGTGGCAAAGGTGGATGGCGCGCAGCGCACACTGAGCGAATCCTTTTGCTATGAAACGGTACGAAATAAGGAAAAAACCGTTCTGGAAGGCGAGGCGGAATTGGAGAACACTTTTGACATCGCGGGCAGCCAGTTGACAGGTAAGGCTTGGGTGGAACAAACCCTCCCGGACGATACCAGGCTGACCTGGGTGCTTGAACCTCAAATGAACTTTGCCTTGGGTGATATGAACCCGGAGGTCAACGGCAGCGTGTTGGTTACCTACAAGGAGGACAAGCGTATCACCCAGGAAGCAACCGTATATATCAATCTGGCCTATGGCGATGGCTTCAATTGGGAGCTGCGGGAAGCGGAAACCGATCTGGAGGCCTTGAGTACTGAGGCATTGACGCTCCTGCAGGAACAGGGCGCCGAACAGCTGGCGGCGGATATGCTCAGGGGATTGTTGCAGCTTCCTCAAGAGGATCTACTTTTTATCAGCGAAGGCTTGACCGAGGATGCATGGCAACGTATTCTGGATGCGCTGGGCGGCGCGTGACAGCCGCGCGGGACGCGCTTTCCATAGAGTAAAGGAGGAATACCTGTGAAAAAGCGGATCATCTGCCTGGCGATGGCGTTGGTGATGGCCTGGACCTGCGTGAGCGCTCTGGCGGCGCAATATGATGGACTCCCGGAGAAAATGATGCTCCAGATGGAGTTGAGCGGCCTCAAAGGAAGCGTGACCCTTTCCGCAACGGGAAATCCGGAGCTGGAGGCGCTGTTGAGCGGCTTGTTCCGGGATACGACGCTGGAGATTCGCGGTATTCGGTCATCCGGTCAGGCGCAGTATCAAGCGTATTTTCAGCGCGGCGAGACACAGCTGGGCCTGACGCAGTTTTTCGGGGACGAGGAGAGTTTTGTGCTTTCCAGCGCTTTTGCGCCGGAGGACAAGCTGCGCTTTTCTGCTACGGAAAGTCTGCTTCAGCAGCTGCTTCCTCAAGAAGAGGGACTGAACCCTCAATGGTATACTGCGGCGCTGAAGATTCTCCAGGTAGACGCGGAGGATTGGACCGCCAACTGGGAAACGGCACTGGCACCCTACGAGCAGGCGTTGGAAATGTGGCTGAACGGCTATGCCGCTGCGCCTACGGTCATCCGGCAGGAGGATGGGGAGACCCGCATGCAGGTGAACTATGAGATCCCTGCATCTGCGGCTAAGACTGAGGCGGCCGCGCTGGTTCGTTCCATGCTCATGGATGAAAGTCTTCGTAGCCTGCTGGCTGGTGTGATGAGCGAATCTCAAGCAGAGGCATACCTGAACACCGAATGGGCGGATTATTATGCCCAGCGCATCGGTGAAATGGATCTCACCGGTACCATCAGCCTGGAACGGCAAATGGCTTTAACGGGAGATGTGCTCTACACCAAGATTCTGCTACCTGTTCCTGCCGAGGAGACTGGTTACGACACGCTGATGATTTACCAGGAGGGGGACGCGCTGACCGTGACGTTGGCCGGCAGCGTGGATACGCTGATTTTCTCCATTACCGATAAGGAGGAGGGCGTCAGCGGCGTGCGCATGCAGGGCGTTGTGGAGCGGCAAATGCTGGATGGCAGCGAAGGCGGCTTCAAAACGGAATACTCCCTGCTGCGCACCACCCGGGAGAGCATTGATGACGATGGCCGTCAGCATCAGTATGAATCCCTGACCTTGACCCTAACGCCGGAGGAGGGCGAGGCGGCAGAGCTGACTGCGCTGGCCCACTTCCACAGCCTGAGCGCGAACCGCAATCCCACGACTCTGGAGCTGGATGCTTCCTGGAAACAGGGAGAAATGACCCTGACGCTTCAGGGAGAATTCAAGACAACTTCGCCTTGGGTGTTGCAGGTGATTGATGAAACCGGGGCGGAGGATGTTGCCAATCTTTCCAAACAGGAACTGGAAGACATCATGGCTGACTATGCCGCCGGAGCGCTGGCGCTGATTCAGCAGATGAGCGAATCCGCACCGGAAGCTGCGGCGACGGAAGAAACGGCGGAAACCCTGGCGCCGGAATCAGATGCCACCTCG
>CALVVZ010000008.1 GCA_944364075.1 uncultured Clostridia bacterium
ATGCCCCCGGCAGCGTCAGGCGACACGGCTTCTCCGACGCAGGCATCTCCAAGGTGATGCGCCCCAACTTTCCTGCACGGAACTCATCCAGTACCACCGCGCAGCCTCGGTCCAAATCGCAGACATTTCCCTTCATCAGGAAACCGCGGCCTCGGCATACTCCTTCCAGCAGGTCGACCCCGCGCAACGACAGATCCTTGAGCTTGAATCGCTCCGCCACCTGTGCGGGACATACCTGGAGCAGATCTTCCAGAAGGTGAATGGCCAGCATCGCCACATCTACCACTTCGTCCTTGACCGTTCCGATATAGCATAGCCGCTCTGCGGCGCGTTTATCATCCAGACGCGGCCAGAGGAGGCCGGGCGTATCCATCAGTTCCAAATAGGGCGTAATTTTCACCCATTGATTGGCTCGGGTCACGCCCGGACGGTCGCCTACCCTGGCAATGCTTCCCCCGTGCAACCGGTTGATAAAGGTGCTTTTGCCCACGTTGGGCACGCCCACCACCATGGCGCGGACGGTCTTGCGCACGCCCTTTTCCGCGGCGCGCTCCACCGTCTCACGGGCAGCGCGCTCAATAAGCGCCATCGCTTCCTTTACTTTACCGGCTGTGGATACGTAGGCCATGGCCTCCAGGCCCTGTTCGCGGAACAGGCGCAGCCATGCCTGCGTTGCGTTGGCATCGGCCAGATCCGCTTTATTCAAAAGCAGCACGCGCATCTTTCCGGCGATTAGCCTGTCCAGATCGGGATTTCGGCTGGCGTGAGGCAACCGCGCATCGCAGACCTCAATCACCAGATCCACCCGGCCCAGCTGCTGGGCGAGCTGACGTTTTGCCTTGGCCATATGGCCTGGATACCAGTTAATGTCCATAAAGCACCTTCCAATATTTGGAATTCCCAAGGAAAAATTGAATTTCCCTTAAGTAATACCATTCTTTCCCGGAAAATGCAAGGGTTTTCTTCATTATATAGCGTCATCCCCCGTATCGGAATGCCGCGGCAAGGGTAGCCATATTGCAAAAAATGTCGTATAATGTCATGGAAGTCCCACACAAGGAGGTTATGAAACGCATGCGTTCAGAACATCGTCCAATGCCGCCGGACCGCCCCCGCCGCCGTCCGTCCAGGCTGCGCGGGTTTTTTATGGGCTTCGGCGTACTTGCCTTTGGCATACTGCTGGCCAAGTATGCCATCATTCCCCTGCTGGTATGGGTACAGGTCTTGGTGGGAGGTACGCCATGAGGCACGTAGGACGCTGGTTTGCCAAGGTATTGGGAAGCGCCTTGTGCATCGTGCTTGTTTTTGTTATGCTCCCTTACGCAGGCCGTCTTGCAGCACAATGGATGCCGGATCTCAGCGGTGCGGCGCTGGTACAGTCCGCCACCCTTGCCCGGGAGATACGCTCCTCCGCCCGGTTGGAAACGACTACCGTAGATGAGGAAGGCGTGCTGACTTCCACGACCACGGCGTTCCTGATCGGCGTGGTGCAGTCTGTGGCAATATCCTATGATTATCATGCCAGCGTAGGCATTGATCTGAGCAAGGTGCAGCTGGATGTCAGCGACAATACGATTACGTTTTATTTGCCTGCGCCGGAAGTGTTGTCCGATAGCTTAACCCCCGATTATACGCGTTCCACCATCAACGACACCTGGTATACTCTCACGGATGAGCGCCGTCAGGAGCTTCTGGAGAAAGAGCGTTTGACGCGCCGGGCCGCTGTCACGGAAGAACAAGCCTCGGCAAATGCCGCCTGGGAAAATACCGTAGCCGTTTTTGAAAATTACATTGCGCAATGGATTCAGTTGGCCAGCAACCGTTTCGAGTGCCGTTTTGAGCCATTAGACACGGCAGCATGAAACAGCGCATAAATCAATCAGCAAGGCCGTGCGGATACCGCCGCACGGCCTCAGACTTCTATGATCGTATGGTTATGGTTCCCGGTAGATAAAATGCTGCACGTTGCCCTTCGGCATCCGCAGAAGCTGTACCGCATCGGCGGGATACAGGCGGATCGTTTCAAGGCTTTCTACCGGAATCCAGTGAAACGTCAGCCGGATGTCCTGACCCTCCAGATGTTCCTTCGCCGGAAAAACTCCGGTTCTCGGGGTACGTGAATCCGTCAGGGTAGCGTCATAGTACAGGCAGACCTGATGGCAGGGTGTTTTCCCCCAGGAAAAGAAAATTTCTCCCACCCACCGCAAGTCGCCCACAGAAATCTCCGTGCCTATTTCCTCCTGGAATTCCCGCACAAGCGTCTCCGCATTAGTTTCTCCCAAAGCCACATGCCCGCCGGGAAAGGCAAATCCTTCATCATTCGCGGGCTTTTGCAAAAGGACCCTGCCATTTTCCATGCAAATGGCGGCCACGCGATAGGAGAAAACATAATCTTCCGTGCGAAACAAAATGTCCCGCATAACCCAGTCCCCTTTCTCTCTGCGGCACATCCGGCGTTGCGAAGAAGCTCGCTCCCGCGTATGCCCTCGGCGCAGGATAAAAAAAGTTCCGCCTTCCCATAATGGGAATACGGAACTTTCTTCGTCATCAGACTCACACGCGCTTGACTTCCTTAAGCTTGGCCGCCTTGCCCTGCAGGTTGCGCAGGTAGTACAGCTTCGCGCGGCGCACCTTACCGCTGCGGATAATCTCCACGCGATCCACACGGGGAGAATGCATGGGGAACGTACGCTCCACGCCAATGCCATAAGACACGCGACGCACCGTGAAGGTTTCACGCACGCCGCCATTGCGCATGGCGATCACAACACCCTCGAACGCCTGAAGACGCTCGCGGCTGCCTTCCACAACCTTGACCCACACCCGAACGGTGTCGCCAATGCTGATCTTGGGCAGATCGGTACGGAGTTGCTTCTGCTCGATCGAACGAATAATTTCACTCATTGTAAGTGTTCCTCCTTCCCTCATAGACGTTCATGCCCAAGGCAAGACCTGGCAGCGGAACGTCCGTATGTCACAAAGGAGATTATAGCATATGCCACGACAGGAATGCAAGTATTTTCTCAAAAAATTTCCGTCTCAGCGGCGTTCCGCAGACTTTCCATGGATGATGCTGCGGCGGCACAGTCCCCGGAACGGCAGCCCTCTGTTCCCCAGCGGAAGTTCGCAGCTGATGCGCACGACGTTCTCTTGCAAATAGGCAGCCTGAATACGGCCGCGATGCATTTGCGCGATACTCTGCGCCGCGGACAAGCCGATGCCGCAGCCGCCGCTGCTTTGGGAATGCGCGACATCTCCACGGTAGAAACGTTCAAACAACGCCTCAGGCTCGCAATGCGGCAACTGATCTACCGTGTTTTCTACACACAGGCGTGCCCGCCCGTGCCCGGCATGAAGGCTCACAGAAACACGTCCGCATTCGTTGGCGTATTGCGCCGCATTATCCAGCAGCGCTACCAGCAGCTGCCCCAGCGCCTCCCGGTTTCCCCGCAAACTTAACGTCTCAGGCAAATCGGAAATCAGGGATAACCGGCGCGCTTCCATGCGCTCCTGATAGGCGGCCAGCGCGCCGCGGACCATAGCGGCTAGATCCAGCCTTTCTTCCCGAACGTGAAGCTGTTGCTCGTCCATACGCGCCAGCATCAGCAGCTGCCGCAGCAGGTCGCTCATGCGTTCCACCTGCGCCCGGATATTGGCACTCCAGCGGCTTTCTCCCTCATGAAGCTCCAGCGCGTCCAGATTGGCCAGCATAATGGCCACCGGCGTTTTGATTTCATGACTGGCATTGGTGATAAAGCGTTTCTGCTGTTCCACGTTCCGCCGATAAGAGCGCGCCACCTTGGAAGCCACCGGTTGCAAAATCAGAAACAGCAGCGCCCAGCATACCGCCCCTACCGCCAACGCGCCCCGCAACATATTATACAGTCCTTGCAGCGCAATGGCGTTATCCAGCAGAATCATGCGTGCGGAGCCGTCTGCGTCACGGTAGACGCGGTATTTATAAGCGCCTACCTTGCCGCTGTCTCCAGCAGTTCGCAGGATCTCTGCCACGTAGGTCTGCACGGAAATTTCCGCATCCTCCACAATCCCTCTGGACTGCACGGATACAATTTCTCCCGAAGCGTCGGTGGCGATATCGTAAAACCCGGCTGGAAACATTCGCTCCCTTGGTTCATAGCCGAACATAGCCGGAAATGCCGGCTGGGAATAGCCCGCCGCATCGTCCAGCATCATGCTCAGGAAACGGTCGGAATCCCGCTCCAGAATGAAATAGCTGATAACGACCATGCCGCCGATCATCAGTATCAGCAAAATGGAAAAAGCCGTCATAGCCCCCCAGATAAAGCGTCGGCGCAGCAAGCGAATCACTTTTCAACCTCCAGATAATAGCCGACCCCACGTTTGGAGCGTATGGCTGCCGCCGCGCCCAGTGAAGCCAACTTTTTCCGCAAATAGGAAATGTAAACCCATACCGTGCCGATTTCCGCGTCCGAATCCATGCCCCAGACCCGGCTGAGCAGCGCATCGGCAGAATAGATTCGCCCAGGATTGCTGATGAACAGTTCCATCAGCCTGTATTCCAAGCGGCTTAGCGGTTGGGACAGCGCACCGCAGCACAGCGCGGCTCTGGTTTTGTCCAGGCGAAGGCATCCCGCGCCCAGGTTTTCCTCCGCGCCGCCATGGCGCAGCAGCGCCTTGACGCGCACCAGAAGCTCCGCCATGGCAAAGGGTTTGACCAAGTAGTCATCGGCCCCCATTTCAAAACCCGCTACCTTGTCCTCCACCTCCCCTTTTGCCGTCAGCAGCAGCACAGGCGTACGGAGGCCTTGCTCACGCATGCGCGAGAGCACCTGCAAGCCGTCCAGTCCCGGCATCATCACATCAAGGATCACGCCGTCGTACCCGCCAGCCAGCACCATCTGCAATGCATCGTCCCCGCGCAGCGCCGTATCCACATGGTACTGATGGTAGGACAGAATATCTGCCACGGCCTCCGCCATGGCTTTTTCATCTTCCGCCAGAAGCAACCGCATACTTGCTCACCTCATGCATTCTATCTTAGCCATCCTTTTCGCAAGGCGCAAGTTTCTGGCGAAAACCTTCACGGAAAGTTTGCATTGTGTTCATATTTCCCATTTATGATAGCATGGCAATGTGTGCGGCAATGTCCCCGGGATGCGGACATGCGCACAGACAAAATGTGAACGAATTACGAATTCCGCAGGAATCCGTTGACAATCGCTGGATTTCTCCGTATAATCGTAGCGTGCTACACAAAGGAAAGGAGAGGATGTCATGGGAGAGGAAGACTTGGAAATCGGCTTCCTCCTCAAACGGATCAGCACGGCCATCGGACGCAATGCGGATCAAGGGTTCAAACCCATAACCTTCAGCCAAATGCGTGTTATCATGTACATTGCCCGCATGGGCGGGCAGCCCTGCTGCCAGAAGGATATTGAGGCGCGCTTCGGCGTGTCGCATCCCACGGTTGTGGGACTGCTCAAGCGCCTGGAAGCCAAAGGGCTTGTGGTCACGTCCATGAGCCCCACTGACCGGCGCCGCAAGGAGGTCTGCCTTACCGCCGCAGGCAGAGCGCTTCTGGATGAAGCCATGGCGCATCGCGCAGCCATGGAGCGGCAACTGCGCAAGGGAATGACGGAGGAAGACCTGCGAAATCTACGCCGTCTCCTGACGCAGATCTATCAAAACACACTGGAGGCAACGCCTGGAGCCTGCGAAATTCCCTCATGCGCTCCGCCATGCCCAACGATGATACTTGAAGAAGGTGAGCACTCGCATGGATGATAAGAAGAAGAAAAAGATCATTATCGGCTGCGTCGTCGCCATGATTGCGGTGATGATTCTGAACAGCCTTGTATACAGTCAGTTGTTCAACACGCAAAACCAGCAGACGGAAGTCAGCTACAACACCTTTCTGGACGATCTGAACGCCAAGAACGTGGATAAAGTCCAGGTAGAGCAGGACGTGATTTACTACACCCGCCGCACGGAAGGCGCCGTTGACTCCCGGCTGCCCGAATGGCTGATTTCCTCCGGTCCTCAGCATTATTATTACACCATCGCCATGAACGATCCTGAACTGGTGGATCGCCTTTACGCCGCTGGCGCGACATTCTCTCAGGTACGTCCTCAGGAAACCTCCATGTGGACGTTGCTGCTGGTCAACCTGGTACTGCCGCTGCTGCTGTTCTGGGGGCTGGGGACCCTGCTCATGCGCCGGATGCAGAAAGCCGGCATGGGCGGCAACTTCATGTCCTTTGGCAAAAGCAACGCCAAGGTTTATGTAAAGGCGGACGGCGGCGTGAAGTTCTCCGATGTGGCCGGAGAAGATGAAGCCAAGGAAGCCTTGCAGGAAATCGTGGATTTCCTGCACAATCCAGGCAAATACCAGCAGATCGGCGCCAGCATGCCCAAAGGCGCGCTGTTGGTAGGCCCTCCCGGCACCGGTAAAACGCTGCTGGCACGGGCCGTCGCCGGAGAAGCCAACGTTCCCTTTTTCTCCATCTCCGGCTCGGAATTTGTGGAAATGTTCGTGGGCATGGGCGCCGCCAAGGTGCGCGATTTGTTCAAACAGGCGGCAGAGAAAGCGCCCTGTATCGTGTTCATTGATGAAATTGACACCATCGGAAAAAAGCGCGACGCCAAAGGCATCACCGGTAACGACGAGCGGGAGCAGACTTTGAACCAGCTGCTCACGGAGATGGACGGCTTCGATGCTTCCAAGGGTGTGGTCATCCTGGGCGCATGTAACCGTCCTGAAATTCTGGACCCTGCGCTGCTCCGTCCGGGCCGCTTTGACCGTCGCATTCCTGTGGAGCTTCCCGACCTGACAGGCCGTGAAGAGATCCTGAAAGTACACGCCAAAAAGGTAAAGCTTTCCGATCAAGTGGATTTCCGAGCCATTGCCCGGGCAGCCGCCGGCGCCTCCGGCGCGGACCTGGCCAATCTGATTAACGAGGCCGCGCTTCGAGCCGTGCGCATGGGGCGTGACAAGGTTATCCAGGAAGATCTTGAGGAGAGCATCGAAACGGTAATGGCGGGCTTCAAGCGCAAGAATCAGGTGCTCAACGAAAAGGAGAAGGCTGTGGTCAGCTATCACGAGGTAGGTCATGCCATAGTCGCCACCCTGCAAAAGGCTTCCGCGCCTGTAACGAAGATTACCATTGTCCCCCGCACCTCCGGCGCATTGGGCTATACCATGCAGGTGGATGAAGACGAGCATACCCTGCTGACCCAGGAAGAGCTGGAAAACAAGATCTGCACCCTTACCGCCGGCCGCGCCGCGGAAATGATTGCCTTCCGCTCCGCCACCTCCGGCGCTTCCAATGATATTGAGCAGGCCACGAAGCTGGCCCGCGCCATGGTTTCCCGCTTCGGCATGAACGAGGATATCGGCATGGTCGCGCTGGAATCCGTGCAGAACGCCTATCTGGGCGGCGACACTTCCCTGAGCTGCTCCGACGCGCTCTCCGAGGAAATCGACCGGAAAGTGATTGCGCTGGTGAAAGCGCAATACGAGCGCGCCGTCGCTCTGCTCACCGCGCACAGAGCGCAACTGGATTACCTGGCCAAGGAGCTATATGAAAAGGAAGTGCTTACCGGCGAGGAATTCAACCGCATGATGCAGCAGGCGCTTCCCCAGGAAGTCTCGACGCCGGCCGCCGTTAATTAAATAGTTATCCTCCTTTGAAGGCTGTCCCGCAACGGACAGCCTTTGAAGGCGTATTTTACGGATAAGAGAAGGAGGAAGGACGGTTTATGATCAAACGTCTCGCGGGAAGCATCCGCGAATTCAAGAAGCCAACGCTTCTCACTCCCCTGTTGATGATCATGGAAGTCGCCATGGAATGCCTGATTCCCATGATCATGTCCAAACTGGTGGACTATGGCATCAACGCTCAGAATATGCAGCAGATTCTGTTCTGGGGTTTTTTGCTGGTATGCGCCGCTGCCCTAAGCCTGTTCTTTGGCGCCATGGCCGGTCGAACAGCTGCCGTAGCTTCCTGCGGGTTTGCGCGCAACCTGCGCCGGGACATGTATGAGAATATTCAGACCTTTAACTTTCGCAGCATCGACAAGTTTTCCACCGCCAGCCTGGTCACCCGTCTTACCACAGACGTAACCAACGTGCAGAACGCCTTTCTGGTCATGACCCGTATGGCTTTCCGCTCGCCGGTGATGCTGATCGTTGCCTTTGTGATGACCTTCTCCATCGAGGCGCGGGTTGCCTGGGTGTTCCTGCTGGTCACGCCCATACTGGCCCTGGGGTTGTTCCTGATTATTTCCAAAGTGCATCCGCTGTTCACCTCCATCTTCCGCACCTACGACAAATTGAACGCCGTGGTGCAGGAAAACCTGCACGGTATCCGCGTGGTAAAGAGCTTCGTGCGGGAGAAGTTTGAAATCAGTAAGTTTAACGGTATTTCCCAGCGGATCTTCAAGGACTTTTCCAAAGCGGAAAAGCTGCTGTCCCTGAACATGCCGCTGATGCAGTTCTGCATGTACGCATGCATGATCTTGATTTCCTGGGTAGGCGCGCGCCTGATCGTCACCACCGGCGGTGATCCGGTCACAGGCTTCTCCACTGGCGAGTTAATGAGCATGCTCACTTATGTCATGCAGATCCTTATGAGTCTGATGATGCTCTCCATGATCTTCGTGATGCTGACCATGTCCCGCGCCAGCGCACAGCGTATTGCCGAGGTGCTGGAAGAGCGCAGCGACCTGCATGACGGAGAAAAAAACATCAAGGATGTGCCCGATGGCAGCATTGACTTCAATCATGTAAACTTCAGCTACTCCGGCGCCAAGGATCACCTGAGCCTGAAGGATATTTCCCTGCACATTCCCTCCGGCGCCACGGTGGGTATCCTGGGCGGAACAGGCAGCGCCAAGTCCACGCTGGTAAATCTGATTCCCCGGCTGTATGACGTCACGGAAGGCAGCGTTTTCGTGGGCGGTCACGATGTACGGGACTATAATCTTGAGGCGCTGCGCAACCAGGTAGCCGTCGTATTGCAAAAGAACGTGCTCTTCTCCGGCACCATTAAGGATAATCTGCGCTGGGGCAACGAAAACGCCACCGATGAAGAAATGCTTCACGCCTGCCGCCAGGCCCAGGCTGATGAATTCATCCAGAGCTTCCCCAATCAATATGACACGTACATCGAGCAGGGCGGTACCAACGTATCCGGCGGTCAGAAGCAGCGGCTCTGTATTGCCCGTGCGCTTCTGAAGAAGCCCAAGATCTTGATCATGGATGACTCCACCAGCGCCGTGGATACGCGCACGGACGCCATGATTCGTAAAGCCATGCGCGAGGAATTGCCTGTGACCACCAAGCTGATTATCGCCCAGCGCATTTCCTCCGTGCAGGAAGCTGATATGATTATCGTTCTGGATAACGGCGCAATTTCCGCCATAGGCACCCACGAGGAGCTGCTCCGCACCTCCCCCATTTATCAGGAAGTTTATTATACCCAGCAGAAAGGAGGCAGCAGCGATGATGAATAAGGGACGCGGCCCCATGCGCGGACAGCCCCTGTCCGGCAAGGCCTTGAAAAAAGTGAACCGTCATACCATTCAGCGGTTGATGCAGTATATCAGCAAATACAAGCTTCCGTTCATCGCCGTAGCCCTGTGCATTATCATCAGTTCAGTGGCTTCGGTGGTTGCCTCGCGTTTTTTGCAGACGCTGATTGACGATTACATCGAGCCGCTTCTGGTTCAGCCGGTTCCCGACTTTTCCGGCCTGTCACGGATGCTGTGCCTGATGGGCGCGGTCTATCTTGCCGGCGTGCTGGCAACCCTTCTGTACAACCGTATTATGGCCGTGATCGCTCAAGGCACGCTGAAGGAAATCCGGGACGATATGTTCGCCCATATGCAAACCCTGCCTATCAAGTATTTTGATACGCATACCTTCGGCGACACCATGAGCCACTTCACCAACGACACGGACACCTTACGGCAGATGATTTCCCAAAGCATTCCGCAGATCTTTGCCTCCGCCATTTCCGTAATCGCAGTATTCTGCACCATGCTCTCCATCAGCGTTTGGCTGACGCTGGTGGTAGTACTGGCCACGATACTGATCCTGAAAGTAACCGCTAAAATTGCCGGGAATTCGGGCAAGTACTTCATTGCGCAGCAAACCTCCCTGGCCAGCGTGAACGGCTACATCGAAGAGATGATGAACGGCCAGAAGGTCGTCAAGGTTTTCTGCCATGAGGAAAAAGCACTGGAAGAATTCAACCGCCGAAACGACGAACTGTGCGACAACGCTACCCGCGCCAATTCCTACGCCAACGTTCTGGGGCCTGTCAATAATAACCTAGGCCACCTGATGTACGCCATTCTGGCTATCATTGGCGGCGCCATGGCGATCATTGGCGTACCGAACCTTTCACTAGCAGGCATGGGCGTACTGACCTTGGGCGGCATTGCGGCCTTCCTGCAGCTGAGCCGAAACTTCATCCAGCCCATTTCTCAGGTCAGCCAGCAGCTGAACAGCGTGGTCATGGCTATGGCAGGCGCGGAACGTATTTTTGCCCTGATGGACGAAAAGAGCGAAGAAGATCAGGGGTACGTTACCCTGGTCAATGTTCGCAAGGAAAAGGATGGCACGCTGGTGGAAACGGATGAAAAAACAGGCGTATGGGCCTGGCGTCATCCCCATCAGGACGGCAGTGTTACACTGACGGAACTACGCGGCGACGTGCGGTTGGCCAATGTGGACTTTGCCTATGAAGAAGGCAAAGAAGTGCTTCATGACGTAACCGTATGGGCGGAGCCTGGTCAAAAGGTCGCCTTCGTAGGCGCAACGGGCGCCGGCAAGACCACCATTACCAACTTGATCAACCGTTTCTACGACATCGCCGATGGTAAAATTCGCTATGACGGCATCAACATTAACAAAATTCAGAAGCCTTCCCTGCGGCGCAGTCTGGGCATAGTGCTTCAGGATGTGAATCTATTCACCGGCACCGTCATGGAGAACATACGTTACGGCCGCTTGGACGCCACCGACGAGGAATGCAAAGCTGCTGCGCGGCTGGTTCATGCTGACGGATTCATCGAAATGTTGCCTGAAGGGTATAACACGGTTCTTTCCGGCAACGGCAGCGGCCTGAGTCAGGGACAGCGTCAGCTGATCTCCATCGCGCGCGCCGCCGTAGCAGACCCGCCGGTAATGATTCTGGACGAAGCGACTTCCTCCATCGACACCCGCACAGAGTCCTTGGTACAGAAGGGTATGGATAACCTGATGAAGGGCCGTACGGTCTTCGTCATTGCTCACCGTCTATCCACGGTGCAGAATTCCGATGTGATCATGGTACTGGATCATGGCCGCATTATTGAGCGCGGTAATCATGAGGAGCTGATTGCCAAGAAAGGTACGTATTATCGTCTCTATACCGGTGCATTTGAACTGGAATAATGGTCATAGAATCGAATATAAGAAGGGGGCTGTTGCAGCAGCCCTAAACTGTAAAAAAACTCAGAAAGGTGTAGGAGGGGCTGCGGTCCCTCCTACTTTTATGTGCATCCAACGGCTTTGCCGACTGGACGGGACATTGTTTTTGCTTTCAAAATCAATTGCTTACAGATTCGGGCAACCTCTGTGGTACGTGGGTGCAGACGAGAACTTGGACTGAATATACGCAGAAATATAGGTACTGTCAAGAGTTGGACCTGTTGACAAAATCTTCGGAGGCATGGTTCCTAGTGTATAATGGGGGCAAAGGAGGGGTGATGTATGATGGGACGGCAAAGTGGTCAAATGAGTATGATCATTCTTGATTTATCAGAATTGATTCCAGAAAATCATTTGCTTCGAAAAATCAATCAGATGATTTCGTTTGACTTTATTTACGATATTGTAGCGCCATACTACCCCACAAATGGCCGCCCATCTGTTGACCCTGTCAGTATGTTTAAAATGCTGTTGGTGGGATATCTTTACGGCGTCAAGTCAGAACGCCGTTTGGTGCAGGAAGTTCAATTGAATATTGCATATAGATGGTTCTGCGGCTTTGAACTGACAGATAAGATTCCAGACCACTCTACATTCAGCAAAACACGCCTGCGCAAATGGAATGAGAGTCGCTTGTTTCAAGAGGTGTTTTGGGAGATCATCCGACGCTGTGTAAAGAGTGGCTTGGTAGATGGAAAAGAACTGGCTGCTGATGGAACTTACCTTCCAGCCAACGTTTCTAAAGACAGTTGGATGGATACAGAAGTGGAAGCCGAGTTCAGTATGCAGAGCTATCTGGATCGCTTGGATGAAGAACTTTCTAAACAGCCAGGCTTCAAAAGACCTCCGGCCAAGACGATCAGAAAGCGTCGCACTACCAGTAAAACTGACCCGGACAGTGGTTGTATCCATCACGGAAAAAAGAGCGGAATTGGATACCTGATGGAAACTACAGTAGACTGTAAATATGGAATTATAACCGGTGTGGATGTGTATCCGGCAAATGAAAAAGAAAGTTTGCTGGTTTTACGGCATCTGGAGCGGCAGATTCAAAACGGGGTCCCGATGCAAAACATTGCAATTGGAGGGGATGGGATGATTGAATTGCTTCGAACTATCCCATCAGCATACGTGCTTTCCGTTACTCCTGATCGCGGGAAAGAGTTCTCATTTCATGAGCAGGTAACCGATGCAATGAACGGTATGCCCTTCTACTTTCCAAAGCCCCATGCTCCATGGGAACGCGGCACAAACGAAAACACAAACGGTCTTATCCGTGAATACTGCCCCAAGTCTGTTGATATGGAGAACTTCGGCGAGGGACAGATAGCATCCTTCATCGCCAAACTCAACCGTCGTCCGCGCAAATGCCTCGGCTGGAAGTCCCCTTTTGAGGTTTTCTTCAATACGCTGTTGCACTTGACTTGACAATTCAAGATAATGAAAAAATGTTGCCAAATCGTTGCCACGAAGGGCCTTAACCCTTCAAAAACCCAGTCATATCAGGCTTTTCCGGGTCTCTGAAATCATTCCCACTCGGCAAGATTACTCAATTTCTAAGCAAATTGGTTTAGAAATATGTCTTTTAAATCCGGTTTTATCCTCCTCATGGAGGACGTTTTTCATTATAGCACAGTTTTCAGTATCGCGCCAGTATCGCAGGCATTTTATCAGGACATGGAAATCATGATCCAATAACTGAAGTTGTTGGAGCCTTCACGCTTGATCTTTCCCTTTTCTTTGAGAGAAGCGCTGAGGCGGCATACCTGACGTTCTCCCAAGCCGGGCTGCTGTGCTATGAGGGGGATGGTCATGCGAGGATCTTCCCTCAGCAGTGCAAAAAGTCGCTCCTCTGACGAAGGATGGATAGAGAAACTGCGCTGCTTCGCATCAACATTTTTCAGCGCTTCCAAAATCATTTCAAACATAAATTTGATGAAGACTGCTGTGTATTGGCGGCATTCAATGTCACATAATAATCTACTTGATATGCCAGAATCATTGACTCAACCGACAGATGTGCGAAGACTGGCTCCCATCTCTGTAAAATAAGCGTCTATCATAAGCAACCGGGATATGGTAGAATAAGGGACCTGTTGACGCTACCACGACTGGTTCTCCTTTGCCGTCCGCGAAAGGAATTCATAGTGGAATGCGCTCGAACTAATGACCGGATGGGCTTGAGTGTTTTGTAACCACTCAAAGAGCTGCTGCATGGTTTCAGGCACATATTGTACAGGTGTTCCGGAATGTATCAGCTGACCTCTCGGATATACGCCAGCTCGCTGATTTTGGAATACTTCTGCGCCTGATACCAATCCTTTGATCATGACACGATGAACCTTAGACAAATCGTCAAATGGAATAGGGGTTGAGCACTTGCAGCAGATCATAGGCGCGAAAAGCATTCTGAAACTCCTGCTGAGGTGCTAGCACACGTTTATCATTGAGTAAGGCGATGACCTGGTCAAGGGTTAGGTTGCGGTGCTCAATGGCTAGGGAGGAATAGACGGAACAAATGCAGTTGGCGCAATGCTATTGAGATTGCACACTTTTATTCGAATGCAAGATACTCTTTTTGCAAATATTCGGTTTTCAAAACGATTGTGACAGATTGTTAATCACTAAGCACCCTGGAGCTTAATTTCAATAATCTCTTTTTGAGTATCCTTGTCTATTGCAATTTTGAAATCATCACCTAGTGTAATTGAAAAATCAAATCCCTTGTCTTCCGTAGTGATAGAACCTGTTCCGTTTTCTACCGCTTCTGCATCTCCTTGCTGAAGTTTGAGCTTAGCGGAAAACCATCCGCGCAATGAGATTTTTCCTTTTTCAATTTTCCACTCGGACAATATCATCTCCGGAAAATCTAGAATCTCAACATAATCTGCCAAATAATCGAAGCACTCCGCTTTATGCTTCTCTGCGTACTCAAAAACTGCATTTTCTTGTGTCTGTGCAAATCCTTCTATTTGCGAAATACAGGAAATGCAAATATCAGAAACCTGTTTTAGAAGCAAATATGCAGATTTAAAGATTGCTTGCCACTCTTCATCCAATGGGCTTATTATTTCATGAAACAAAGCGTTTCTCAGAGCATACACATAATTAGCAAACCAGTCCACGCCTTTTGTTGCAATTAGCTGTGCATATTCTTCTTGGTATGACTTATATATGTTTTCTCGCTCTAAACGGCCAAACCCATTAAACGGAATCTGGTAAATGATTGCATAAGAGTTCGGTGCAATCAGCGGATCCACTTCGTGAGGATATTTGTAGTTGTATTCAAATCTGAGACGAAGTGCTGTTTCCAATCGCAAACAGGCATCTTTAATTTTCCCGGTTACTGTTTGGTTGAACCCCTGCTTCGGGAGTGTTATATCAATATAATGTCGAAGTGTGCCTGTTATCTCACTCATTACCGCATCATAAAAGTCACGCATAAATTGCGTTTCATTTATAACGAGGTCTTGATGCCTATGCTTCTCCACCGTGGAACAAACAATTGGACGAAGATCAATTTCTTTTTTTATGCTTTCGTTATACTTTGTTGTGCGGAATTGGCCGGATATACCCAGGTAGAATTTCAGAATGTGTTTATCTATAATATGTAGGTTTGCTTGATACCTTTCCTTCACATTTCTATCTTTATCCAAATCAATCGTCTTCTCTTCATAAGAGAACTCCCGATTGATTTGGAAAAAGGTCTGAAAGAAATACTGGGGAAAAACATCCATTACCTTACGCATGCTGATCGGGTACATCGACAACAGCTCTTGGGCAAAATCATCCGTATTGATGTTCTTTTGTACAATGGGCATAATGCCTTCTTTATAAGCATTCAGAAAAGGCTTGTCGCCTCGAGGCATACCCTCTTGCGTAAAAACCTTAACATCCGGATTTAATTCTCTCAAAACTGCAATAAATGTAAACCATGTTTTGATGAACAGCGTGACAAAGTCAGATTCGGTAATTGCTTTCCATTGCTCATGTTTTCTCTTTACTTGCATATCACTGTTCCACCTTGTCTTTCAGCCACGCCAGTGCATCATCTTCTCCCTGCTCGATTGCGATCTCAACGGCCTGCTTTGCATATTCAAGAAGCTGCTTAGATTGGCGGCGAAGAGCAAAGGATTCTTGTACCTTAGCAGCAATATCTGTCTGAAACTCTGTATCCAGCACTGGAATAGGAATCTTGGCGATATCGTCATCATAGATGTTGATAATGCCAGTACTACCCACAACATAACGATAGATAAGCTCCTGACCAATAGCAGATTGCAGGAATACACACAACACCTCAGGAAGGACTCGTGCAGTTTCTTTTGCCCGGTATATTCTTAGGGTCGAATCAGTTACAAATCGCTTGTCGCCATCATAAGAGAACAAACTGACCTTTCCAAGAGATCCAACACCCATTGAGGCAAAAACAACATCATTATTAGTGACAAATGTACTCTTGTTCTCTACACATGCCTCTTGAGTGAAATAGCTTTCAATTCCATCAATATTTACGCCAGAGTTTGTAAGTTGCTTAGTTTTTATTACTCCGACATCGCTAACGGTATCTGCATAATTTGAACCAGTACTTTTGAATACATCAAATTCTTTTGGGATACTTGTTGTGGGAAATACATTCAACATAGCCAGGTATGTGTCATACTTGGGCTGATAGTATTCTGCATCCAATCGGCTGGACATTAAGAAACTATGCGCTAACGTCTTGATGGAGTGATTATTGTTGGGAACTGTTACAGCGGTCCCCAGAAGAGTCTCGATCTGAGTTTCGGCTTCGGAGTAGATATGCTTTGCACAACTTATACTCTCCAATGCTTTGGTAATCAGCAGCTCCGTTCTTTTAGATAATTCATCGGAAAACAACGGTATATCAAGCGTTTTTAAGTCATCAAGATTCAACCCTTTTTGGATAGCTCCACGCTCTTTTCGACAAAGTAGGCTTTTTCCGTATTTCGAATTAAGGTAGCTCAAAAGATAGAACGGATTCACACTTTTGGCTTTAACTGCTGTGCTTTTACAACTAAAAATAGCGGGGATTTCATGTTTTTGAATTATACACGCATTTCCTAATGTGCCCACCACTGATACTAAAATGTCGTTAGCATTTAGTGCATATTTATTGAGTCTGTTGTAGTCATCTTCTGCCATATACCTTGGGGACGTATCTTGCAACAAAAATGGCTTCACGTCTTGACCTCTAATGTAACGATAATCTGATTGCTCAACGTAGGTGCTCGTATCATAGGCAGAACCAAAGGGGCCAATTAAGAAGTCTGCGATTTGAGATAACGGCAAATTGTGATGCTTTGCAATGGCATTTTGATACTGGAGAAACTTTTTTTGATAATACTCTGCATCAATTCTACCAGAGAACTCCAATTCCGATTTCTTAATCTCACTACATTCCAGCCCATCCATCAAAGCCTTGTACTTGGCTTTGCCGAAAGGTTCAACGGATGGGCTTATCGAAAAAAACTTAAACCTTCCTTCTTTGCAAACTCAATAAATGCTTCCGCAATACCACCAGCAAGCGTCTCAATGGTACCATCCTGCTTTTTGTAGGAAAGCTGGTAGAGGTCGTGATCAACGATTAGATGGTTGTGCTCATCTAGGGCAGGCAATCCTGTGTCAGGATCAGGTAAATAAATCTTATCGCCAGAATTGTCTTTGCTTGGCTTTTGCATGGTAGCAAAAAAGATGGGGTAATCTTCCTTCTTAGGACACAAAGTATCATCCCACTTCTGCACAAACAGAACTGAGGTCTTGGTTCCAGTATGAGGCTTAAATACATTGCCATGCAGCCCAACAACGGCAAGGATGCGGCAGCGTTCAGCAATAAACTCACGAATGTATTTGTCGCTGGCGTTGTTGAATCGACCTTGCGGTAAAACGATCGCCATACGACCGCCCGGTTTCAGAAAGTTCAGATTGCGCTCAATAAACAGTACATCACGGCCAACTTTGTTCTGCCACTTGCCAGCACTGTTTTTGCCAAGTTCATAATGAGAAATGATGGTGTTTTCTTTAATGTCACCAGCAAACGGGGGATTAGCCATCACAAGATCGAACTGGAATTGGCTATAATCCTTCACTCCAGCAGGCTGGAGCTTTTTGAGTTTCTTAAAGCCTTCATTATAGGTGTCAATCCAATCCTCTTGTTTAGTGGTTTCACCCCAACGGGAATAGTCCAATGTGTTCAGATGAAGTACATTGGTCTGACCATCACCCGCAATCAAATTAAGGGTACGAGCCACACGGACGGTCTTTTCGTCAAAATCAATCGCAAAAACATTGTCCCTAACAAAATTGGTTTCTTCAGGAATTCGTTCTGCTGCAGTAAATCCATCGCCTTCCGGAAGACCTTTTTCTCTGCGAATATCTTTCCAAACTTTAAAAATGCTATGAACAGTAAAGCCGGAGCTACCACAAGCGGTGTCGATGATCTTATCCTTTGTTGTGGGATTCATCATCTTTACACACATATCAATAACATACCGAGGGGTAAAATATTGCCCCTTTTCACCCTTCTGAGCCTTACTCATCAGATATTCAAAGGCATCATCCACAACATCAAGATTGTTGTTAAATAGCTTTATATCCTGCAAAGAAGCAACACAGACTGCAAGGTGAGACGGGGAAAGCAGAATTTTGCTTTCATCCGTAAAAATACCTTCCCATTTCTTTTTGGCATCATCGAACAGCTCCTGTATCTTTTCTTTCAGTTCAAAATCAGTGTCTCCGGTGTTGCGGAACTGCAAATAGGCAGTGGGGTCATTGGCGCAGATTAGCTCATCATACAGCTTGGCAAAAATGAGCTTGAAGATTTCTTCAAAGGAATCCACGCCCGCACTCGCCAGAACTTCATCTTCCATTTCCTTAATTAGGGCTCGGAGAGACTTTTTCTGAGTGCTGATTTTATCTTTTCTCTTTAGATCTTCATAGGTAAACTTTTCGTTAATGATATCTGAAAGTTTCTGCGTCGCCTTAGGAATGTCGCTGATTTCCTCGAAGAAATTGGGGTCTTTTCGGTTGTAACAAGAAATCTGTTCACCGTTCGTCCAAACACCGATAGGCGCACCAGTAGCATTGCAATAAGATTTCAGCTGTTCCTTACCATCAGTGAGCTTTGGCTTTTTCAGCTCCACGATGATATAGGGAACCATCGGGCGATCTTTATCCATAATCGCAATATCAGCCCGCTTTACTTCACGTCCAAAGTGAATCGGGGTTTCCAACTGAATTCGGTTGGCTGCGTATCCGTACTCGTTCATCAATTTGTAAATATAGAGTTGACGAACAGCTTCTTCCGGAGTGAGCCTAATCTCTTTATTCCGAATTGCACAAGTGATATAAGGGACCTCGGTGCTACGAGCAGACTTTACAGAAATACGAGCTTCTATCGCAGCCTGTGCCTCAACTGAGAATAGTGTGTCATCATATGTAGTGTTTTTGAATAGTTCATTCAGCGTCATAACCGGTTCCTCCTATTTTATCGGCTATTGAGTCAATTTCCTTCGCAGTTAACTGTTGCTCAGTAATGACCCTTATGAGTTTACGAAGAGCAGGTGTTTTTCGTATTGCTTGCGATAGATCTTCTGCAACAATACGGCTATCTGAGTTACAAGAGGCAGCAAGATCATCGAAGAGGTAATCGGGATATTTGTCGCAGGCTAATAGCTTTTTGATCTTTTTTTGTGTATCAAGGGATGGTAATCGCCGCCCTTTTTCAATATCGGTGATAAATGGCGGCTTGACTTTTAGTGCATTTGCAAGATCTCTTGCAGACATAGGTGGATCGTGATGTTTGCGCGCCGCACATAGTATCTGACCATAAGACTCTGCCATCATATCACCTCCAAACTATAATTAACTTAAAAGCTAATTAGCTTTGTATTGATTATATTTGTTACAAGATTGGGTGTCAAGGCCTTGTAGAAAATGCTATGCGTACAGCGTGTTTTCGAAACCTCAGTAAGAAATACGCAGATGTAGTTTGGCCTCCCGATGAAGAGAAGTTTTTGATGGATGGTAAGTGAAATATCGTGGCAAGCAGGGCAAAAGTTTTACTTTTTACACTTCGCTTGTTGGGGGCCCAGCCCCCAATCCCCCGTAATGCAGAGCAAGCTCTGCGGTTGCGAGACGTATTTGCTTCCTTCGCTGTTTCACCCAACGCCTGACAGTCAAAAACTGCCCTATGGCTACCGTGCTGTATCGCATGGATCGCCATAGGGCAGTTGTATTTCTGCGCGTGATAAGGATCTGTACTGCAGGGTAACTTATAAATTAACTGCTTGATGAGTTGGCCTTATGGGAACAGAACCGCTCAGCTGTAAACCAGCTCCGCGAGGAGAATCTCCTCGATCTGCGCCGTAATGGCATTCATCGCACCCGCCCACTGGAGCGGATCTTCGCTTTTCAGTTCCTCCGTGAGTCCCGCTTCCGTCATCATTTGAGGCAGCAGGATGTCCATTCTCCGTAACGCGGCGCGGTCGACTTCGTGCAGTTGATGCATCAGTTGCCCGCTGAGTAGCAGCCGTGCAAACAATCCGGGCCGGTGCATTTTGAGGTATTGGCAGCGCATGGTGCCGTACTTGCCAAGCGACATTCTATCTTCTGCGCTCAGTCCCATGTCTGGAATCAGAAATTCACCGTGGCGGTTGTAGTTTAGCTTGAACATCGTTTCCATCTCCTTGCGTCGTTGTGTTTGATTTTTGTGTGCTGTGTGCATCTGAAAATTCAGGTTTGAGGTTTGCGGTCAGGGCTTTCGCCTTCGAGGCTGGAACAGGAGCGTTTCACGCTCCTGTCTGAGCGGAGAATGCGATGCGTCTACCAGCGGAAGTTTTTCAGGATTCCGGCACTGTCCAGATACTGCTGACGCGCTTCCTCGCGGTGGGCTTCGTTTTCGGAAGTCCTGTACTTCGTGTAAAGATCATGCCTTTTCAGCGCTTCCATTTTCTGCTCAAGCGCAGCTTTGATGCGAGCGCCGGGTTCGTCGATGCCGATAACATGATACAGGAACAGATCGCAAAACAGGTCTTCCGGGATTTGAACGGACTTCATAAAACTCCTTTCCGTGTCGCTCGTGACGCTCGTGTCGCTATTTGGGATATTGGGCCAATATAGAAAATAGCGTCACGAGCGTCACATAGCGTCACGCGGGTGAATGCTTGAGTGTCAGAGTAACGAGTCTTCCGTCGTGTGTGCGCTTGCTCTCAAAGACGATTCCGTGTTCATTGAACATCCGCTCGGCGTTGATGTTCAGATATCGGGTGAGCACATGGGGCAGAAGGGGAACATCTGGCAGATGCGCCGTCAGTTCTGAGGGCCGTCCACTCCATACAGGAGCGAGGGGCGTAACGAGTTTTGCCACGGATTCGAGCACGGGATCTGGGGGCGTCTTAAAGACTTCTGTCTCAGACTTGACCAGCTTCCAGAGGCAGTGCGCTTGATCAAATTCAAGCGTCAGCTCCTGATCCTGCTGGTCACGGCCCACAACGCTGAGCTTGGCGCTACGGTCTGTTCGCTTCTTCTTTTGCAGGATGAATGCGCCATCTGCCGCACCGAGCAAGCCGTTTGTCCCCGAAATCATGTCGAAGCTGTCCTCGGATTCCATCTTGCGCGTGTGATGAACTACCAGCAGGCACACGTTGTGCTTGTCGCTGAACGCCTTGAGTTTGGCCACGATTTCATAATCGCTGGCGTAGTTGTACTTGTCTCCGCCGAGTTCCCGAATCTTTTGCAGCGTATCCACGATGATGAGCTTAGTGTTCGGGTGTTCCTGCATGAACAGGTCAAGCTGATCGCTTAATCCGCCGCAGAGCGTACGGGATTGCGTGACGAAGTGCAGCGCATCGGTGCCATCCATGCCGAACATCTTGAACAGACGCTTCTGAATCCTCGCGTAGTCGTCCTCAAGGGCGAGGCACAAGACCTCGCCCGGATGGACAGCGTACGACCAAAGCGGCGTTCCTGTGGCGATGTGATAGCTGAGCTGCGCCATGAAGAATGACTTTCCGATCTTGGGCGCGCCGGCAAACAGGTACGTTCCAGCGTGGAGCAGGTTTTCGATGATCACCGACTTGGGAGGATAGGCCGTGTCGTATAGGGCGCTCATCGAGAGGGTATCGAGACTTCCTTTCCGAAGATTGCGCTCTCCAGCTTTTTCTGGTATAATGTTAGTGGTTTCATTGATTGTCGACTGTTCCCCGGCTGCGCCAACAGCTGGAATTGGAGCGGTCGCTTTTTTGTTTTCAGGCATCGTGTTGTTCATGTAATCCCTCCATGATCTTCAGTCCAAATTCAAGCCTGTCCATCCATTCCGGCTGCATTTGACCGACAGATTTGATCTGCCGCAGTTCCAGCAAAAGGGCTTCAAGCTGATGACGCAGCGCCTTGTAGACCCGCGGATTCCCCTGAACCACGATCTCCTTTTGCAAAAGCCGGGCAATCATGTAGTCCTGCTTGGTCATGCCGGATAGCTTGGCATAGTAGCTCAGCAGCGCATTTTCCTCTGGGGACATGCGAAAGGATACGGTTACGCTCCGCCAACGCCCTTGGGCATCCATTACTTTTCGGGACATGCGCGCTCTCCTTTCTTCGTCCATTCATCGTCCAGGCGGTTAGCCATTTCCGTCTGTTTATCGGGAAACAGGTGGGCATACCGGTAGGTGATGTCGATGCTCTCGTGGCCTACGCGTTCAGCAATTGCCACGGCGGAGAATCCCATTTCGATGAGAAGCGAAACGTGGGAGTGCCTCAAATCGTGAATCCGAATGCGTTTGACGCCTGCCTGTTTTGCGCCCCGGTCCATCTCGTGATGCAGATAGTTCTTGGTGATGGGGAAGATGCGATCCGTTGAACGCAGACCATACAGCGATTTCAGATAGTCCTGCATCTCCTCGGCGAGAAACCTGGGAATCCTGATGACCCGATTGCTCTTGCTTGTCTTCGGCGCGGTGATGACATCCTGACCTTTAAGCCGTTGATAGGATTTGTTGATCGTCAGCGTAAAGCGCTCGAAGTTGAAATCAGCCGGTGTCAGCGCCAGAAGCTCTCCCATACGGATGCCGCACCAGTAGAGCATCTCAAAGGCGTAGTAGGACATGGGCTTATCCATCATGGCCTGTGCAAATTGCAGGTACTCCGCCTTGGTCCAGAACAGCATTTCCTTGTGCGTTTCCTTGCCCATGTTTCCGGCAATTTCAGCGGGATTCTGCTTGAGACGGTAGTACTTGACCGCGTAGTTGAATATGGCGCTGAGCTGGCTGTGAATGGACTTGAGATACGTTGGAGAATAGGGCTTTCCGTTCTTTTGCCGAATGCCCATGAGCGTGTTTTGCCAGGCGATCACATCGCGCGGCTCGATCTCGCTGAGCGTTCGGTCTTTGAAGTACGGGAGAATCTTGGTGTCGATGATGTTGTCCTTGGATTCCCAAGTGTGTTCGCGGATGCGCTCGCGCTTTTCGCTGCGGTAGATGCTTACGAAATCCCCAAACCGCATGTCGGGATCAGCGTTCTTCTGAAGGAGAAACTGCCGCTCCCATTCCAGCGCGTCGCGTTTGAGCTTGAAGCCGCGCTTCATCTTCTTGCGCTTTGTGCCGGTAAAATCCGTGTAGTAGAACGAGGCGTAAAACGTTCCGTGGGCTTCATCCTTGTAAGCGGGCAATCAGATCACCTCCTTTTCAGTCAGACCGTAAAACTGTTCCAGGAAATACTTTCGACTGACGCGTCCCGAAACCGTGGTGTACCCCATCTTCTGAAGCTTTTCATTCCAGACATGGATCATCTTGTAGGCAGACGCTTTGGACACGCCCAGTTCCTCTGCCACTTCCTGTGCGTTCATCAGAATCGTGTTTTTCATAGAGCCTCCTTTTAGATGATTATATATTTTTGCTTAGTCATCATCTGTATTATAGCACTAAATAAATACGTTTAGCAAGTTTTTTGAAAATTTTTTCTAACTTTTTTTATTTAGAAATTCTTGATGCCCGCAGGTGTGTGTGCTATACTGTTTTTGAAGTGATGAAACACGGGGGAGCACGGATATGGCAGTAGGCGACCGGATCAAGCGGATACGGAATTTCCGCAAGATGACGATGAAAGAGCTGGGGATGGCCGTTGGATTCGATGAGAACAGCGCCGATGTACGCATTGCCCAGTACGAAAACAACTCCCGCAAGCCCAAGGAAGAGCTGCTCAGGAAGATTGCTAGCGCACTGGATGTCAGCTATGAATCCCTTGCGGATGCGACGATGGACGACGCCAGCGGCATTCTGCATGCGCTGTTTGAGCTGGATGACCGCTATCCGTGGATGCACCTGGTCGAGACGACCGACAACACGGATGCTTCCGTGCCGCATAAGCGCATTGCCATTTGCTTTGACTACAACCTGCTCAATGATTTCATGACCGAGTGGATGCTCAGAAAGCAGCAGATGCGCAGCGGGGAAATCACCCGGGAAGAATACCAGGAGTGGAAGCTGAACTGGCCGCAGACGGCGGACGACTGCGGGAAGTTTGAACCCAAGAAAGCATGGCGCAAAAGCAAATAGAGACATAAAAAGCCCTCCGAAACTTGCCGTTTCGGAGGGCATATTCATGTCTCTCCAAATTGTCAGAATAACGCTTTCAGTATCAAATCAGTAGCAGGCAAGGAAATGAGGACTCAAAATCCTTGCAATGCCTTGATTTTTTGAACTCTCAGGGTTATTCCCACTCTATCGTTCCAACAGGCTTGGGCGTAAGATCGTAAACCACGCGATTTACGCCTTTCACCTCGGTAATAATGCGCTTGGTAATGCGGTTAAGCAATGCATATGGGATTTCTTCAATGGTTGCAGTCATGGCATCCGCGGTGTTCACCGCACGGATGATTACAGGCCACTCAAAGCTTCGTGTATTGTTTCGTACACCAACAGACTTGAAGTCCGGCACAGCGGTGAAATACTGCCACACTTTGCCTTCCAGGCCATACTTAGCAAATTCTTCCCGCAAAATCGCATCGCTTTCCCGCACGGCCTCCAGACGGTCGCGCGTAATGGCGCCCAAGCAACGAACGCCCAAGCCCGGACCAGGGAATGGCTGACGATACACCATGTTGTCCGGCAAACCCAGCGTATGCCCAACCATGCGTACCTCATCTTTGTACAGAAGGCGCAACGGTTCTACCAGCTCAAATTTCATATCATCAGGCAGACCACCCACATTATGATGCGCCTTTACCCCGCCGCTTTCGATGATATCGGGATATATCGTGCCTTGGGCCAGAAACCGAATGCCTTCCTGCTTGCGTGCCACTTCCTCAAACACGCGGATAAATTCACCACCTATGATTTTCCGCTTTTGCTCGGGATCAGAAACGTCCTGGAGCTTGGTCAGGAAACGATCAATGGCATCCACGTATATCAGATTGGCACTCATCTGATGACGGAATACCTCCACAACTTGCTCAGGCTCTCCCTTGCGCAGCAAGCCATGATTCACATGCACGCAGACAAGCTGCTTTCCAATCGCCTTGATCAACAGCGCGGCTACGACGGACGAATCCACACCGCCGGACAGCGCCAGCAATACTTTGTTATTCCCAATCTGCGCACGCAGTGCGTAAAGCTGCTCATCAATAAATGCTTGAGCGAGTTCAGGCGTAGATATACGCGCCATGGAATCCGGGCGAACCATAGGCAATCCTGTCATCGTTGCTACCTCCGTAACGCTTTGTAATGCTGTATCTTGGCACGGGCATTGTCCCAAAGCTACTGCATGTCCCCCATCAGGCATCCTCCGATAAAGAAGTATATCACTTTTGCAAGGCATCTGCAATCCTAATATAGGATCACGCAAACGTTGATTTCAAAGCAGCGTTTCCGTCTTTATCCTTCTGTAACCGTTTCCATGCAGGTCACAAAAGATTGTTGGATGCCATCTATTATGCCTCGATCCGTAATCACTAATCCTGGCACAACCGGAAGCGCGTAAATAGCAATGTCAAGAAGTGAAAAAGGTTTGCGGCAAAGAGAACGCATCGCCGACTCCACACGCTCCACCTGTGGAACTACTGCGGCACAAGGCTCCAGGCTCATGAGACCGCCCACTGGCAAGGGAAGCAAAGCAAAGCATGCGCCATTTCGAGCCGCACACATCCCGCCGCCTGTTTTCTCCAATTGTCGCAGGCAGGCCAAGGCGCTGGCAGCGTCCCGGTAAACCATAGTCAGGTTATGGCTGTCATGAGAAACTGTGGAAGCAATAGCGCCTTCCCGTAAACCAAAGTCACGAGTAATGGCAATGGTTTTACCACCCGTTCCGTAGCGATTGAGCACAGCCACATAGCTTAGCTCTGGATGCCCTTCCAATGAAACATGCCCATCCTGTACCGGAAGCTCCATCCATTCCCGTACAGCCTGTGCGCCGCGACTGAGTAATAGTACCCGCACGCGGTGACAGCCAACAGGCACAGCAGGGAGCAAATCCGACATACAAGTGACGCCGGTTATATGCATGGTGTTATCCGGTGTGAACAAACATTGGTCAGAACCGTCCTCCAGCAGATAAACCCCTTCCTGAGCAGCCAGCTTGCCATGCACAAACACTGCATAAGGGCGCGTCCCATCCAGATGATCCAGTAACTGCATATCCGCCAGGTATCCAGGGGCAATGGCGCCCAGGTCAGTCAGCCCGTATTCCCGAGCTGCATTCAGGGTAGCCAGCTTGTATGCCTGCAGCGGTGGCATACCGCCTTGGATGAGCCGAGCAACGGTGGCGTTTACATGACCTTTGTCCATCAGATCTTTGGCATGTACATCGTCCGTACAAATGGACACCTGATCCAGCCATTCCATACCCGAAAGGCCCTTTGTCAACGTTTCCAGTCTGTCCACAATGGAACTGGCCCGGAGATTGATATGCATCCCACAGCGTAGCTTCTCCCGCACTTCCGATGCTGAACCACTTTCATGGTCTGATATGGGGCCTCCTGCCCGATAAGCGGCCAGTACGGCGCCGGTAGCGCCGGGCGCATGTCCCTGCAGGTAAACATTCCGACGAATACCTTCTGCAGCAATGGCGTTGATGCGCGCTTCACCGTTAACCAGCCCCAGATAATCCATCATTTCCGCTACGCCAATCACGCCGGGCATATCCAGTAGCTCGACAACATCCTCAGCGCTAAACGATGCGCCGGCGCTTTCCAGAGCAGGCACCGCAGGTACGCAGGAAGGGGCAAGCACATATTGCCGCAATCCAGCTTTGCGCGCGTTTTCAAGCATGAACGCCACGCCTTTCCGGCCAGCTACATTTGCCATCTCATGAGGGTCCGTACAAATGGTGGTGGTACCCCATGGAAGAATAGCCCGTGCGGCCCATTGTGGGATAAGCATGGTGCTCTCCACATGAACATGGGTGTCAATGAATCCAGGGACTAGGTAGCGCCCACCGCCGTTATAGCAATGCTTCGACGGCAAGGCTGCAGGTTCGCCTTTTTCCCGAACGCGCGCCACCGCTCCATCCAGGATGTCCACCTCCGCAGGGTAGATTTCTCCGGTAAGCATATTCGCCAAGCGAACGTTTACGATGGAAAGATCGCAAGGTATCCGTCCGGCAGCAGCTTCCACGAGTCGCCTGCGGTCCTTAATTTCACATGGGCGCGACATGCAGCTTACCTCCCTCCTGAATTCAAATCATACCCTTTTGGCGGAAGTATCCCAACTCTTCCCGCAAGGCCATGAGCAGTTTACCCAGCATGGACAATCCGGTACCTCTTTCACCGATGCCCCAGTAGTAGTCTTCCATGGAATTTTCATGCAGCACTTGGTCACCTGTTCCCAGCAGCAACTCCAGTAAATCAGGATTCTGGGTAAACTTTGCAAAGAGCGCTCTGCGCATGGCCATCAGCTTCCAGGTATCCCAGTCAGGACGATAAACGCATTCGCTACTGTTGCCCAGCGCTTTTGCCTCCGCCGGAGTAGCCGCGTCGTGAATGCGGCGCTGATAATCAACATCCAGGGTTTTTTGCGCCTGATAGTAGTGCTCCACCGCAGGCCAGGTCACGCCGTCAATGATCATATCCCGCACATAGTAGTTGCACAGCTCCCCATAGGGTTCCCACTCGTTGTAGAACTTCAGTTCTTTCATGCTGTGTTCGTCTCCTTCCACCGCAAAGCTGCGGACAGATTTTTACATGGAAATGCAATAGGCCCCCGCCACATAGCAGGCAAAGCTGGCGAATTGGTATACATACGCGCATGCCGGCGCACCTTTGAATTCGCCGTACCACAGCCCCCATAGCTGCGTCCACAGTCCGCTAGTCAACCCCAAAGGATAGCTCACGGCTGCGCTCAAACCACGGGTGGCAAAGGAGTGGATGATGTTCCCCCCATAATGGCAAAAGCCGGAAAAAAGCGACCATTTATGAATGGAAAAAGGCGCCTGCCAAATACAATGCCACTGCCGGCGCTTGGTCAGTACTGTGCCGCAGGTAAGCAGTACGCCCAGGAATGCGCCCGTACATAGCAGCGACATGAAAGGCAGTACCTGCAATCCCACAGGCTGAGTGATGGTCTCCAGGCCATAGGACATAGCTGCATCATAGCTTACCGTAAGCACAGCGGAAAGCACCGTCAACCCGACCACAGTGGACAGCGCCGCCGATTTTTTCACGCCTTGCGCCTCCTGTCCCCGAGCTCTGGCACGGTCTGCCAAGTAAACCAAAAACGCCGCCGCCAGCAGGAACAACACCGTCAGGATGATCTTTGTGTCCGTAAGGGTTTCCGGCCGGCCGCCCACAAAGAGCGTCACCACAACGCCCGCAATCAACGTCACGGATTGCAGCAGCGGCTGGGAAAGCGCCAAGCCCACCCGCTCCATCACCTTGAGGGAAACCCATAGTCCTGCTGCATACAGCATACCGCCCAACAGCGTACATACGATTTTCCACGGGAATTGCGCGCCGACCGACATGATGTTTTCCCATACGGCCCGCCCCTCCAGAAGGAAACTCACACCCCAGACAAAAACCAGGGAAAAGGCAAACATAACCACATAAAAGGCTTCGATGGGATAATCTTTCAGGTATTTCAGGGAAATAAACCAGGTTCCCCACATAATGGCGGCAGTCAATGCCACCAGTACCGCGGGAAAATCGGTGAGATTGTTCAGCAGGTTCATGGTTTCTCCTTTTTTCAGTTCAAAACAAGCTATAAGGCAAATCGCTGAGGAACATGGCCCGGCCCAGCTTGTCCCCCAAAGCGCGCGCCAGCAAAGTGCCGGGAATATATGCGTACAGCGGCTCCAGCGGGCCTGGCTCACGCAGGCCTAAAGACACGGATATGTCGCTGGCTTCGGAAAGCCCCTGATCCTCCAGGGCACATATGCTCAGTACCGGTCGGCCCGTTTTCCGCGCTACCGTAGCCGCCTTGATTGCCTGCTGGCAGGTTGACGCATCGCCGGCCAGCAGGATCATCGGCGCCGTCAAAGGATAGGTCATGCTTTCCACATGACACCACTCTTCCAGTTCCTGGGCCACTCCCAGCACGCCGCAGCCTTCCGCCAGCTTGGCCACAATAAACTGCGCACACCCCAGCAAGCCATCGCAGCCCAATACCATGGCATGGGGCCAGTCCCACCGGGCAGCCTGCACAACCGCCTGACGGCTACGGGCAATGGTTTGCGCAAGTCCCTGGGCGCTTTCGCTAATCCACGCGCGAAGGCAGTCCAGCCTATCTTCCGCGGTACTCATGCGCCCGGCCAGCGCCAGCAGCGCGCACAGGGAGGCCGCATAGGTGCGAATGCCCGGGGAACGTCCCTGCTCACGAATGACCGCAGGGAGAACGCCCTCGGCGCATTGGTCCATGGGAGAGCCTGTCCGCCCGGTCACGGAAAGCGTATGCGCCAACCCCCGCGCGGCAGTTTCCTTGAGAATGGATTGCGCCAGACTCGAGGAACCGGAAGCCGATATGCAGACCACCAACGTGGCGTCCCGCTCCTCCGGACACATGCGCTGCATTTCCTTGGTAAAAAAGGTAAAAGCAGGCACGGGACGATAATCCACGCAGGTCCACTGGGCAAACGCCTGCGCCGCGCTCAAGGCCGCATGATAGCTATCGCCGTTGCCTACGGCATAGATGCGCCGGATGCCCTGGGGTAGCGCAATGTCCTTCGCCCTGCTCAGCAAGCATGGCAGTTCTTGGCCATACAGCTCAGGCAGCGTATCTATTTGCCGGTCAATCAATTCGGGGCTCATGGGTTGCATGGGTCAGCATCCTTTCTTTGGTCGTGCATGTGTCAGTGCTTCGCATTTTACTCCAGTGAGCGAAAATTCTGCATATAAGCGCGCACAGCATTCTCGTCCACGGCGGCGCCCCAGCCTTTCTTTTCAAAGTAGCTCCCTACCAACGCCATATCGGCGTAGCGCATACGGCGGGCGACGTTTTCCGCGTTGGTGCCACCGCCCAGCACCACCGTAACGCCCATCTCTTTCAGCGCCTTGGTCATGCGCTCGTTCTTAGCTTCGTCCTTGTCCACAATTTCTACTGCGTCTGCACCGGCATAGGTAGCGAAATATGCCCGGGAGCACAAGTCCTTGATCTCATCCCCATTGCCCTTGAAATGATAGCCCTGAATCTCCGCGATCATGGTCACATCCATGGCCTGAAGTTTACGGCGGTATTCCTGCACGGCCAAGGGATGCGCCTCCACCGTACCGTATGGTGAGTCGCTGGTGCCCACCAGCGCAGTACAGCGGATGAAATCAGCGCCGCAGACCTTGGCCACCGCCAGGGAGGGCGTGATGCAGTTCCACATCAGCTGCACGCCCACCAGGAACTCCGGCGCCACCGCCTGCTTCACCGCCTGCACAATCAGGGTAATGGCCGCCACCCGGGCGTAATCCGTGTCGTCCTGATTGTCGTAGGCGCGGTCCACCGTTTGAATCAGGCAGCCGTGGGCGCCGCCGTGTTGTAGCGCCAGAGCATCCGTTACGGCCTTTTGGATATTCTCCTGCAGGGAATCCTCCCGGTAAAAGGGCGTCCCCGGCAGTGGCAGCAGATGCACCAGGCCGATGATGTATTTACGTCCCTTGGAAAAATCAATCATTTCGCATGCTCCTCCCGGGGGTATTCATCCAGCATCCGCAGCAGCGTCTCCACGTCCTCGGCCACCAGCATTCGGGCATGGTCTGCATCTTTAAGGAAATTCTCCTCGTTGGCGCGCTTGCACTGGGCCAGGAAACCGTCGAAGTAGCCGTCCAGATTCAGGATGCCGAAGGGCTTGTTGACAATGCCCAGCTGCGCCAGCGAGAAAATTTCCGTCAGTTCGTCAAAGGTGCCGATGCCGCCAGGTAAGGCAATGGAAGCATCTCCAAGACGAATAAGCTCCACCTTTCTGTCCTGCATGGTTTCCGTCATAATGTGTTCATCCACATCCAGGGGGTACTTGCTGTTGGCGAAGCGCTTGACGTTTACGCCGATAACATAGCCGCCTTCCGCCTGCGCGCCTTTGGCCACCAGGCCCATCAGGCCTCTGGCACCGCCACCATAAACCAGGCGACGCCCCTGGCGTGCGATGGTCCGGCCCACATGATCCGCCAACTGGTTGTATTTCTCCGGGCAGGTACTTGCGGAGCCACAGAACACGGTGATGGATTTCAGCATTGCGCGTTCTCCTTTCGTTCTAACCAAATGGGATTGGATATCAGCCGGGCGCTCTCATGGTCCCGGTACGCCAGGCCGTAAAATTTCGGTGGGTCTACCGCCTCATGGTACTCTATGCGCACATAGGAGCTTCCTTGGGAGGAGATCCATTGTTCTGGCAAGGAAAAAGTATATGTATCATCGCCCGGTTGGTCATAATAAATCACATCCAGCAGCATGCCGTCCGCATAGAGAAACAGATTGCCGCGTGGATGGCCATACATCGTCAGAGTAAAGTCGGCAGTCTGGCCTTCCGCCAACGTCATCGTATCGCCCATATGCGCGGTAACGCCATGGCAATGGGCCGTGAACTCCATGCGCACGCCCTGAATACCCACATAAGCCCGTCCGCGCCGAAGCCCTTCCAGCAGATCATGCTGAGAAAGGGATTCCGCATAGATCCAGGTAAGCACCTGTCCCAGCTGCCAGGGTCCTTTCTGTGTGGGATGGTGTGAGTCGGAAGAACCCACGCCCGTCAGATGCAGTCCGCGCAGCAGGAATTGATCCCAATGCGTGGTGTACAGCATGGCAGTCTGCATTTCCGGAGTACACAAGACTTCGTATAAATCCGCCTTTTCCAGGGGGAATTCCCGGTATCGCCAGCCCATGATCCTGCTAAGAGCATGGTTAAGGCAAAACAAGCCGCCTTGAGCATGCGCCTGATCCGCAATGTGCTCCATCGTGGGCCGCTCAGCCAAGCCCAGAAAGGCGGTAATCTCCTCGTTGTTGTCCACCAGAGGGTTCTGCCACTGGGTCAGGCCATGCACGTTCGCATGACCATAATCGCCGGACACCTCCACGCTTTGCAGTAGCAACGGACGTTGGCCGTCGCTGATTTCCTGCAAACGCAACCAATGAGACGCGGTGAAGTGATCTGTCAATGCCAGGAAGTCCAGCTTAAGCGCCTTGGCGGTGCGAATGACCTCTTCTACGGGGGTATAGCCGGTGCTCTCCGCCGAGTGCGTGTGCAACTCGCCGCAGTACCATCCCGCACGCCGGTCAGGGCATGCCTGCGAAAAGGGATGTTCACGCAGCGCTTGGACTACCGTGGATTCCTGCTGAGTTTCCGGCGGCATATCCAGCGCCGGTTCCCAGGCAACGGTGACGGTTGCCTCCACATCCTCCAGCATGCGCCGCTTGTACAGCAACAATTTCCAGACACCTGACGGCAGCGCACCGGGAATACAGCCGTTGTCGGCGCTGGCGGGCATAATGGTATAAGTTGTGGACGCAGGACCCTTTGTGGCATTAGCCGCGCGCATCAGACGCACCTGCCCCAAAGAATCAAAGAGAATCAGAGGAACTTGCGCGCTGAGTCGAGTGTTCGTATCCATGGACAGTATGATTTTTCCGCAGCCGTCCGGCAGCGCAAAGGGGTATCTATAATATCGGCAGGACTGGTGCTCGTCTGCTTGATGGTTTCGCAAATATAGTTTTTCTTGAACCAGGGTGCGTACCATAGCCTAGCTCCTTTATTTCTTTTGGCTCCAGAGAAAATGCCGTGGTTCGGCGTTACGCATGAAGCCCCGAAAAATGTACCCGTACGGCGGGTGCAAGCGTATATTCAGGTCCGGGAGAAATGGCTTATACAGGCTCAAGCGTCCGCCACTTTTACGTTGGGGGCCAAGGGAAGCGTCGCCGCTCCCCTGGCCCCCGATATTTTGCCAGGAGACAGGGATTAATAGATAAAGGATTCGTCCAGCTTCTTTTCGTCGAATTCATCCTGGAACATCTCGTTGTATTCCTCCAGGGTGGCTTCGATGTCCTCGCCGTTGTAGATCAGGCGAACCACCATGTCGCTGACGGACGTGAAGCAGCTGCCGATATTCTTGGTGACACAGGAAGCGTTACGGGCAAAGTCCAGCTGGCTGAGCAGGTTCTCCGTGAAGGGATTCGCCGCCATGTATTCCTTCACCGTATCCAGTTCCAGCACGCTCTGGCGCACGGGCAGGTTCGCCGTTTCGATAAACACCTTGGCGCAGTTTTCGGGGCTGGTGACGTATTCGATAAAGGTCTTGCAAGCGGCCTGCTCCTCTTCGGTGGCCACGGAGGTCACCGCCAGGTTGGTGCCGCCGATGGTGACGGCGTTGCCACCCTCACCCGCGGGAACGTACTCGAAGGACCAGTCGCAGTCCAGCAGGGTTTCCGCAGAGGGAATGAAAGAAGAGGACTGGAACACCGTGGCAACCTTGCCTTCCAGGAAGGTGGAGTGCTGATCGGAGAAGCCGCCGGAGGTGGTGGGCACCATGGCCAGCAGGCCTTCTTCATACATCTTGCGGAAGAACTTGAACATGTCCACCATCTTGTCCTCGGTCATCATGGCCGTGCCATCGGACGTAGCGATGGTGCAGCCAAAGGACATGGCGATGGCTTCGAAGATGTACTGGTTGAAGTAAGCGTAGCTATAGTAGTAATCCTCGCCCATGGCTTCCTTGAACTTCACCGCATCCTCATAGAACTCATCCCAGGTGGAGGCGACGCGGTCGATGCCGGCTTCCTTGAGCAGGTCGTTGTTGACGATGAAGCCCTGGGTGGTGCGGTTGTAGGGCACCGCATACACCGTGCCGTCCACCGTCAGGTCCACCAGCATGCCGGGGAAGAAGTCGTTGAGCACTTCCTCGGAGAGCACGTTGGTCATGGGTAGCAACATGTTGCGCTGCACATACAGCGGCACGTCGATGTAGTCGGCCAGCACCATCTGCGGCATATTCTGCGCATTGAAGGCCGCGGCCATCTTCTGACGCACGATGTCATAACCGCCCTGATGCACCACGTTCACGAGAACATCCGACTGGCTGGCGTTGAAATCTGCCACCAGAGCGTCGAAGGTTTCCGCCTTGGCGCCGGTCAGAGGACTCCAGATCACGATCTGGACGGGTTCCGCCTGGGCGACGGCCACCATGGACAGCATCAGCGCCAGGACAAGCAGGATACCGAGGATACGCTTCATCATGGGAACTCCTCTTTTTTTTCTTTGGCGGAATCGCTCCGCCTGTATCCGTAATCCGCTGTATAGCGGACGGAACCAAAGGAACGGACGTGCCACGCAGGCGTCAGCCCTTTACGCCGCCGGCCAGCTGGTTTTTGGCAAAGCCCTTTTGGACAATCAGATAAACGACAATAATCGGCAGAATGACCATCAGCGTCGCCGCCATGATCAAATGCCACTGGTTACCGCCGTCCTCCACCTTCATCATGACCAGGCCCACGGGCAGCGTGCGCACCTCCTTGCTGGAGGTCATCATCAGCACCCAAAAATAGTCGTTCCAACGCCACTTGAAAGACATAATGCCATAGGCGATCAGCGAGGGCTTGGCCAGGTGCATAAGAATCTGGAACAGGATCCGGATATGCCCCGCACCTTCCATCTTGGCGGACTCCACAAAGTCGATGGGGATGGATTCAAAGTTCTGCTTGATGAGATAAATGCCGTACGCATCCGCCACAAAGGGAACAATCAGCGCCCAGTAGGTGTCCAGCCAATTCAGCTTGGACATGGTCACATATAGGGAGATAATGGAAACCTGCCCGGGCATCATCAGCACCATGAGCACCAGCATGAACAGCGTGCGACGAAAAGGAAACCTTAGGAACGTAAAGGCATATCCCGCCAACATGGCCGTCACAACGGAGAGCGCGGTGACCACCGTGGAAATGAATACGCTGTTAAAGGCGTAAATCCCGAAAGGCTGCATCTTTACAGCCTCGATGTAGTTGGAGAAATTGGGCGGCCACGGCAAGCGGAACGGACGGATCAGCAGCGACCGCGCATCGGGCATCAGACTGGTGAGAATCATCCAGGCGAAAGGGAGAATAACAAACAGTGACATCAATATCAGAAACACATATTTCACTACCCGGAAGGCAAACGACAACCAAGGACGGTGCTGAACGGTCTGGCCGGCTTCCTTATACATAAGCGTTCTCCCTTCCCTTTGCAATTCGACGCTGGATCAGCGTACAGACCAGCAGGATGACAAACAGGATGATAGAGGCTGCGGCGGCCCGTCCAGCCTTGCTCTTCACGAAAGCTTCCTGATAGATGTACAGGTTGATTACGTTGGTACCATTGTTGCCGCTGGTCATGACCTGTACCACATCGAAAACCTGCATGGCCGTGATAAAGGTTATGGTGCCCAGAAAAAGAATCGTGGGAACCAGCAATGGAATGGTGATGCTCAGCGCCTGTCGCAGTTCGCTGGCGCCGTCGATTTTTGCCGCCTCATAGATGTCATTGCTGATCTGCGACATCCCGGAGATAAAGATCATCATGCAGTAGCCCATGGAGCGCCATACGCCCAGGGTGATGATCGCCCATCGGGCATAGCTAGGATTCAGCAGCCAGTCGGGGCTCTTGGCGTTGAAGAGCGAGTAGATAATTTCCATTAAGCCATTGCTCGGATTGAACACTCAGATCCACAGGATGGCAACCGCAGAAGCCGTGGTAATATTAGGAATGAAGAACATGGTCTTGAGCGTCCTGCCGCCCAGATCGTTATGCTTGAAAAGCATCAGCGCCAACGCAAGGCCGAGCAATAGGGAAAGCAGCGTGGACCAGATGGTATAGTGAAACGTATTGCTCAGCACATTCCAGAAAATGCTGCTGTCCAATATTTTCACGTAGTTGTCAAAACCCACATACCGCTTGGGGCCAAAAAAATCCCAGGAGGTAAGGCTGATCAGAAAATTGTCCACCAACGGGTAGTATTTGAACTCGGAGCTTATTCTGCACCGTTGCGAAAAACTCCTTTGTGATGGGGCTTTCCACATCGTAGTCGGCGCTGCACTGAGAATAGATGTCCGTGATTTTCTGGTAAAATCTTCTCTCGCTGGCCCGGATGTCCCGGATACGCTCCAGCTGTTCCTCGAAATAATCCTTGCCGAAAAAGTTCTCCGGCTCCCGCAGCCGTGC
>CALVVZ010000009.1 GCA_944364075.1 uncultured Clostridia bacterium
AAATGAAGTCGTGGTTCTCGGCAGTGTGAGTGCCGGGAACCACGGCTTCCTGTACCGGGGGATTATTGAGCGGTTACGTTCTGATGCCTTATAGGCGTAGGATTTTGCGATACAGGAGCGCAATGGTATCTTGATCCATTCGCAGGGGAAAATTCTTCAAACGAACAGGATTTACGCCATGGACAAGGAGAGGCAAATCTGCTTCTACGGCTTTGGGAGCTGGTAACGCCAACCGATCAACAATCTGGCCAAATAGCTCTGCCGCCTGTTCCGGCGTATGGGGCACTTCATGGTCTCGGCCAGCCGTACAAAAACGTCGTGCAAATAGGCTTCTCCCCGCGGATCAATGCAACGCTCCGGATTCGCCAGCATAAAAGGCCACAGCTGTCGTACGCAAAGCGCTGCAGCATGTCCATGAGCAATGCCATACAAACTGGTAAGTTTGTAACACATAGCATGTCCAGCAGTCGTTTGGGTAATATTAATGGCTTTTCCCGCCAGGTTTGCCGCATGCAGCATCTGCGTATTACCTTGATCTTCGTTACGTAGGTAGCTATCCATACTTTCCAAGATCCGGGTGAGCGCCTGCCTTGCGTATGCTTCGCTTTTTTGGGTTGCATTCAGTGACCGAAATGCCTCCACCGCATGGCAAAAGGCGTCCATCATCGTCGCATGCCGTTGATACTCGGGAAGCGTTTTTAATACGCTTGCGTCCAGCAAGACTGCATCAGGAATACACTGTTCACTGGTAATGGACTGTTTCTCACCTGCAGCATAAACAACCGCATATCTCGTTGCCTCGCTTCCAGTTCCAGCTGTGGTAGGTACAGCAAGAAACGGAAGTTCTTCTATTGGAGCAGGCTGAAGTAAGTCCAAGCCGGCAGGATTTTGCCGTCCATAAAGGCGAATGCACTTTGCCACATCGATAGCGCTGCCGCCCCCTATCACTGCGATACCATCACAGTGTTTCCCTTGCAGTAGCTCAATACCCTTGCTTACCGACTCCACTTGAGGATTGGGGCAAAAATCCGAAAAAGGAACAACCCTGATGCCAAGCCTCTGCGTTAGGCTATCCAGATACTTCCCGATGCGCAACCGCGAGATCCACGGGTTGCATACCAACAGCAAGCATGATACGCCCTGATCGCGAAGGTATGCATCAACCTCCGTATAATGCTCATCGGCTTGTAAGATTCGTTGCTTCTTCATGCCCTTCCCCTTCAAATCTCGTCGGGAATCAGACGAATGATTTCCTTAAACGGCATGCATATATCATCGCATTCTTTCGCCCGATGGCTCTGCAGAATCAACTGCGCCGCATGCTGCATAGCTGGGAAACCCGTACGTGTAAGCTGATTGGCATAGATCACAATGTTCACGCCGCGCTTTTCAAATTCTTCTTCAGTCACCTCATTGAACGATGTCGGCACTACCACAATCGGCGTGACCGTGTTTTGCGCACGGAAAGCCTCGACGAAGGCAAAAATCTCAGCGGGGTCCTTTTTACGGCTATGAATCATGATGGCATCAGCGCCTGCTTCGGCAAAGGCAAAGGCACGTTTGAGCGCGTCCTCCATCCCCCGCTCCAGAATGAGGCTTTCAATACGTGCGCAAATCATGAAATCCTTGGTTTTTTGAGCACGTTTCCCCGCGCGAATCTTGTTGCAGAAATTCTCAATGCTATCCTGGGTCTGCGCCACTTCGGTGCCAAACAGCGAATTCTTTTTCAGTCCCGTCTTGTCTTCAATGATAATCATGCTTACTCCCATGCGCTCCAGGGTACGCACGGTATACACAAAGTGCTCGGTCAATCCACCCGTATCCCCGTCAAAGATAATAGGCTTGGTTGTCACTTCCATGATATCGTCAATGGTACGGAAACGCGAAGACATATCCACCAGCTCAATATCCGGCTTTCCTTTTGCGGTAGAATCGCACAGAGAGCTTACCCACATTGCATCAAAGGAACGTGCCTGTCCTTCCTCATAGACAACGGTCTTTTCTGCAATCAGACCCGTAATACCGGAATGTGTCTCAATGGCTTTGATCAGCGGCTTCAACTCCAACGCCCGCCGAAGACTGCCACGCCGGATATCCGGCATGCTCGCAGCAGTGTATACACCCTGCTGACGCGCCTTTTCCTCAGCCGCCGTGTCATAGGCGTACTCGATCAACCGTCCACCGTAGCTGGCCAGAATGTCCACGACCTCATTGCGAATAGCGCGCTGGAACCCACTACGCCAGTCATCTCCATGCACAACAATATCCGGTTGCAGGTTTTCCAGCACGCTTCTGTAACTTAGCGACGGTTGCAAAATAACCTGTGATACGCCTTTGATGCTTTTGAGCATCTCTACCCGTTGTTCATAGTTAATCATGGGAAGACGTTTGTACCCCGCAATTGCCTGATCGCTTAAGGCACCAATAATTAACCGGCCAAGAGATGCAGCCTTGCGGATAATCGCAAAGTGTCCCGAATGCAGGATATCTGATGAAAAGCACATATAAACCACACGCTGCTTTAGCGCTTCCACGCGCTGACCAACTGTTTCCAGTTCTTGCGGCGTATCTACCTCTGCGCATAACATATCCCGTACATCCAACGGCGTCAGATTCATCGCATCGGACACCGTATTCAATGCGTTTTCTGCATAGCAGGATGTTTCCCCACGCTCACAAAAATCGCAAATGGCATCCAACCATTTTTCCCAGTCTGCCTGTTTAAGGAAATATAACGGCTGCGCTGCCAGTGCGCTATCAAAAAACTCAATCCCCACCTTGTCAATATGCCCGTCATGGATAACCGCTTTGAAGTCCTTTTGCGGAACAGGCTGGGTAGAGCTGACCACCATGCAGCTGTCAGGACTGTTGAGTACCTTTTCCAGCACTTCACCGTCAAAAACCAGATCGCCATGCAGCAGTAGCAGGTCGTCACCACGCAATTCATTGCGGGCGAAATAAATGGAATAAATATAATTGGTTTGATCATACAAAGGATTATGTACAAATGCGATATGCGAAGCACGTTCTTTGCAGTAATTTATTAACACCTGATGAAACAATCCTGTGGTCATCACAATTTGCTGCACGCCATGAGCGACTAGCAAATCCAGCTGTCGGCTAACAATGGTATCTTCAGGCGTCAAAGCAGACATGCATTTAGGGTAGCGGCTTGTAAGCTCCCCCATACGTCTTCCCATACCCGAATTCAAAATAAGCGCCTTCATACGATTCCTCTCCTTTTCAGATTCAAGTGCGAATTTGGATATGACGCGAAATAGCACGGACGCAAATTTTTTTCGTCGCCTTGCTACTGACTCCAAAGTTCACATTATACGTTTCCTTTATTTGAGTTATCGCAGATTTCCAGCTGCCGTCATCGAGTCGCGTACGCTGCACACACATGTTAGTTCCTCTTTTGTAACTTATCCAGCCAATTTGCATGCAGCATAGTCCGCTTAGTAATATAGTTCCAAGTCATTACCAACAAGGTTGCCAGTATTTTATTGATCATATACATGCTTACAGTGAATCCCAAAATGGTAAATAATATAGCTTCTTCTCCAAATAGCAGTCTAAAAATAAGCATAAATAGTTCATTAAAGAGAAGTCCCATTGCACTTGTTAAAAAGAAACCAACTTTAGTGGCATGTCCATTCTTTTTTGCCCCCTCAAATACCCATGCAACGCACATCAAGTAGTTGATCGCCACTGAACCCATGAAAGCGATGGGCGTTGCTATAAGGGTATCCAGGTGAAACCATTCCTTGAGCATTACCAGAAGAATAAATTCCACAGCAAAGCAAATTATACCTGTAATCAGAAAGCGGAAAATTTCCTGCATACGCGATGCTTGTTCTGCTCTTTTCATATGCTGATTCCTCTTTTTCTCAACTAACCATATGCTTCTGACGATCTTCCACCGTTTGTTTAACATTGTGAATAGATGCCAGAATGTTCATTTGTATTTCAAAACTCTGCCGTGCTTTTTTGCCTTGAGTATCTAATACAAGACCAATTGCAAAAAACAATAATGCAGCAATCATAATAAACCCAGATACCATAAGCGTAGGAATTCGCGGGACAAGCCCGGTTACGTTATACTCAGCCATTACAGGCACAAACATTACAAGTGCTATAATTAGTAATAGAAAGGCAATAATGCTGAAAAAAGGTAAGGGTTTGTAATCCTTTACAAGTTTTCCAATGGTTTTTAGGACCTTGAATCCATCGGAAAAAGTGTTTAGTTTGGACTCACTACCAGCCGGTCTGTCTCGATAACCAACGGGCATGGAGGACAGTAACAAGTTCTTATCTAATGCGTGGATGGTCATTTCGGTTTCAATTTCAAAACCCTTTGACATAATCGGAAAACTCTTGACAAATGTGCGACTGAATGCTCGATATCCCGTCATGATGTCAGTAACATTTCCACCAAAGAAACTGTTAACTAGTTTTCGCACTAATAGATTCCCTAAATTATGGAAAGGACGCTTGTTTTCGGTAAAATATGTTGAAGATAGACGATCGCCTACAACCATATCAGCGCCTTGCTCTAATACTTGATTGACCATGTCACGGGCATTTTCAGAAGGATACGTATCGTCACCATCAATCATCAAATAGCAATCCGCATCAATCTCACGAAACATTGTACGGATAACATTGCCCTTTCCCTGGCGGCGTTCGTAACGCACAATCGCTCCTGCTTTTCGGGCAATTTCGTCCGTTCCATCCTTGGAATTATTGTCATAAACGTAGATATCTGCTTCAGGTAGAACAGCCTGAAAATCAGCAATGACTTTGGCAATGGTTTGACTTTCGTTGTAGCAGGGGATCAGAACAGCGATACTCTTAGACATCAAAATTATCTCCCTTCGTGCTGCTTATTTCGCAGTGCTCTTCGCTATCCAAATATACTTTCCGTTGATATAAAAATGTTACCAATGCTAATGTAATTACGCCTAGTTGAATAAAATAGATGTATCTAAAGCTTTGATGATACAGCACCAATATCATAGCAACAATATTACCTAGAAGAGGTGCTGCCACATACCAAAGTTTGTTTAGTCGGTGCCTGTTCCAATAAAGGAATAAAACAAATAGGAAAATCAAATATGCACCGCTTCGCCATAATAGCATGTCAGATAGCTGATCTTCTGCTCTCTCTCCCGGAAAAGCCCAGTATACCCATGCCCGATATGTATCGGCAATCCTGTTATGAACGTAGTAGCCATCTCCATTTTCAAAGCCCTGGAATGCTAGGCCAACTTCATCATTGACAAAGATACCATCAAATATTCGTGCATTAAAACTGTCTTCGTCATCTGGCTGTGAGACATCCCACATAATGTTCATACCATCTAGACGATCCTTAATTACAATATCTGGATATTTACTCAGAGCTTCAAAATAGATCTGGAAAGCTTCCTTTGCTCCAAAGGATGACAAGTCCATTTTGTTTTCACCACCGCCCCAGAGGTAATCATCGTGGCCCTTGAAACGTGAATAATAATTCTTCCAGTTTTCCATACTCATCACATCTTCAAGACGCGTCATTGTTTCGTTTGAAAGATGCTTGTCTTTATTCAGACAGGAACCCACACCGCAAAACATCGTCACAAAGCTGGAAACCGGATTGGGCGCAACCTGCAATAAAGAGAAAACAGGCCCCTCAAATATGGCAATTATAATGCAGGCAGATGCCAAACAAGTCATCGCCCTTACCTTGATCATATGCCAGTGTCTGATCGTCATAATCAAAAGCACACAGGACATAAAAGCAAATGGAACTATTCCGTTATGCCGTAATTCCTTCAAAAGCACCATAGCAACGGATAATTCAACTAAAAATATCGGTTTGCGCAACATTTTGACGTCCATAATTATTTTAAATAGAAGAACCATTGCCCAAACCAGTACATAAGTAAAAGGGAAATCTTTCAACGGACTAATATTGGGAACTGCATTATTAGGCAATAATGCAAACAATGCGACGGAAAAAAATATGTTTCGGGCCTTTATACCACATGCATAAGGAATTCTTGCTACTTGTCCAATTAGGAGCGAGAAAAGGACAAGTTGAATTGCTACATTTATAGAAGGATGATCAACCAGTAAGAGTCCTGCCTTTATAAGCAAGGTATGCATAAGAGGATGCCAGTTGTCGTATACGTTGGTTCTGGCTTGCATCAGCTGCGAAACCGTATCTGATGGAAAACCACCTGGGAAAAAGCCAATAAAGGATATGGATAAAACGCCTAGCGCAATAAGGGAGGACAGTACTGCGACTGTGCGCTCGCTAAGTCTCCTGTCGGGTATAGTATGCAGTTCTGCGCTCCTTCCTACTTTTTCCATAATTGATAAAATCGCAAGAATAACAGGATAAAACCATAATGTTCCCAGGAGCAAATAGGCACAGCGATCGTAGGAGAAAGACATATAATTGCCTTGTAAGAATAATCGGTAGCCAAAGGATGCAAAAGAAGCATATAGACTTACAAGAAAAACCCAAATCCACTCGCCACGTCTCTTTGCTATGCAACAGTCGTTTTTCTCCGCCTTGTACAAAATGAACAGCACTGCACAACCCAAGCCGCCCAAGACCAGACAAACTGAGGCTGCCGGTTTTATATAAGAAGATAAGAGGAACAATGCAACCGTAACGCTACAATAAATCAAACATTTCCACAGATAGCTTCTACTCATCAGGATAAAGATGACCGCTGTGCTTGCTGCAAGCACTAATAGGAAGGATAGCGCACAAAGTATCCACCCCATTACAGAAAGTGACTCATCGAACTCAAAGACATACTGGCCTCCTGACGGAGTGTTTGCCGCAGCAAATAAGTTAACATCGTAACGTAGCTGCGGACTCAACTGAATCGTGCAATATCCGCACCAAGAGTGTGACACAAATTCCATCTCGATATGAGGGTGTAATCCGGTATTCAGCACAATGGTTTGTGATTCTATGTCTTCAGAAAGAGTTGCCAAAAGCGCTTCACCATTTATCTGCCATCCAGCAGGGAGCGGGTCTACTGACGTTAAGTCAAACTCAGAGCCATCTTCAAAATATACGTGATTAAGCCATACTTCATTACTATTTGATCCTTCAGGAACGGTAGAATAAGCAGTAATGGTAATTTGTCCATCTTGTGTATACTGATACCATTTTGCGCTTAGCATCGTGTCAAGTGGGATCAGCAACATTACTGCTAGTGCAAGAGAAAAACTAAGAAAAAGCAGTTCTCCTCTTCTGGAGGTACTTTTCCAGTTTCGCGCAAAAAGCCTGGAAATTCCTACGTATCCAATGCCTGCAAAAAAGCCAACAACCGTATAGCAATATGAATGCCACGTTTGAAATGTATCCAATATAAGTGGTAAAATGACACCGCCAATTACTGCTCCCAGGGAATACTGTAACCATAGCGTTCGTTGCTTAGAATTTTTCATCTGCAGGACTCCCTTTCTGAAGAAGATACTACAACCTGTATGTAGCATAAAGATTAATTCTAGCTACTAGCCTTGATAAGCGCAACAACCTAATATAATAACATACAATACTTTTCTAACAAAGCTGTAAGCCATATTTTCATGTGCATTAACTTAGGAATACAAATACCAGAAAGCAGTAGAAGCAAATGAAGCATATCTGCAACGTTGAAAGTATTGTTGACCAAGCTACTATCCATGTTAGATAAATAGCTCCTAAAGATAGCATTAATGTCCGGGCACTATGTAAAATCAAGCCTTTATATTTACTCCTAAGCACTGTACAAAATACCTCCTGAACATATTTACAATCTTTCCCCAATCCCATTGCTGAATCTGCGCAAGGTTCTCCTGAGAAAGCTGCTCAAGCTCGTCTGGATGGTCAAGCAGCTTGCGTAGGGTGTCTGCCATACATGTTACGGTACGTTCCTTAAGCACATATTGCATCTGTTTCGGGCCAAACAACTCAGGCACTAACCCTACGTCCGTAGTAATAACAGGAACACCGCAGGCCATAGCTTCCAAAATAGGGTTCGGCGTCCCCTCATGCAGAGAAGCACACGCATAAATGTCAATGCCATGATAGAAGTCAGGCATTTGCTCGTGTGGAATCAAACGGTCTACGCGATCAGAGGTAATGAGTTCAATGTCATATCCTTCAGCAATTAATTGCTGTATAGCAGGCTGAATGATCGTGTGGATGCCTTTGAGGTCATTCACAGCCCACTTGCTATTTCCAACCCAACCAATTCTCAGCGTCCGCCCTGTAGCGTTCTGAAAACGCTGTAAATTCTCTGGCTTAAAAAGGGATAAGTCTACACCATCGCACACAATGGTATCTGGTTTGCGCACAATGGCCGGATTTGCATCATAAAGCCTTTTCAATCGTTTTGTGGATACCGTATAATGTGTAACAATGCTGTTCGGATCACTAAAAAGCTTCTGAGTAAAGTGAGCTTCTTCGCCTTCCAGCAGCAGATGATCATATACGCCTACAGAAATAACCTTGTTTTGCACATAACGCTGAAAGAACGCTTCCTTGGTCAATCCCAAGGCCTGAATTTTACTTTGCGTATATGCAGAATGAAAATCAGAAGCCAAAGGTCGCCACAAAAAATGAATCATCTGGCTATCTTTCGCCAACAATAAAATATCGGCAAGGTTATCAACATTTGAAAGATAAAGTTGCTGAAAAATAAACCTGTCCGACAAATGCTTAACTACCTGCTGAGCAACATGATCCAAAGCCCAGTCTGGTTTGTCAATAACTAAGGTAATAGTAGGCCGAGGCTTCGTTGCATTATCAGTGCTCGACTGACCCAATATTTCTTCATGACGCTTTTTTAACCAAGTATCTATACTGGGATTCCATACACAAAATCCATGCTTTTTTTCGAAGACTTCGGCCGATTTTTTTAACGGATTAAAAGCAAAACGTTGGACTTCATAGTTGGTATCGGATTTGGTTTTAGGTTTTGCATGGTCATGGATAAGACATGCAATACCACATGTACCAATTTTCATGCCTTTCTGAAACAAGCGAACAGAAAGCTCTGTATCTTCAAATCCTACAAACATGTCTTTCTCATAGCCATCACATGCCAGAAAAGTATCTCTCTTGATAATACTAGCGCCACCGCACAAAAAAGTGCACAGGAAGGGTTCATGCTCCTCGTTTATTGGCACATTCTTACGAATAAGCACACTGCCACCGCCTGCGCTTACACGTTGATTGATATTATCAATGTATAAATGCCCTCCGTATAAGAAGGAATCATGTCCTTCCTGGTTCAACAAGGGCACATTCATAAAATGACAGCCCAACTGTGCAATGTCTTTCTGAATTTTAGGTAGCGGATTTCCTACTAGGTAAATGTCATTATCAATTGAAAAAAGCCAAGATGTTTCTGCTGCAGCAAAAAGCCGATTTCTCCCAGGTCCCACACCATAGTTTTTCTTAAATTCCAGAATGCGGCAACGGTAGGGAACCTGCTTACATGCCAAATATAATCTTTCCAATTCTTCCGGTTCGGAACCATTATCGCCAATCAGAAATTCCCCGGCAAACCCAGGAATATGTTGAGCGATAGAATTCATGAGCCGTATAGTGTAATCGGAACGATTCATGGACAGAACAGCAAAGGTTAGATTCTCACCATTAATGCCAATATTATCCAGAGAAACGAGATGTTCCGTACTTTCCAGGCCAATCAGTGCATGTTCCTTAGATGTGAAGTATGGAAGTGATTCAACATGCCAACCTTTTTCAAAGTCCTTCTTGATATCCACGGTATGCCTCTGCCTCCTCAGATATCCTTGCCGAATAGTTTCCAAATGCGACGTTTGATCGGAAAACCAATGTTTAGTAACTTAAATCCGCGAGATGACTTGATTAAAGATAGCTCTTGCTGCAAATGAGTTTTCTCTTCGATAGTACGCTGAAGTTCCTGCTTAATTTGATTTGAAACAGCCTGATATTCATTACTAACTCTTTCCAATTCAGCACGGGTTTTCCAGAGCGAATCGGAAAGTACTTCCTTCTCTTTGCAAGTAAGCTCCCAGAACATGGATATTCGCTGTCGCTCCAATCCACCGATATGTGCATCGTGTGCTGCCTGTTCTTTGATATATCCGCAATAAGACTGACTGTCCTCCAATTGTCCTTGTAAAGCATCAATGGTTTGCTGCATTAGTCGTTGCAGCTCTTGCTCATGCTCCGCTGCAGCCTGTGCCTGTTGAGCCATTTGTTGCCGCAATTCCTGCTCATGCTGGGCTGCAACCTGCGCCTGTTGCTCCATCTGCTGTTGTAGTTCCTGCTCATGCTGGGCCGCAACCTGCGCCTGTTGAGCCATTTGTTGCCGCAATTCCTGCTCATGCTGGGCTGCAACCTGCGCCTGTTGCTCCATCTGCTGTTGTAGTTCCTGCTCATGCTGGGCCGCAACCTGCGCCTGTTGCTCCATCTGCTGTTGTAATTCCTGCTCACGGGCTGAAGCACGTTCGGCTTGCTGCTGAAGTTGCGCTCCTAATTCTTCTGCACGCGTTACCAAACGTCCGGCAGCTGGTAAATCATATTGTTCCCGGAGCCAAGTCTCAGTATCTTCTTCTGTTGTCTGGACAAGGCCCTCCCTGGGATATGCCACCATATTTGTACCTATACCTTTGGCCGGCCCCCATACAGCTACATAGTAGTTGCTGTTCCAATGATTAAGATAGCGATCTCCTGCTAATTGCAAGGCTTGGTCTGATACTTGATGATCAAAAAGGGACAACATATTTTCTGGTATCTGGGCAAGCTGATGATCTCCCGGAGGTAAGGTGCTGCGTTCCAGGGGAATGGTCATGTATCCACCTATGCCAAAGGCTAAGAAATATCGCACACTGGTTCCAAGAATTGGTTCAACCATTTCTTTAAAGTCAAAATAGGTATATTGTCTCTTATGAAATGGATTATCGGGTGCTCCAAACTGCTTATAATATGGATCATTCGGACAGGACATGATAACGATGCCGCCGGTTTTCAGGACACGTTTGATTTCCCGTAAGAATGCCTCGGGGTGTTCCAGATGTTCTATAGTTTCAAACGAACATACCATATCAAAAGAAGCATCCTCAAAAGGTAGTTCTTCGCAAGTATGACATTGAAAATGAATATCCTTTTGAGCAAAAAGATTGGTCGCTTTTTCAATCGCCTGTTTATCAATGTCAATCGCTTCAACCGACTGCGCTCCCCATTTTTTGAGAAGAGACGCACCATAGCCCTCACCGCAAGCGGCATCAAGCACACGCTTTCCTCGTACGGAACCACGCGCCAATGCATAACGCGACAAATGAATAGCTGCCTCTAAGGAGCTATACGCCGCCCCTTCTCCGAAATCAAGACGTTCGATCATTGTTCTACTCCCTTTCTGTGATTGGGTTGATTGATGAAAGCGTCAAATTCCTGCAATGCGGATTGACTGCCCTGGAAACCGGCAACACCCAGGCGCAAGCGGTCTGCCAATGCCTGATCCGTGCAGAATCTTTGAATCGCCTGCGCAGCGTCAGAAGGATCAAAGCCACAGAGCAAGCCATTTTCACCATGACGAATATGCTCACGTGCGCCGGCGCTGTCGGTAGCAATGGGAGGAATCCCTAAGAGCATAGCTTCCGCCATCGCCAGTGGCCAAGCCTCATAATCGGACAGAAGTATAAACGCATCTGCCTGACATACATAAGGATAAGGATTTTCATGAAACCCCAGAAGCTGAAACCTTGTTTCCAATCCATATGCCGCAATTTGCTTTCGAAGTGACGAGAGCAATGAAGCATCCGGCGTACTTCCAATACATAACCACGTAAAGTCTAACCCTTGCTGTGCCAGAAGGCGGGCAGTATCCACCATGCGCTGGTAACCCTTTTCAGCCCGTACATTTGCCACGGTAATCAATTTAACGCCATGCGTTGGGAATGCCGGAACTTCCGTGGTGTGTTGCGCCAGCCTCACCAACGCTTCCCGATCCAAACAGTTGTGCAGGACAACACTCTTGTGACACAGAAATGGGTAGCGTTTCATGGCCCGTTGGCGTGTTCCTTCGGAAACAAAGATATACCATGCATAGGTATAGAACGTGTCAAAGAACGTTCTGGGTTGGAAACTTGGTGCAGCGGTAATGTCTGTGTGGATCCATACACATTTGCATCGGGCTTGCACATAGTTCCCAACCCAGTCAGGAGAGCACCATTCACCGTAGCTGAACGCGAAGTCGTACACCTTGTCGCGTACAAAAGCACGAGCGACCTCTCCTCCCAGAAGAAACTCCTGTGTGGTCAACTGCAGTCGCTTTGGCTGATTTTCCGCGCCTGCATCACACAGGCGGACCCAAGCAGGAACTTGATCCAATAACGCGTTTGTAGCATTTGGCATATTGAGCACCAGCAGGTCCGCCTCGTATCGCTCAGAGGATAATGCGGATAACAGGTTGATAAGCGCCGTTTCCGCACCTCCCCGATATAGCTGAGTGATAACAAAGAGCAGAGACGTCTTCATTCCTTTTATTCATCCCCCTTGCCAAACAGCCGCTCCAGTTGTCCAATAATCTGCGCGGAATTGTCCACTTGCGCTCCACGCAGGTTATCGCGCCATTGCACCAAATGTTCCGGTTGCGTGAGTATCATACATAGCGCCTGCTCAATAGCCTGCTCATCATTCTCCACCAGCAAACCATTCTGATCGCTACGTACCTGCTCGGGAATCCCGCCTACCTTGGTAGCAAGCACAGGCGTCCCAAGTATTAATGCTTCGTCAATGGTCACGGGTAATCCTTCATATTTGGAAAGTAATGCAAATAAATTAGCGGCTTTCATGAGCGGATAGGGATTTTCCAAATTGCCCAGGAAAGTAACGTGGCTTTCCAGCTTCAGTTTTCGGCAAAGCGTTTGCCACTCGTGTAGCATCACGCCGTCACCCGCAAAGTACCAGTGAAAGCGCAGACCTTCCGCTTTCAGGCGCTGCACCACCGACAGGATCCGCTCCACCGCCTTTTCGCGATCCATTCGGCACACCGAAACAATATTGATTGTATCCGGCTGAAATCCCGGTACAGCCAAGGGCGCCTCGGATTTTTCCCTGATTTCCGCCACCGGCTGCAGATTGCGAATCACCAGCACTTTGTCTGCCAAATGCGGATACTTCTGCACAAATCCGCGACGGCTCAGCTCCGTAAGACAAACCACATGGTCAAAGCGCTTATACATCTCCCCATCGTTGGCTGTAATCTGCCGGGTCCAGTCTGACCAATCGCTCCACAGGGCGTAGTCCGTATGAATCCATTGAATTTTCCGAGGATGGCGAAGTTCAGACACTTGTTGCCGCAGCTGGGAACCTTCGCTGAGCACACAAACGGTGTCAAACCGTTCAAAGTACTCCCGGGTCCTTTCCCCCGCCAGGCGCTTCATGGCCCATTCTTCCTTGCCGAGCTTGCGCAACACGCCAAACATCAGCCGTATGGCGCGTTGCCGCAAGGTATATCCCCGGCCAAAAAGGACTTTCCATATTTTCAAAGAAAGGCAGCTGATGCCGTTGCAGGTTTCCAGATCCATGATAGGTATGCCTGAAAACAGCCGCTTGCTGCGCTCGTCCGGAGGTTCCATGCTGAACACCGTGATATCAAAGGCATTCCGCAAGGCATGAATCTGCGTAGCTGTCACTCGCTGCACGCCGCTCACATAGTTGATGTTGTCGCTGATATACAGTAAGCTGGGCCGCCTTCCGGCACAGCATGCCGCAAGCTCTGTTTCGAATTCCCGCACGGCAATGCTGCGGGTCGAAAATCCCTCCAAATTCCGGCGTATACGTGCCTGTAGCGGCTTGTCGGACAAAAAGCGTTGAATAGACGCAGCAATCGCCTGAGCCGAAAAATCACATAAAATCCCGGTTTCTCCGTCAGCAAGCTGTTCCAGAGCGCCGGAGGTTTTCGTAGCGATGACCGGCACGCCCAACACTTTAGCCTCGGAAATCACCATGGACCAGCTTTCAAAATCGGACAGCACGCACACCGCATCGGCAGCTCGCATCAGCCGATATGGGTTCTCCTCTGCGGGCAAGCACAGAAAGTTTTCCTGCAATCCATGGCGTTTGACCGCCGCACGAATCTGTCCCAGTAGCGCCGTATCCGTATCGCTACCAATGTTCACCCATGTAAAGGATAAGCCGCGCTTTTTCAGCAGCGCCATAGCCTCCACCTGACGCAGGTGATTCTTCTCTCGGCGGAAATTGGCCACCGTAATCAACAACGGTTTTTTCCAGGCATCTGCCTCCGGCGCAGGCTGCTCGGCCTGGAAGCGTATGGCATCATCATCGCACAAATTATGCACTACGGCCGCTCGGCCTTGCAGCATGGGATAGCGCAGAAGCGCTTCCTGCATGGAGCGCTGGGAAGGGAACAGATAGAGACTTATTTCATGATGGAAACGGAACATGATCTCCGCATTAAAGAACTGTGCCTTGTCGATGTCTGAGTGGATCCATACAATCTTACGATCCGCGCATACATGCCGGGCAACAAATTCGGGGGAAATCCATTCACCATAAGAGATGGCGACATCGTAATGCTTTCCACGCACAAAACGATAGCATGCATCCCGGTAAAGCTGTTTACCGGAGGCGTCCCGCACAATGCGTGAAAGCGCCTTTTTCAAAAAAGCGCGGCCATGCTCATTTTCGGCTGCATTGCACAAGTTTACATAGGCAGGCACGCGAGGCAGCAACGACACCGCCTCGGGAAGGTCCAGTTGGTCATAGACCAGCAGATCAACCTGATGTTCCTGTGGGGACAGGGCGTTGAGCAGGTTAACAAGGTTGGTTTCTGCCCCGCCTTTATATAGCTGATTGATGACGAAAAGAATTTTCACAGGCATCCCCCTTTCTGCACAGTAACAAGGCAAGCCTTATTCCCATGCGCCTTCGTAAGCCTGGCAAACTTCCTGGGCTGGGCCGTACATACGCACATGCCCTTTATCCAGCCATAGGGCTTTGGTGCAGAGTTTTTCAATCTGAGACGTGGAGTGGGAAACAAACAGCATCGTTGCGCCGGAATGAATCAGCGTTTCCATACGCGCAAAGCTCTTTTCCTGGAATTTGTAGTCACCTACGGAGAGGATTTCATCCAGAATCAGAATGTCCGGGACATTCATCGTTGCAATAGCAAACCCCAGACGCGCCGTCATACCAGAGGAGAAATTCTTGATTGCAATATCGGCAAAGTCCTCCAGTTCGGCAAACTTCAGGATCTCGTCATAGTGCTGCGCCATATACTCGCGAGAATAGCCCAGCACCGCACCGTTCAGGAATATATTTTCCCGGGCGGACAGCTCCGGGTCGAAGCCGGCGCCCAGCTCGATCAGCGGCGCAATGCTTCCATAGGTTTCCACCGTACCGGAAGTCGGCTTCAAAATCCCGCTAATCAGCTTAAGCAACGTACTTTTGCCCGAACCGTTCAAACCCACAACGCCTAGCGCGTCGCCCTTTTCCAATTCGAAGGATATATCCTGCAGCGCCCAGAACGGCTGCACAGAGATTTTATGCTTGAGCACGCGAATCAGGTATTCCTTGATGCTGTCTACCTTTTCACTGCTCATATTGAACATCATGGAAACATGATCGACCCGCACGCTTACGCTCATGTCGGCACCTCCTCAAATGTAAAGCACAAAGCGATCCTGCCTACGGTAAAATACCGCCAGTCCAATCGCAAGCATAATCAGGCTTACGACAATGCAGGCCAGATTTTCCAACACGCCCGGGACCTGGCCATACAAGATCAGATTGCGCATGTAGGAGACGTAATGATACATGGGGTTGAACTTCATCAGCGTCAGAGCTGCTTGCGGCAAGATCTCCACGGGATAAAAGATTGGTGTGAAGTATGTCCAAGCCAGGATAAATACTCCGTAGAAATGTGCAATATCCCGGAAAAAAACCGTTAGGGCAGCCAGCAGCATACCCAATCCTACGGCAAAAATGAACGTGTAAAAAATAGGAATAGGGAGCAGCAGCAACGTGGGATAGAACGGAGCCTGTGTAAGAATCATCACAATCACCATGGCAATCAGCGAGAAAGCCAGGTTGACCAGGCTGGAAAGCACACATGCGATGGGAAACAAATACTTCGGTAAATAAACCTTTTTGATCAATGAACAGTTGGAGAGGATCGAATGCATCGCATTGGAGGTTGCTTCGCTATTGAAAGAGAAGATCAACGATCCGCTCAGATAGTAAATTGGGAAATTAGGGATGTTTTGCTTAAAAATGGTTGAAAAAACCACCGTAATAACGCACATCATCAGCAACGGGTTCAGCACTGTCCAAACCAAGCCCAATATGGATTTGCGATAACGCACCTTGATATCGCGCACCACCAGTTCCCGAAGCAGGTTGCCATATTTGCGGAAGGCCTCCACCAGGTTGGTGACGCGAAGCCACAGCCATGCAAACAAATTCACTCACTCCTCTATCATGATTCTTTCCGTGCCAAATGCGCAACGCAGCGAAAAATCTTCTCGCCTGGCAGCGTCAGTATGGCTGCGCAGCGATTCTTAATGCGGGCATGGGGTGTAGTCAGCACGCGGAAGCTGAGACGGCGCATACGATGCCAAAGTTTGCGCGCCTCCTGCTGCCATACGGGCGTGGCAGGAAGCGCCAGATACACCTGGCATAAGCAGCTGAACAGCCTGCAATCTGCAGCTGTCTGGCACTCCGGACAGTTCTCCTCCACAAAGGCCCGGAGCTGTTCCATTGCCCGCAGTTCGTCCAGCCGCCGGGGGTCAAATTCGCCCATCATAATACTGGCAGGACGCAAGCGGTAACCGTAAAGCACGCGGCCGGTCCACGCCACGGTGCGCGCGCGCCATAGCAAACGGTAAACTGTGGCCAGGTCCTCGAAAAGCCATCCTTCCGGAAACGGACAAGCTTGCGCATCCGCCGTTCGGTAAAGCTTCCCGCACGCACTGGTATCAAAGAGACGTTGATACAACATATGTTCCAACGCCTCCCGGCCGGAAAATACCGCCTCCTGACCATCACGGCCGTTGGAACGGAATGGCGTTTCCGGCGGACGAAAGCGGCGCATGGGGCACACCGCAATATCCGCTCCCTGACGCTCCATCAGAGACCACAGCGTTTGCACGCATTCAGGAGCAATCAGATCATCCCCATCCACATAGGTAATAAGCTCGCCCTGGGCAGCAGCAGTGCCTGTGTTGCGGGCAGCAGCCAGCCCTCTGTTAGGCTGGTGGATCACGCGGACACGCCGGTCCGCTTGCGCATAAGCATCCGCTATGGCTCCGCAGGCATCGGGGGAGCCGTCATCCACCAGCAGCACTTCCAAATGCGGATAGGTTTGCGCCAGGATGCCATCCACGCAAGGTCCCATGGTATCCGCCACGCCATAGAGCGGAACAACCACAGAAATCAACGGTTGTTTCATGGCCGTATCCTCCTGCAGGGCTTGTTCCGCACACTTTCCAGCATCGCGGTATAGTATTTCAGCAGGCGGCGCGCCGTGTCGCGTATATCAAAACCGCTTTGGGTCACGCTGGCATAAGCGTTGGCGCGTTTTTCCCCGTCGGCATGTGCAAGCACCGCGTCCAGTGCCTGTATCCATGCCGAGGGGTCCAAGGGCAGAAACGTAACATCCCCTCCCACCGCCGCCTCCATCGATACATGGTCTGACACAAGGCAAGGCAGTCCATTTGCCTGCGCCTCAACGCATACCACGGGAACACCTTCATAGAGGCTGGGCAGCATAAAGACGTCCATGACGCTATACAACCGCCACGGATCATTCCGCACGCCCGCAAAGCAAACAGCATCGCTGACTCCCAGCCTTTCCGCCTGCTCTCGAGCACTGCGAATCCCTTCGCCGCCTCCCGCCAGCAGCAAATGCGTCTGGGGGTGGGACGCATGGCACTGCGCAAAACACTTCAACAAAAACCCATGGTTCTTCTGCGGCATGAAGCGTCCGATGTGTCCTATCACCTGCTTTCCCTGCAAGCCCAGTTCCTGACGGATCTGTTCGCGCTGCAACGGATCATAGCGAAATTTGCATACATCAATGGCATTGGGCAAAATGGTCACACGGCCCGCATCAACCCGCCTGTTTCCGAAGAGCCAACGGGCAGCTTTTTCCCCGCAGGCCATGTACGCCGTAGCAAACCAGGTTGCGGTAGGACGAAGCAATAACTTGATGAACGCCCGAAAACCCTCTCCCCGATCCGCCGTACTGTGATTATGGCTCACGCGCACCGGAACGCCAGCCAGCCAGGCGGCAAACAGCGTAAGCACATTCAGCGTATTCAGGTGCGCATGCACCACCTGGTACCCTCCGCTACGAAACAAGCGCACAAGGGCAATCACTCGCGCCAGGGGATGCGCGCTGGAAGGAACATAATGATAGGCGATACCTCGCTGAACCATGTCCTCGGGCGGTGAATGCTCGGAGGTAGTATCCACAAACAAGTCAAAGCTGACGGCAGCAGGATCTGAAAAGCGGCAGTAATTGTTTACCACGTTCTCTACACCCGCAGCCGCCAGTTTGCCGATTACCTGAGCCGTTTTGATCATGCCCTCGTCTCATCCTTCCTCGCGCGTTACAGGGCGGCGCGTCCTGATCCGCCGATCTGTTCCTGATTGATCATGCCGCCCAGAAGCGTTCTGGCCAGAATTTGCAGGTCCAGTAAAAAGCTCCAGTTTTCAATGTACCACAGGTCATGCTCCACCCGTGCGGGAATGCTGGTATCACCGCGCAAGCCGTGGATTTGTGCCCAGCCGGTCATACCGGGCCGAACCTGGTACTTTACCATATACAGAGGAACTGTCTCGCGAAAACGCTCGACAAAATAAGGAATTTCCGGGCGCGGCCCTACAAGGCTCATATCGCCGCGAAGCGTATTCCACAGCTGAGGCAGTTCGTCAATGCTCGTCTTACGCAAAAAAGCCCCGAGCTTGGTGCGCCGTGCGTCCGTCTGGGTCGACCATGCAGTATCCTGCGCATTGTTCACATGCATACTGCGGAACTTATACATAACGAATGGTTTTTTGTTTAATCCAATCCGCTGCTGTTTGAATAGCACAGGACCCGGACTCGTCATCTTGATGGCAATTGCCACCGCCAGGAGCAAGGGGCTGGCAACTATCAGAAGCAATGCGCTGGCAACAACATCAAAAGAACGCTTGATAAAAGCATTTAGGGGTTCATCCAGCGGCGTTGTACGCAACTGGATCAGCTTCAGATTGCCTATGGTATCAATGGTAGGGCGTGTCGGAATCACATCGTTATAAAATGGTACAACGCTGATTTTTGTACCGCACTTCTCACATACGCGAATTATATCTGTTGTGACAAAAAGCTCCGTTGGCTCCAGTGCCATAATCACTTCATCAATTCCGGTTCCGTAGAGAGCGCCTTCCAATTGCGCAAGCATGTCCTTGTCGGGCGTAAGCATCTGCTCCACATGAATACCAAGATCCGGCCTGGCGTCCACATTTTCCTTATATCGCTTGGCTAAGTCTCCCCCGCCTACCACCAGGATGTGCTTCAGATTATAACCGCGCGCACGGATCTTCCGGAGCAGCAGCCGCACAAAAAAACGCTTACCTATTAGCGCTGCGCTACTGGTTGCAAAATATACCGCCAGCACGCCGCGCGAGAAATCCTCCAGACGAAACAGGTACAGCGCCGAGGCTGCCGTCACCAGTGCGATCCCATTGCCCGCCAGTATCCTCCGGTACACCCGTCCTGTTCCGTGTACACGGCTTGTACGATAGATCCTGAAAGCCGAAAGCAACGCTACCGTCCACGCTGCATATACAATTGCAATGAACAGTCCTTTTCCTGTTATCCTGTCCAAGGCAGCCAGGTTGTCTTCCGTTTGCCGGATCACATCCAACCATAGCCAGGCAGAAAATAGATAACATAGCAGTATCAGCACACCGTCCGAAAGGACGTTCAAACGGTTGAGCGTCTTTTGATATTTCTGAATCATATTTCTCCGCCTTCTGCGCTTCCGTATTCTGGTTCATTCGCCAGAGCCCGTTGATCGGTTGCCACTTGATTTCCGGTGCGCCTGATCTGTCCTTGCTCCGGCTTAACCAGTTCCTGTATCAATCAGTCTTCTTCCTTTCCATGCATCCAACGTCTTACTCTGCTTTGGTATGGTTGCAGTACAGCATCATTGAAGAGCAGCATGAACTTTTACACCGCTTCAAGAGGCATAGCCAGATGGCCGCTTTTCTGATGCCGCTTTTCAGATCAGCATTGACACACCAGTTGACCACCTCCAGTCCCTTTTCATGTTGCGGAGATGGCCGGCGTCTTGGTTCGTACTACTGAATGTGGGTCCGTAAAACGGTAAAACCCATACGGGATATGTCCGCTTGCCTTAACTTTTCCTAGGCATGCATGGCACCTCTGCATGTCAAACTTCAGCCATGGGAAATGCCTTTCTATTTGTGTTTTACGTAATTCAATTGCATTCAACGTTCTTTGCATACAAGCTATTGGAAACGCCGTCTGCATTTGGCTCATCGCAAGTGCATTTGCTGTAAAAAATGCGATCGCATGGTATTCGTACAGCGCTATCAATGGAAAGCACTCGCCTCCGTTCCGTTAATTCGCTTATACGTCCCTGCAGCCGCTAGCATAACCAAGCCAGTGCAGATTCCATCACAACGTGATCATTTCTTGTTTGCATGCTGCTTGCCTACACAGGACACCCTTTCTTCTTTGCACCATCGCCTGCATAAAAATCATCCGCAAGGCCCATTTCATCAGGGCAGCCATTGACATGCGGCAGCAAAACGAAAAGAAGAAATTGAACTGAAGGCCCGCGCCTTTCAGTTGGGCTTATTATAGCATATGCCTTCATGAAATGACAAGGCTGCGCCGAAATTTCACAGGAAATGGCATGCAATCAAAAAGTCATCCGGCACCCTTCCAGTCGAAAGTCGGCATTGTACAGGCATTCTATGCGCGCTTTCTAAGCTAAGAATAACTTTTAGGCGCAGATTTCCGCTGACGGATTGCCAGGTGATCGAACCGCCGTCAAAGGACCCTAAATCAGTTTAAGCGTCCTGCATCCCTTTTTGACGCGCCCTAACGCGGCCCTGCGCTCTCATTTGCCCTTGATTTGCAGCTATCTCACATGCATAGGCGCCCCACAGCCCGGGTATGCTTTTCCCGAAGGGAGGGAAAACATGCTGGGATTTCTCTTTTCATTGATTGCAGGCGCCGCAATGAGCTTCCAGGGCGTTATGAATACCCGCCTGGGAGACAAGGTAGGCGTATTGGAAACCAATGTTTTTGTGCAAGGGACCGGCCTTGTCCTGGCTCTGGTCATTATGCTCGTTTTCGGCAAAGGCAATCTGGCCCTGCTGCCTCAAGCGCCATGGTATGCATGGCTGGGCGGGCTGCTGGCGCCGGTGATCACCGTAACGGTGATGCTGGGTATGGGGATGCTCAATCCCTTGCTGGCAGTCTCCACCATCCTGATTGCGCAGCTGGGCGTGGCGGCGTTGATCGATAGCCTGGGCTGGCTGGGCACCAACCCCACGCCTTTCACCTGGCATAAAATCGTGGGATTGGTACTGATGTGCGCCGGGGTTGTGCTGATGAAGCTCAAGAGCGCGTGACCTTCCGTTTTCGATAGGTTCCTTTCATAAACCCATTCTTTTTCTCCTTCCGCCGCAAGCGGAAGGATTTTTTTGTCGCACGGTTCTTTTCACAGCGCATAACTCGACCTTTTTCGAGGCAGGATATGACATGTGTACGGAAGAACTTCCTACGCATTACTGGAAACAGGAGGTAAAGCATGCTGCGTTCCTATTGCAAGCAGGATGCGCTGGTGGTCGCCCTGGATGGGGAACTGGACCATTACTGTGCCCAAAGCATCCGCCGCCAGCTGGATGAAATGCTGGCGGACCCTTCCGTCCGGTATCTGGTGCTGGACTTTGATAAACTCACCTTCATGGATTCATCGGGCATCGGCGTTATTCTGGGCCGCTACCGTATCCTTCGGGATCGGGGCGGCAAGATGGCCGTATGTCATATGAATCCCCACATCGCCCGGATTTTCCATATGTCCGGGATGGACCGCATCATTCCGGAGCTGGACCGGGCATAAGGAGGAATGCTTGATGACACGTAACCGTATGGAGCTTACCTTTCCTTCCCTGGCGGAAAACGAGTCTTTCGCCCGCGTAGCGGTAGCCGCCTTCGCTGTGCAGCTTAGCCCCACCCTCAGCGAAATTGCCGACCTGAAAACCGCGGTTTCCGAAGCGGTGACCAACGCCATTGTCCACGGGTATGAGTGGCGGCGCGGCGATATTACCCTGCGGGTCAGCTATGACGAGCGTGGAGAGATGACCGTGGAAATCGAAGACCATGGACGTGGCATTCCCGATGTGGCCCAGGCCATGGAACCCTTTTACACCACCCAGCCCGAACAGGAGCGCAGCGGTATGGGCTTTTCGGTGATGCAGACTTTCATGGATGATTTGGAGGTCGTCTCTCATCCCGGCGAAGGTACCCTGGTGCGCATGCGCAAACGAATCGCCGCCGGGGTTCGGGCGTGACCCCGGACTTCACAAAGGATACCATTTCCCCCGAGGATCGCCGCTACGCGGAAACGGCGGAGGATCATCTGCCCCTGGTCCGGATGCTCTGCCGCCGCTTTGCGCCGCTGAACCGCGAACGGGAGGAGCTGTACCAGCAGGGCTGCGTCGGATTGATGAAGGCATTGAACCGCTTCGATCCCACCATGGGAGTGAAATTCTCCACCTATGCCGTTCCGGTGATCCTGGGGGAAATGCGGGCGCTGACCCGCGTCAACGCGCCCTGCCATATTCCTCGGCAGGACCGCGAGCTTCGTGCCCGGGTGCGTCGGGCGGAAGCCCTGCTGCGCCAGGAAAACGGCCGGGAACCTACCGTCACCGAGCTGGCGCAGGCCCTGCGCATGGAGCCGGCCGAACTGACCCTGGCCATGGAGGAAATCGCCACCGTGCCACTGGACGCACCTTTGAACGGAAGCACGCATTCGGTAGCCGAATTGATCCCTGATCCGCAAGGGGAAAACTGGCTCAATAAGCTGCTCCTGCGGGACCTGCTGGAGCGTCTTCCCATGCGTGAGCGCAAGCTGTTGTACCTGCGCTGGCGTCAAGGATTGACCCAGGCAGAAACCGCCCGCGCCCTGGGTATGACGCAGGTGCAGGTATCCCGGACGGAGATGCGCCTGAAAAGCCAGCTGCGCAGGCAATGGCTGGACAGCGGCTGACATTCTTTCTCCCTGTGAAATTTTGTAATTTACACCGCAGGAATCCTATTTCGGGACGCGAATATACCATGCCAATTCCTTTATTTTTGTTGCAAAGGAGCGTCCGTTACCATGCCTGCCCGCACCAAAGACATGACCCGAGGCAATCCTACGCGGCTTATTTTGACCTTTTGCCTGCCCATCATTGCGGGAAATCTGTTTCAGCAGCTTTACAGTCTGGTGGACACCCTGGTCATCGGCCAGGTGGAGGGGGTGACGGCGCTGGCTGCCGTCTCCTCCGCCGGGTGGCTGGACTGGCTGGTGCTGGGTCTGGCCATGGGTCTGGCCCAGGGCTTTTCTATCCAGGTTGCCCAATGCTTCGGTGCAGAAGATTATGACGGCCTGCGCTGCGCCGTGGGACAAAGCATCTTGCTGGCTGCCGGCGTGGTGGCATTGCTCACCGTGCTCTCCCAATCTCTGCTCTATCCCACGCTGGTGTTGCTCCGTTCTCCTGAAAATACCATTGACCTCACCTGCCAATACCTGCGCATCATCTTCAGCGGCATTACGCTGGTGATGGGCTTTAACCTGCTATCGGGCATCCTGCGTTCCCTAGGTGACAGCCGAACGCCCCTATACGCCATGACAGCGGCAGCCATATGCAACATCGTGCTGGATATTCTTTTCGTGGCGACCTTCCGCTGGGGCGTAGCGGGCGTGGCCATTGCCACGGTGATTTCCCAGGGAGTCTCCTGTCTGATCTGCCTGGCTGCGCTAAGAAAGATTCCTTTTCTACGTCTTTCCCGTGCCGACCTGCGGCCCGATGCAAAAACCATGCGCAGCCTGTTACGCCTGGGGCTCCCGGTATCCTTTCAGAACGGTATCATTGCCATTGGCGGACTGGTGCTGCAAGGCGTGGTAAACAGCTTCGGCTTTATTTTCATGGCCGGCTTCAACGCCGCCACACGGCTCACCGGGTTGATCGAGCTGGCCGGTTCCTCCCTTGGCAGCGCTATGGGCACTTTCGCCGGGCAAAATCTGGGCGCCGGCCGTTTGGACCGGGTACAGCTTGGCCTGCGCCGCGCTTCCCAGATCGCCGTGGGCATGGCGCTGTTTGTGGCAGCGTGCATGCTTCTGTGGGGCAAGCAGTTGCTGTCGTTGTTCATTAACGATCAGCCGGAGCTGGTGGATCAGGTACTCACGGTGGGATACCGTTACCTGAGCGTCATGAGCCTGGGACTGTTCATGCTCTACCTGCTCTTTGTTTACCGTTCCACCCTGCAAGGGCTTGGCGACACCATGATCCCCATGGTTTCCGGCATGGTGGAGCTGGCCATGCGCATTGGCTGCGCGCTGCTGCTGCCATTGTTGGTCGGCGAATGGGGCGTTTATATTGCGGAGATCTCCGCCTGGATTGGCGCTGCCATCCTGTTGATCTGGGGGTATTACCACAGAATGCGTCATCTTCGCGCTCGCATTTCCGCCAAAGCCGCGCTGTAACCGTCCGGCCTGTGATCGATCCGGCCAACCAGAGGCCGTCCAAAGTTGTAAGGAATGGATGCTGCAAACAAAATCAACGACCCGCCAAAGTGCTGTTTTTCATACATGTAAAACAGCGATCGCAAAGCAGCTTAGCTTTTCTAAGAAAAACCCAGCGCGCAGACAAAGTATTTGATTTCGAAATTCTTACGAGTTTTCATTGCATACTTGCAAACGCAGGGGTTTCGCGCCTGCGGGCGCGACCAAAGGGCTTTCCGATCGCCCTTTGGAAACCTTCGGCCCCATACGCTATGAAATAATTGCAAGTTAGGAAGCTTGAAGTTTCAGTGTTCTTGTATATGAAAAAAACATGCCTTTTTCGACGGTCCGCGCCCCTTCTTTCTATGGGAGGGGGCGCTTTGTTACAATTCAGCCGTTCAGACGCTCCTGGATTATGCTATAATGAAAAAAAGACGCCTTCCGGCGCAGCCTACAATGAAAGAGGTAGTTCATAATGAGAAAAAGCATACTTGCCCTGATGCTCAGTTTAACGCTTCTCATGCTTCTGCCCTGGGTCTGCGCATCGGCCAACCAGTGGGGGCTGTCCAGCGAACTGTACGACGCCGTTTCCAGCGCCGGCAACACCTGGGATAGCTACAACAGCACCAAGGCGCAGACGTCTGGAACCGTCGCGATCCTGGGCTCGCGCTACCATAACGTGCTCATGTGCCTGGTGGATGGCACGCTCCGCACCTATACCAAGGCGGTGTATCAGCCTGATGACCAAGCAGAGCGTGTCACCCTGGATGCGGCAGGAAACGGCTTTGTCCTCTCTTATGGGCCTGCGGAAAGCTACACCTTCACCTTAAACGCGGAAGGATACCTGCTGGAAAAAGCGCAGGTAGGCGATCTGACCTTGACCGGTTGCTGGAATGAGGAAGGTCAGGATATTTACCGCTACGAAGCCGTCCAAGGCGCAGAGAGCGTTGTATGGTACTCCACGCAGCACCTGGGGGATTTCAATATTTCCCTATTCCCCCGCAGCATTTCAGAGATCCGCCGGATGAACGTGCTTCAGGGCGCCCTGAAGGACGGCAGCAGTCTTTTCCCGCGCTCAGACGGGGATGTGCCTTCCATCGGACGCTATGCGCAGGTGGGCCAGGGCACGGAGGCCGTTTATTCCGCCCCCTATGGCGAAAACGCGTGGCGTGCCGCGGACGGCAAAGCAGCCGTGGGGTTGAACGGCGAATTATGGCTTCTGCGCACATTTTATGACGACTTCACCGGAGAGGCCTATGCGTGCATCCGCTATGCGGTCAGCCAGCGCACCCAGCGTATCGGCTACATCCGCGGCACCGTGCTGGAACCGGACGCCGATACCGCCTGGGCGGAAGACAGCACCTCCTGGCGGCCCTATGACGAGTTGCTGAACGTAAGCCTGCGCGCCGTCTGCGATACCTACCTGACCGACGACCCGGATGTATCCCAGTATCCGCAGTTTGATGTACCTGCTGGCACGCTGTTCAACTGCATGGCACTGTACGGCGAATCCTATGCCTATGTCGGCGCGGAGGTCCGCGACGGCCAGTTTGTGGATGGCGGCGCCATCGTATGGGGATTTGTCCCTCTGCGGGATCTGGAACCTCTCTACGCCCAGGAAGCTTCCCAGTCCGTTCGTGATCGCCTGATCGGCACATGGGCCATTACCGCGGGCGGCAACATGATCGACGATCCCATCACATTCTTCGCCGATGGCACCTATCAGGCTTCCGTCACACAGGGAACCTGGACCGTGCGCGAATACAACGCCTTCTGCAACCTGTACTGGAATGATCCGCCCTATGAGCTGTGGCTTACGGAGGAAGATACCGGCCGTGTGACCGTGCGCGGGCTTTCCTTTGACAGCAACGGCTTCTCCCTTTCCAACAGCGAGGGCAGCGGCGGCTACGAGCCTGCCGTTCTGCTTCCCGGCAACAATGGATAAGTGCCAGGTTTCACCGCCCGGCTTCCAGTTGGTCGCGCAAGCGGAACATCTCCCGCTCCAGCCGTTTGGTCTCCCGAGCGATACCTGCCGCGTCCAGAACGCCCTCATCCGTATCCAGGATAAACGGTTCGCCTACGATGCAACGGAACCGTTTGCCAAAAAAGTAATGGTATTCCCCATTATGATACACCGGTAGCAGCGGCGCGTGCGCCATGTAGGCCAGCGTCACTGCGCCCGGCTTGAAGGGCTGCATCTGCTTTTGAAAATTGCACTTTCCTTCCGGGCAAATATAAACATGCTCCCGGTCTTTCACCAGGATTCGCTTGCATTGGCGCAGCCAATCCACCGTCACATGGTCCCGGTCCACGGAAATGCAACCCAGGCGGCGCAACAGCCAGCCAAGGGCCGGTTTTTCCATAAATTCCCTGGCGCTCACGCCATGGATCATCCTGCCGGGAAACAGCGTACACAGCGCCGCGCCATCCATGCCGCGCACGTGGTTGCTGACCATAATCATCGGCATACGGAACGCTTCCTCCCGCGCCCGCGCCGTGGCATAGGATATTTTCGGGCGGAACGCCAGACGGATCAGTCCCATCAACAGCCAGCGGATTCCATGGTTCAGCGCATTGTTGGCCGCGCGCAAAAAGCCGTTCATGCGTCCTCCTTATCCAATACAAAACGTCGCACCGCTTCCGCCACCCCAAAGCGGTCATTGGCCAGCGTGCGGTATTTCGCTGCGGCCTTCGCGCCGGGCGTGGCGTTTTCCATGGCGACCCCCACGCCGGCACAGGCCAGCATGGGAATATCATTCTCATGATCCCCCAGCGTCATCACCTGGTCCATGGACAGGCCCAAGCGCTTCGCCAAGGCTGCGACGGCGGCTCCTTTATTCACGCCACAGGCCATGATTTCCAGGTTATTGCACCAGCTGCTGCTGACCTCCACCCCAGGCATGCTGCGGGCGATTTCCCCGCGAATCGTTTCCAGCACGCCGCTCATGGCTTCGTCCACCACCACCATTTTATGGACGCCACGCGATGCGATCTTCGTCAAGCCCTCCGCAAGGCTGCTGTAGATATGCGTATGTCCGCCGGGGCGGCGCAGATTGGTTCCCACATTGATTTCCCAGTCCTCGCTGGGCACGGCGTTGATGACCAGGTCATTTCCGCTGAACAATTCAAAATGCAATCCAGAAAAACGGTTGAATGTCTGGCAAAGGGCCTCCACGTCCTCCTTGCGCATGGTGCGGCTGCTGACGCAGCAACCGTGCGGGACATCCAGGCAGTAACTTCCATTCAGCGCCAGGATATGCGCGTTCACCCCGGCATCCGAAGCAAAAAAACTCATATCCTCCGGCATGCGGCCGCTGCACAGCGCCACATGAACGCCGCGTGCGCTGGCTTGCCGCAAGGCAAGCAGATTCGGCTCCGGTATACCCTTCGTGCCATGAATCAAGAGCGTTCCATCCATGTCCGTAGCGATCAATCGTATCATGGTCATACTCCCATTGCAGCGTTTCAGAAGGGGCAGGGAATGGTGAAGGTCCGGCCTTCCACCTCCGGCAGACGGCCACCTGTCTTCAGCGTCAGGCGGGTAGCGCAGAGCATTAGCCGCCTCGCCTTTTGGGCCCGGTTGAAAGCGCGATCCCCGTAAACATCGTCCCCCAGGAGCGGATGTCCCAATGCGGCCATATGCGCGCGAATCTGATGGGTGCGCCCGGTAATCAGTTCCACCCGTAGGCGGCTCACCGGCCCGGCTTCCAGGGTTTCATAGGCCGTAGCAATGGGTTTGCTACCCGGCGTCTCATGATCGCAGATGGTCACCCGAGCCGCAACGGCATCCTTGGTCAGGTAGGCCCGGCACAAGGCTTGAGGTGGCTTTGGAATGCCCCGCACCAGGCAGGTGTATTCCTTCTGGGGAAGGCGTTCACGGAAAGCGGTCTCCAGAATCTCCTGCGCCTGCGGAGTCTTGGCAAACAGCAGCAATCCGCTGGTCTGATTGTCCAGGCGATGCACCGGCTGCGGCGTAGTTACGCCGCCCTGTTGCCGGATATACCGAGCTGCCAGATCCGTAAGCGTTGCACCGCCTCCGTCATCCTCGGTGACGGAAATGCCCGGCCGTTTGTTGATCAGCAGCATATGATCGTCCTCATATACCACATCCAACGCCGGCGTTTGTTCCATTACGTACACCTGCGCCAGTTCCCCGCCCCGCACCCGGAGCTCGGGCCTGACGCGCTTTCCGTCCAGCTTCACATCCCGATGGATAAAAGCATCCCGAAGCGCCCAGGACGGGAGCTCCGGGAAAGTACGGCGCAGCGCAGCGTCCAACCGCTGACCGGAAAGCGCCGGATCAATATGTGTTTGATAGCAGGCCATCAGTGCATCACCGCCGATTTGATCAGCGCCCAGCGGGGCGTCTGCTGATAAATCATCCGAACGCCCTCCAGCATGGCGGACGTAGGGACCACCAGCAGCAAAGAGGAAAGTACCTCGTTCATCTCTTCCAGGGAGACGCCCTGCTTGGCCAGCATGCGAAGATCCTCCACCGCTTCCTCCAGCGTGATCTCAGGACGCACCGCGCCGCGCAGCAGGCCTTGCATCATTTGTGTCAAAGGGATCTCTTCCGGAAAAGCGCCATTGATCGCGCCGATCAGGATGGTTTCATTCATTTCAAAAGCAAGTTCCTTATGCCGTACCTCATGGATCAACCGCTCCGGCTCTGCCAAGCCCGGATGGAGCAGCACCATGGCTCCCTGCTCATCGTAGAAATAGTCATAGGAAGCCCGAAGAAAACGCATGGCCAGATATGTGTCCGCCGTGTCGCCCCCCAGCACATCCGTCAGCAGATGACGCAAGGGCTGACCATAATGAAGAAATCCACTGATATAAAGCAGGCCGCGTATGGTCGCGTCAAAGCGAAACACCAACTGCCGTATCTTTTCATGCTCCGGCATCTCCAGCGCGTGGCGCAAGGGAGCAAACAGTGCCTGTGGCAGGCAGAGGATAAACCGGTCCTCTTCCTGACGCAAGAAGCACCACATTCGAGCCAACAAGGACTCAGCCGCGGCAGCCTCCTCCACATCCATCAGCTCCGCTTCTCCATCAAAAAGCAGCATGCGTTCCACCAGCATGTGCTCCTGCACTGAAAGCAGCGCAGCTTCCCGCGGAAGCTGCGCCAGCACGCGACGCTGCAAGCTCTCCACCGTGTGCAGTACGCTTTGACCCTTCTGCTCTCCCGCCTCATAGGACGCGGCCCAGAGCTGCTCCACATGCGCATCGTCACAGTTGGAAAACAATCCGAAGCTCCGATAGGCTGACAGTCTTTTTTCGCACGCCTCCAGCTGTTGCAGCCGCAGCACGCTCATGGTCTTATCCGCCCAATTCAGCGTTTGTACATTGCTTTCCCGTTGCATGAAGCCTCCCCGCCCGCCTCGCGTCTCAAGCGGAGGCGATGTTTTCAGATTTTCACGATCCAGTCGTTCTCATCGGGCAGCTTGCCGTACTGAATGCCCGTCAATGTATCGTAGAGTTTCTGGGATACCTTGCCGATCTGTCCATCGCCGACGGTAAGCTTTTCCCCTTTCCAGCACAGCTCGCCCACCGGTGAAATCACTGCCGCCGTACCGGTGCCAAAGGCTTCGGTCAGCTTGCCGCTCTTAATGTCCGCAAAGATTTCCGTGATGTCCAAACGTTTCTCTTCCACCTGATACCCCAACTGTCCGGCCAGGGTCAGCACGCTGTTGCGGGTAATGCCGGGAAGAATGCTACCATTCAAAGCAGGGGTAACAATCCGGTCGCCATAGGCGAACATCATATTCATGGAACCGACTTCTTCCACATACCGCTGTTCCACGCCGTCCAGCCACAGCACCTGAGCATATCCCTTCTGCGCGGCAATTTCGCCCGCCAGAATACTGGCGGCATAGTTGCCCGCGCACTTGGTAAAGCCCACGCCCCCGCGCACCGCGCGGACGTATTCATCCTCCACATAGATACCCACGGGCTTGAGTCCCTCGGCATAATAGGCGCCTACGGGAGATAGGATGATGTAGAACAGATACGAATGCGCCGCGTGAACGCCCAGCTGCGCGTCCAGGGCAATCATCGTCGGACGGATATACAAGCTGGTTCCCTCCTGATGGGGAACCCAGTCCCCTTCAATCTCCAGGAGTTTTTTCAGCCCCGCAAAGGCGAGTTCCTCATCCAGCTTAGGCATGCACAGGCGCTCGGCGCTACGCGACATGCGCTTGAAGTTCTCCATGGGCCGGAACAGCTGTAGTCCGCCGTCCGCACGGCGATAGCATTTTGTTCCTTCAAAAATAGCCTGACCATAGTGCAGCACCATTGCCGCCGGATCAATGGAAAAGTCCCCGTAAGGAACCACGCGGGGATTGATCCAGCCCTTCCCCTTTTCATAGTTCATCAGGAACATATGATCCGTAAAAATCTTGCCGAAGCCCAGCTTGCTTTCGTCCTGAGGCTTGTCCTTCAGGTTCTGGGCCAACGTTACCTGAATATCCTGCACTGCTGACTCCTCCCATGCTTCCATTCTGCCGGAATGTGATGTTCTTTTGTGACAGCTACTATTATACCTTCCATCTTTTCCGTGTCAAGTGTCGAAGGATGCTGAAAGCCATGGTATTTCGTGCTTTTTCTGGTTTTTTGCAGGTGATTCATCAGAGCAAAGGCCGTCTTTCTTCTGCGCTCTTCAACTGCCGGCTTTCTGTGTTTTCTTCCATTCCTGCCCTTTACATGGATAATATAATCTGTTAGAATAGAGTGAAAAATTTTGGAAAAAACGGAGGTGACGCAATGAACCTTTCCCCGCAGCAAAAGCGGGCGTTGCTGGCGCCGGTCCGGTGTTTTTTGTTGGATATGGACGGTACCTTCTACCTGGGAGATCGATTGCTAGACGGTTCGTTGGATTTTCTCAACGCCCTGGAGGCCACCGGTAGAACGGCGCGTTTCTTGACCAACAACTCCTCCAAGTCGGCCCGCGTGTACTATGACAAGCTGACACGCATGGGCGTAAAAGAAGCCTACCGGCATGTCATTACCTCCGGCCATGCCGCAGCGCACTATTGCCTGAAGCATTTTCCTGGCAAAAGCGCCTGGGTACTGGGCAACGACATGCTCAAGGACGAGTTGCGAGACATGGGATTGCACATCAGCGAAACCAGCCCCGACTACGTGCTCATCGGGTACGATACGACCCTGGATTACGCGAAAATGACCCGCGTATGCGATCTGGTGCGCGCGGGACTCCCCTATGTCGCCACGCATCCCGACTTCAACTGTCCAACGGAAACCGGCTTTGCGCCGGACATCGGCGCGATCATCGCCTTCATTGAGGCCAGCGCCGGCCGGCGGCCGGACGTCATTCTGGGAAAGCCGTACCGCGGCATTGTAGATGAGGCGCTGCAGGTTACGGGCCTTCCCAAGGAAAACCTTGCCATGGTGGGCGACCGCTTGTACACGGACGTGGCCACCGGCGTCCATTTTGGTATGACCAGCATCCTGGTACTTTCCGGTGAAACCACTCAGGAAATGCTGGATGCCTCAGACATACGTCCTTCGGCGGTATTTGGCCGGCTGAGCGACATGATACCCTACCTATAAACAATCTTACCATATCGAGGTGCTTCTCTATGTTATACAAGCATTTTCCCAAGTCCGGCGCGCTTTCCTCTGCATTGGGGTTTGGCTGTATGCGCCTGCCGTTGACCAACCCCGACGACGCTACCAGCATTGACGAGACCGAAGCGATCGCCATGATTCGTCACGCCATTGACAACGGCGTAACCTACATTGACACTGCCTACCCGTATCATGGCGGCGCCAGTGAACATCTGGTGGCCAAAGCTTTGAAAGATGGTTACCGGGAAAAAGTGCTTTTGGCTACCAAGCTGCCGGTATGGAAAGTGGAAAAACGCGAGGACATGATGGCTCTCCTGGATGAACAGCTGGCGAAGCTCCAGGTAGACCACGTGGATTTCTATCTGCTGCATGCCCTGAACAAGGAGCGCATCGAAGCCCTGCGCAAGTTGGATTACCGTACCTTCCTGGACGAGGCTGTCCGTCAGGGGAAGATCCGTTTCCCTTCCTTCTCTTTCCATGACGACTATGCCGCGTTCATGGACATCCTGGACGATTATCCCTGGGCGATGTGCCAGGTGCAGATGAACATCCTAGATGGCGAGAACCAGGCGACCCTCAAGGGCATTGAGGAGGCCGGCAAGCGCGGCATTGGCGTGGTGGTTATGGAACCTCTGCGGGGCGGCCTGCTGGCACAGCCGCCGGAAGCCGTACGCAAGGTATACGACGCCTTTCCCACCCACCGCAGCCCAGTCAGCTGGGCCTTCCGCTACCTGTACACCATGCCGCAGGTCATCACCATTCTCAGCGGCATGAGCACTATGGCACAGGTGGAGGATAATCTGCGCATCTTTGCCAATGCGGTGGAAGAACCTCTTTCCGCGCAGGAAGCGGAGCTCTACGCCCGGGTCAAGGCGACCTATGACAGCTGCCTGCGCACCCGTTGCACCGGTTGCGCCTACTGCCAGCCCTGCCCCATGGGGGTACAAATTCCCAAGATTTTCCAAGGCGTGGACCGCGCCGCCCTGCAGGAGGGCGCCTCCTTTCAGGAAGGTTATGCCAAGGTAGTGGCGGAGGGCGGCGGCGTCGAGCACTGCGTCAAGTGCCGCAAGTGTGAAAACGCCTGTCCGCAGCATTTGCCCATTGTAGATTTCCTCAGCGCTTTCCATCAGGAGCTGAGCTAACAGGATACAGGCGGGAGATTGCCTTTCCCTGGGTGCTCCCGCCTGTTTCCCTTTTTCGCCGTATGGCGTAGGTCCATGGGCAAAGGAAAGAGGCAAATGCCATGTGGGTTGTTTATGCGTTTTTATCGGCGTTGTTTGCCAGCGCCACATCCATTTTGGCCAAAGTGGGTATACGGGACATTGGTTCCAATCTGGCCACGGCCGTGCGCACAATCGTGGTGCTTGCGCTGGCCTGGGGTATGGTATTCGTCAGCGGACAGCAGCAGGATCTTCACCGTCTTACCCAGGGGAACAATCTTCTTTTTCTGGTGCTTTCCGGCATAGCCACCGGATTGAGTTGGCTATTCTACTACCATGCGTTGCAGATTGCCCCTGCCAGTAAGGTCGCGCCCATTGATAAGCTCAGCGTGGTATTCACGGTCGTGCTTGCCGCGCTGTTTCTTCACGAGGCGTTGGACTGGAAAACCTTGCTTGGCGTCGCGCTCATCGCCGGGGGCACGCTTGTCATGGTGCTTTAATTCGTTCCGATTATTTTGAAAGGTCGTGACCTTTTTCATGCTCAAGCAGTTTACTCGTGCGGAGCGCGGCTGGATTATGTATGACTGGGCTAATTCTGCCTTTGCGACCATCATCGCGGCGATCATCCTGCCAAACTTCTATACCACGCTTACTGCGGGAATCCCGGAAGCCGGTCCGCGTTGGGGGTATGCCACCAGCATCGCCACGCTGATCTGTGCGCTGTGCGCTCCCTTCTTCGGAACGCTGGGCGACTACAAAGGCTACAAGAAAAAGCTTTTTTCGGTCTTTGTATTGCTGGGCGTTGCAGCCACCGCCGCGCTGGCCTTTACCATGGATTGGCAGCTGATGCTGGTGCTGTATGTGCTCGGCAGCATCGGTTTTAACGCCTCCTGCGTCTTTTATGATGGGTTCTTGCCGGACGTAACCACCGACGCGCGCATGGATAAGGTTTCCACCTACGGCTACGGTTTGGGGTACATTGGCGGAAGCACCATTCCCCTGATTCTGTCCATGGCGCTGATTATGCTGGGTGAAAACTTCGGCTTATCCTCCGCCATGGCTTGCCAGCTCAGCTTCCTGCTGACCGCTATTTGGTGGCTGGTTTTCACCATTCCCATGTGGCGTCACGTGCATCAGATCCACTATACGGAGCAGCAGGGGCACGTCATTGCGCAGAGCCTGCAACGCATCCGCACCGTAGGGGCGCAGATACTGAAAATCCGTCCCGTGGTCTATTTTTTGCTGGCCTATTTCTTTTACATTGACGGCGTAGGCACCATCATTCACATGGCCACCATTTTCGGAACCAACATGGGGCTTGACAGCAACGCCCTCATCGTCATTTTGCTGGTGGTCCAGCTTGTCGCCTTTCCCTTCGCCATACTGTACGGGAAGTTCTCCGCCAAGTATGGCGTGCGCAATATGATTCTCTTTGGCATTGGGACATACGTAGTGGTGTGCTTCGTGGCCCTTGGCCTGGAGCCTTTGCGGCGCCTGGGGCAAACGCCTCTGCTCATTGGTTTCTTCCTGCTCGCATTCCTGGTGGGCACCGCGCAGGGCGGTATTCAGGCATTGAGCCGCAGTTTCTTCGGCAAGCTTGTACCAGAGGAATCGGCCAATGAATTCTTCGGCTTTTTCGATATTTTCGGCAAGTTTTCCGCTGTGCTGGGTCCCTTCCTTTTCTCCTTGGTATGGGACCGCACGCAGCTGGTGTATCTGGGAATCATTCCCGTGCTGCTGATGTTCGTTATTGGCATGCTGCTCTTTTTGAAGGTTCCTACCACCATGAAGAAAATTTCCCTGGACCATTCCAATGATTCCCAACTCCCGTAATGTGCCACATATGCCGGCTATATGCTGGCAAAAGCGTATGCACGCAGCGGAGTCCAGTGCGTCGGCAAAACCCGTAAACGAACGCGCCAGGCTGGAATGTTCCGCCAAGTACTTTCTTGGAAATCGAAAACGTCGGAGGGAATGCAACCCCTCCGACGTCAGGCTGTTGACAAAGTATGTAATCTCATGATTTATGCAAGTTGTGCATTGCATGCTTGCAAACGCAGAGATTTCG
>CALVVZ010000010.1 GCA_944364075.1 uncultured Clostridia bacterium
CTTGATCTGTAAGGCTTTGCTGGCGGAGAGTTAGGGATTCGAACCCTAGGAAGATTGCTCTTCACAGCATTTCGAGTCATGCAAAATATAATGATCATGAGCGAAAATGGCGGAAATTATCGGAAGATAATGGAACCTCCAAACCCTTTGAATGAGCCGTTTTTCTGGTTGCTCTCTCCCAAAAACCATGGAAGGAAAAGGGATTCGAGCCGCTGCCAAAAACGGCTTTAAACAGGGCATTTTGGAGAGATATAGGAGAGATATTGGCTTACAGGAGAGATGTAAGGAGAGATTGGAGAGATCAGAAAATAACGTTTTTTGTCACTGGGAGCACCTGCTGTTGACGATCATTTTATGAAAAAGGTGATTCCAGGTGAAGAAGCGTACAGGCAAATACCAATGGGTGCTGGACACCTACCCGGATACCATTACCAAAGAGCAGCTCTATAAAATATGCCATGTGTCAAAGAAGACTGCGCAGCACTACCTGGTCAATGGGATCATTCCTTGCAGCAACACAGGCAAGAAAACAAGGCAATACACCATTCGAACGGTTGACGTTGTGGAATTTTTGGAAAAGCGTGATCGTGATCCGGACATCTGCCTGGCACCGGTAGGATGGTATAAGGAAAACGTTGTGGTGTATCGTCCGCGTGTGCACTCTCCGGTTATGCAGCGGAAAATCAAAGCGGCATTGGAAATCATCCTACAAAAATATCCTGATGTACTTACCTCCAATGAAGCGGCGAAGATTACAGGCTATCACCACGAAACCATTGTCCGGTGGTGCAGCAAGAAGAAGCTGGAGTACTTTTGTATCAGAAGGGCATACCTGATTCCTAAAATCAGCCTGATGGAATATCTGACAGCGAACCGGTGCCGCGCCATCAATGACACCGCAAAAGAGCACATTCTGAACAGCGCAAGCGCGGCAGTTCAACAATTTTCAACCATCGATCCTACGTAGATTTTCGCGCTTAACGAGATAATGCAATAGCCATTCGAAAAGAGTCCCGCCTCTATAACATGAGCCGGGACACTTTCTTTTCTCACCATGTTACGATGCAGGCGCAGCGTGTTTTTTTGTTGGAGCAAAATACCCATATACAAACGGAGGTAATCCTTTGAACCCCACAATTCTTGCCATTGTCAATCAGAAAGGCGGTACGGGGGAGACCACAACCTGCGCCAACCTGGGCATCGATCTTGCGCAGGAGGGGAAACGTGCGCTGGTGGTGGATAACGCCCCACAGGCCAGCTCAAGAAACTTTTGTTTTCATTACTCATTGGCCATCTTCGCACATGTAAAAATCAGAGGACCGAGATTGGGCAGTACCAGGTCTGGCGGTTGTAGGGAATCAGTTCATCGCTCATGCACAGAATTATACCCGGTTGGACGTTCATTTTGAATTGAGCCAGCACATCGAAGTTCTTGTCTGGCTTGGAGGGTTCCTTACCCTTCTTAATCTCGATAGGGTACATGGTATCGCCCTCTATGATCAGCAGGTCGATTTCCTTGCGGTCAATGTCTCTGTAATAGAACAGATCAGCTGGTTTTCCGGCGTTAAAACAGCTTTTGACAATCTCCGTCACCACATAGGTTTCAAGGAAAGCACCATCCATTGCGCCATTCTCAAGGGTAGCTGCATTGGGCCAGCGGCACAGGTACGCTGCAAGGCCGGTATCCATGAAGTATACCTTGGGCGTTTTGACGAGGCGTTTGGTGATGTTGGAGTAATATGGATGCAGAATGAAGATCACGCCGGAGCGCTCCAAAATCGATACCCACGCCTTTGCTGTGGGTGCTGAAATGCCGATGGCGTTGGCGATGTCGCTGTACTTCAGCTCCTGCCCTGTACGGGCGGCCATGTAGACAAGAAAATCATAGAACTCGTTCAGCTTGCCTACCTGTGCCAAGTCTTTGATGTCGCGTTCGATGTAGGTGTTGACGTAGTCCATGTAGAAGCGATCCCGGTCCAGATCGGTCGCCCTCAGCTTGGGCATACCGCCCCGGAAAATGTCCTCATAGACCTGATGAATATCCTTGGCAATGCTGTGCCGCAATCGCTCACGGATGCTGTTCAGGTCTGGATGAAACATGGCAGCAGGACGATTCTCAATTTCTGCAGCCGAAAGGCTAGACATGTCAAAGATGGCGATACGCCCAGCCAGCGACTCAGCTACATTCTGCATCATCTTGAATTTCTGAGAACTCGTCAGCCAGAACATGCCGCTGTTGTCCTCGCCGTTCAGAGCCTTCTGATCGACGAGCTTTTTCATTTCCAGCAGGATGGAAGGGACGCGCTGAAATTCGTCAATCAGCAGCGGATAGCCGTAGGTTTCAAAGAATAATGCAGGATCGGTTTCAGCCAGGCGGCGGGCGATGCCATCGTCCAGCGTGACATAGCGGCGATTAGGCCCTTTGATATGATTGAGCATCGTGGATTTTCCCACCTGACGCTGACCGCAGACCATTACAACCGGATAATACCTGGACGCATCAAGAATCTGCTGTTCCAAATGGCGCTGAATGTACACCCTTCCACCTCACAATTACGAGCAAAATAAAGTGCGATTTTATTTTACTCAAAACCATTCCTAAAATCAAGACGGAAAATCTCCATTTTAGCTTATCCAACCGTGCAGACAACCATTCCAGCTAACAGGAGGTGACATCCATGTCTCACAGAGATTTCATCGCCATGCAGGCCATGATGAAGTATGAACCTGTCGCTCACTATGACAGCGGCGAGGATGGCATTTTCCCCGAGTGCCGTTCCTGCCGCTTTCATCGCCCTTACGCACAAGATCGCACCTGCGTGTTCCGCACCTGCCCCTACGCTGCGCAAACCATCTCAACACGCAAACCCACCCGCTGGATTCTTGTGTATGTCAATCCTATTCGAAACAACGGAGGTGATTATCCTGAATACCAACATCATCGCCCTATCCAATCAGAAGGGCGGCACGGGGAAAACAACAACCTGCGCCAACCTGGGCATCGGGCTTGCGCAGGAGGGTAAACGTGTATTGGTGGTGGACAACGATCCACAGGCCAGCCTGACCATCAGCCTGGGCTGGACGCAACCGGACAAGCTGCCTGTCACACTATCCACGCTCATGGGCCGGGCCACTCCATCAAGCGGACCCGCAACGGCGGCGAACCCATCCGCGCGGAGGAAGCTATTCTGCACCATTCGGAGGGCGTGGATGTGCTGCCTGCCAGCATCGAGTTGTCCGGCATGGAGGTGTCGCTGGTCAACGCCATCAGCCGGGAAAGCGTTCTGCGGCAGGTGCTGGAGGAACTGAGTCCCCGGTATGACCACATGCTTATAGACTGCATGCCGTCGCTGGGGATGCTTACCATCAACGCCCTGGCTGCCGCAAACAGCGTAATCATTCCCGTGCAGGCGCAATACCTGCCCGCCAAGGGCCTGGAGCAGCTCCTGCAAACCGTCGCCAAGGTACGAAGGCAGCTGAACCCCAGGCTGAAAATCGACGGTATCCTTTTGACCATGGTGGACAACCGCACCAACTTTAACCGGGAGATCAGCGCCCTGCTGCGGGAGACATACGGCGGTAAAATCCGGGTGTTTGCCACAGATATTCCGCATTCTGTACGCGCGGCAGAAATCAGCGCGGAAGGCAAAAGCATCTTTGCCCATGCCCCCCAGGGGAAGGTGGCGGAAGCCTACCGGGCGCTGACCAAGGAGGTGATGCATATTGAAAAGCAGCGCGAAAAACATCAAGCTGACCTCGGTAGATGATCTGTTTTCCACGGAAGCCAGCCGGGAGGAAGCCCAGCGAGAAAAGGTGCAGGAGATACCCCTGGAGGAACTGCATCCCTTTCCCAATCATCCCTTCAAGGTATTGGATGACGACCGCATGCTTGACACCGCCGAAAGCATCCGGGAGCACGGCGTGCTGGTGCCCGCCATTGCCCGGCCTCGAACAGCGGGCGGGTACGAGCTGATTGCCGGGCACCGGCGCAAACGCGGCTGTGAGCTGGCGGGGCTTGCCACCATGCCGGTCATCGTCCGTGACCTGGACGATGACGCCGCCACGATCATCATGGTGGATTCCAACATCCAGCGGGAAAGCCTGCTCCCCAGCGAGCGGGCATTTGCTTATAAAATGAAATTGGATGCAATCAAGCGTCAAGGTGCAAGGTCGGACTTAACTTCTCTGCAAGTTGCACAGAAGTTATCTGTGCAAAAAGTTGGAGATGATGTTGGAATAAGCAAAGACCAAGTAAGAAGATACATCCGTCTGACAGAGCTGATTCCACCACTGCTGAACCTGGTGGATGAACGTAAAATCGCCTTCAATCCCGCGGTGGAGCTGTCCTATCTCAAGCCGGAAGAACAGACCATACTGCTGGACGCCATGGACAGCGAGCAGGCCACGCCTTCCCTTTCCCAGGCGCAGCGGCTCAAGCAGTTCAGCCAGCAGGGCCGCCTCTCCGAGGACGTAATGCGCGCCATTCTATCCGAGGAGAAAAAGACGGAGGTGGACCGGATCACGCTCAGCAACGAAACCTTACGCAGATATTTTCCACGCTCCTACACGCCCAAACAGATGGAAGAAACTATCCTCAAGCTCCTGGAAGGCTGGCACCGAAGGCGTCAGCAATCCATGGAACGGTGATTTTCGCCCCAGCCGCGCTGCTTTGGTTGCGCGGTTTTTTCATTGGATGAAAGAAGGTTGAATCATGTGGCTGTTTTTCGCGTAGCCAAGACAAAGGATTATACCGTCATGAGCAACTACCATCTCAAGGACAGGCGTCTTTCGCTTAAAGCCAAGGGGCTGCTGACCGTCATGCTTTCCTTGCCGGATAGCTGGAATTATACCCTGCACGGCTTGACCGCCATCAACCAGGAGGGCGTGGACGCCATCCGGGAAGCCGTGCGGGAGCTGGAGCAAGCCGGTTATATCGTGCGCACCCGCGCCCGCAACGCGCAAGGGCAGCTGAAAGGCACCGTCTACACCATCTATGAGCAGCCCCAGCAGCCGGAGAGCCAGCTTCAGGCTGCGACGGAGCAGACGCCAAGCGAACCAGTGCCGGCAACTCCAGCGCTGGAAACGCCTGCATTGGAAAATCCAACGCAGGCATCTCCTGCGCAGTCATCCCCTGCGTTGGCGTATCCCACGCAATCAAATACGTATTTATCCAAGAAACAGTCAGAAAAAGAAAGAAAAAAAGAACATACGAACGGAACAAATCCACATCCATCCGTATCCGTCTCCATCCAGCAACGCGCGGCGGTGGAGGAACTGCGGGAAACCGTCCGCCAGAACATCTGCTACGACTACATCGTCACGCCGACGAACCGGGAGCAGTTGGATGAGATGGTGGAGCTGATGGTGGAAACGCTCAGCACGCAGAAGGAAATGATCAAAATTGCCGGGGACGTGTACCCGGCGGAACTGGTCAAGGAACGGCTGCGGGCCATCAACAGCTCGCACGTGGAATACATTTTCGCCTGCCTGAAGCAAAACGTCAGCCATATCCGCAACATCAAGGGGTATCTGCTGGCCGCGCTGTTTAACGCGCCTGCCACCATCAGCAGCTATTACGACGCCCTGATCCGGCATAACCGGAGCAAACCATACGACGTTTAAGAAAAGGAGCACGACGATGAAACAGTTTTTTACCTACACCTGCACCCTGAACACCCCGCTGAAGAACTTCGCAGGCTGCATGGATCAAGGCGACCTGCTGCTGAACCTGCTGCGTCACCAGCAGGATCTCCGGATGACTCCCCAGGAGCAGGAGGAAATCAAAGCGCTGTCGGTCCTTGTTGTCGATCAGATGACCCAGGAGGTAATCAGCAAGACCTGTCTGATCAGCCGCCAGTATCCCGTGCGGGTGCTGTTCTTCGCCACCCCCGTGGAGGATCAACAGAAGTACCCCTTCAACGCTGTCACCCTATCGCCCGAAGGCCGCTGTTATCTGTTTACCTCCAGCCGTCAGCTGATGCGCAGTTACGCGCGGAAAAACTGCAAGGTCCGGGCGTGGGCATGAACAAGCGCTCACGGCCGCGCAATCTCCGCCGCCTGAGCCTGGGGCTGCTTGCCGCCGGACTGGCGCTGGCCGGAACCGGCGTGCTGGAGCAGTGCCTGCGGATGGAAAGGGACGCCGCGGAATACGACCAGTGGCGCGTTGCCCTCAAGTATACTCCCGCCGCAGTAACAGCGGAGGCCACGCCCGCCCCCTTGAACGCCAGCAGCACCGCTGCGCTGCTTCCGGTATACCTGCTTCCGGTGACGGCAATGCCGGAAGCATCCGGCGCGCCTGGGGCAACAGGCAAAGTCGAAGCGTCCTCCGCTGCTTCCGAAGCCGGAACAGGAACGCGGGCAAACCTGGCGGCATTATAGTTTGAAAATGAAAGAACTTGCTTCGTATGCTTTCAGACAAAGAATAACGCCCATCGGTTCATATACTGTGAATCAATGGACGTTGTTTTTTATTCGGTGTATTTCCTCTGCAAGTACGTACTTACAGCGCTAAGGAAATCTTCTGCACCTTCAACCAGCTTTTGCGTGTCCTCAATGGAGCAAATGTAGAAATCCTCATAATCGCTACGGTTACGAATTAGGGAAGCATTGGAGATCAGCTTACTATATTCGCGGGGCAGGATTTCAGTTTTCAGATAGTTCATGGTAAATCGCGCAATGACAGCGGAATGTTTCTTGTAATCCTCGCCATCAAGAGCAATGACAGCGCGCATGGCATGGAAAATGCAGTAATAGGCACGATTGTTTGCTGAGGCGTAATCTTCTGCGTGCATGTCGCGCTTGGCGGTTTCAAGTGTTTCTGCTGCTTTTGTAAGACGATACTTGGAAAGATCGATCAAGGTCACATCAGGCAACAATTCGCACCCCCTCGCGTTGCACATTCTTGAAGAAAGGCAACAAATCAGCATTCGCATGAAAGTAAGCTCGGTTTTCTACTATGGGTGAAACGACGATTCCAAACTCCATCAGCACTTCTGCTGCGGCTTCACCGATCTGCCAGTGCTTCTCTTGAATCGTTTGCCGGGAGGAATCCACGAGGAACATCACATCAATGTCAGAGCCATCATCTGCATCATTGCGGGCATATGATCCAAACAAAATCACATCAAACTGTTCCTGTGGAAAAATGCTTGCCAGACTGTCACGAAGCTGTGCGATGATCGTGCGCACTTCAAGCTGCGAACACAAGCGAGCTCCCTCCTTTCTTGAAAAATATTATAGCACAGACGGCATAATTCATTCAAGCGGCAAACAAAGGATAATGCAGGGTATTACGACGCCCTGATTCGGCATAACCGGAGCAAACCATACGACGTTTAAGAAAAGGAGCACGACGATGAAACAGTTTTTTACGTATACCTGCACCCTGAATACCCCGCTAAAGAACTTCGCGGGCTGCATGGATCAAGGCGACCTGCTGCTGAACTTGCTGCGTCACCAGCAGGAGCTCCGGATGACGCCCCAGGAGCAGGAGGAAATCAAAGCGCTGTCGGTCCTTGTTGTCGATCAGATGACCCAGGAGGTAATCAGCAAGACCTGTCTGATCAGCCGCCAGTATCCCGTGCGGGTGCTGTTCTTCGCCACCCCCGTGGAGGATCAACAGAAGTACCCCTTCAACGCTGTCACCCTATCGCCCGAAGGCCGCTGTTATCTGTTTACCTCCAGCCGTCAGCTGATGCGCAGTTACGCGCGGAAAAACTGCAAGGTCCGGGCGTGGGCATGAACAAGCGCTCACGGCCGCGCAATCTCCGCCGCCTGAGCCTGGGGCTGCTTGCCGCCGGACTGGCGCTGGCCGGAACCGGCGTGCTGGAGCAGCGCCTGCGGATGGAAAGGGACGCCGCGGAATACGACCAGTGGCGCGTTACCCTCAAGCATACTCCCGCCGCGGTAACGGCAGAGGCCACGCCCCCCCTGAACGCCAGCAGCACCGCTGCGCTGTTCTCGGCATACCTGCTTCCGGTGACGGCAATGCCGGAAGCATCCGACGTGCCTGGAGCAACAGGTAAAGTCGAAGCGTCCTCCGCCGCTTCCGAAGAAGGAGCAGGAACGCGGGCAAACCTGACGGCATGCCTGGCGCAGAACGCCGATTTCGTTGCCTGGCTGCAAATCCCCGGCACAAACGTGGATCATCCCGTGGTGCGTACCGGCAACCCGGACTATTACCTGACCCACGCCTTTTCCGGGAAAAAGAGTTCCGCAGGCACGTTGTTCTCGCTGCTCTCGTCGGATTACCGTGCGCCCAGCCGCAACCTGGCCATTTACGGCCACCACCTGAGCTCCAGCGGAGAAAAGATGTTCACTTCGCTCATGCGCTATAAAAAACCGGAGTTCTATTCGGGCCATGAAACCATCTACCTGGACACGCTTTTCCGGCAGGAAACCTACCGCATTTTCGCCGTGGTTTCGATGCATGCCGGGGACTGGGACGCCTCCTGTGCGAACTTTGCCACGGACGAGGCGTTTCTTGCATTCGTGCGCCGCGCCCAGGAACAGTCGCTGTACGATACCGGCGTGGACGTGCAAGCGTCGGATCATGTGCTGACGCTCATCACCTGTGACCGCAGCTATGGCGGCAAGGACGGGCGGCTGGTGGTCATGGCTGTTCGGGAGACCACCCGAGAAAGGAAAGAAGATCATGCATAAGAAACGAACAAAACTGCTGTCGCTGCTGTTGGTAGGCGCGCTGCTTCTGGGCCTGTACCCGGTGCCCGGGCTGGCGGAAGCATCCTCGCCGTCCCAGGCTACGCAGACAGACATAACCGAATCGCCACCGCAGAACGAAGCAGCGCCAAGCACGGAACCGGATACCGGACCTCCGCAGCCTCCAGCGGATTCTGAAACGGAGGAACCCACCCGGCAACCAACGGAGGAAGCGCCCCCAACCCCAGCGGAAGAGCCAGCGCAGGAGCCAACGCAAGCACCTTCCGAGAAACCGAATGCGCTTTCCTGGCGGGAAGCCATGGCGCAGAACGGGTATGCCTATGTGCTGACGCCGCCTGTTCCGCTGTACGCCACGGAGGAGCTGACCCTGCCGCTTGCCGCCATTGCCCAGGAAACGGCGGTGCTGTTGGTCCATCGGCTTACCGCCGGGGATACCGTGGCCGAGGTCTGGCTGCTCAACGAAGCCTATGAACTGGTGGTGGCCTATGTTTCCACCGCAAGTTTGCCGGAAACAGCACTGACCGGGCCGGAGGTTGACGCACTGGCCCAAACGCTGCTGTCGGCACTGGCGTCGGATGCCTCCGGCCAGCGGCTGGTGTTTGTGGCGGCGCTGCAAGCCGCCATGGAGGAACCTACGTCAGAACCCACACCGGAGGACACCTCCGAAGGCTTCACGTCCCAGCCAACACCGGAACCAGCGGCAACCGCTACCGACGCAACCGCTACCGACGTAACCGCTCCAGCGCTTCCTATTCCGGCAACGCCGCCTGCGGAGCCTGGCGCTTTCGCGCAGGTCACCACGCAAACCAATGCCTTTACGGATGTGGACGAATCCTTTGCTCAGGGCAATACCGGCGAACTTTGGGCCGGTTACTTTACCCGGGATGCCATCGTTCAGGTGGAAGAAGTTCTTCAGGACGGTCAGGGTCGCTGGTGGTACCGGGTGCGCTACCTGTACGGGGATGATTTCGCTGACGGGACCCTTAAATGGACGGCCTACGGCACCGCCTGCGTACTGGCAGCGGAAGCCTACGTTACCGATGCGGCAGGGCTTACCGTTACAGATTATGCCTATCCCGACAGGGCCGCCTCCGGCGTTATGCGCATGGCCGCACGCTCCGCCCAGAGCTTCTCCCTTAAGGCGCTCAATGCGGCGGTGCCTACGCTGTACGTGGGACAGAGCGGGCTGTATGGCAGCTCCGGCAAGGACAGCGCCTATCTGCAAATCGCCAAGGCTCCCGGCCATGGCACCGTCTACGCCACGCCCCACTATCTGGAGGGATATACGGTTTATTGCCTGGAGCATACGCTGCCCGGCCCTGGCGAAAACATCTCCGGGGGCGGACAGCAGCCCACCGGCCCCTACGTCATCGTGGACATGGATACCTACCGCACCACGCCGGGGTACTCCTCCATCATCTATCACGAAAGCACCCTGCACGCCATCGGCTGGGTGCTTCGTCATACCTACCCCTTCATGGTGCTGGACCGCAGCGACGCGGACAACGAGACCTGGTCCCGGGTTGCGGGCCAGTTTGCCATCCGGCAGGTGATCCGGGAGCTGGAGGGGCCGCAGTACGTTCGTGACTACTGGGACATGGATAACTTTTACCGGGCCAGCGGCCAGGCCCCGGAAGTGTACCTGGAATACGCCCGCTGGCTGGCGGCCAACGGCATCGCCCGGGCCTCCATGACGGGAGCTATCGCCGTAAGCAACCAGTCCGCCCGCTTTTCGGGCGGCTATCTTACCGGCACCGTCACCCTGACCACGGACGCCGACCTGATCCGCATTCCGCTTTCCGCAGGCGCACTGACAGGCAACACCGCCGGCACGGACGGCGCGTATTACTACCTGCGCAGCGGGGATACGGTTTCCGTCACCGTGCAGGGCACAGCCCTGAGCTTTGTGGCGGAATCGGTTTCCTCGGCGGAAGAAGAGGCGAACTTCCTCATCGGCGTGCCGGACGAAGCCATCCAGAAGGTGCTGATTCCCCAGCAGGGCGCGCCATACAAGCTTCAGTCCGTAACCGTGGCCTTTGACGCGCCCATGGGCGGGATCGCCGTGGCCAAGACGGACGCCGCCACCGGCGCAAAGCTGCCGGGCGCGGTGTTCGAGCTTAGCGGAAACGGCGAATCCCGGACGCAGACCACCGGCGCGGATGGCATGGCGCGCTTTGAAAATCTCCAGCCCGGGGTCTACACCGTGCGGGAAATCAGCGCACCGGAAGGATATCTTCTGGCCTCGCCGGATGTGCAGCAGGTCACCGTCACGGGCGGCGGGACGGCTTCGGCGGTTTTTGCCAATGCTCAGGTCACGGGCAGTATCCGCATGGTGAAGCGGGACAGCCTGACAAAGGAAGCCCTGGCCGGAGCGGAGTTTACCATCACGCGGCTGACGGCTCCCCCGTCCGCGGGCGGCGCTGGCACAGGCAGCAGCGTCGTAGTGACCACGGACGCAAGCGGCGTTGCCGAAACCGGATGGCTGCCCTGGGGACGTTACCGTATCGAGGAAACAAAGACGCCGGAACACTATGTGGATCAAGCCTTCTCCACGGAGATCGACATACTGGAGCAAGGAAAAACCTACGAGATCACGGTGGAGAACGAACCGGCAAAGGGATACATCCAGATTGTGAAAACCGATGCGCTGGACAAAACGCCCATCGGGCAGGTGCAGTTCGATATTTTCCGGGAGGGCAGCTCCGAACCGGTGGCGGTCATGACCACGGATGAGAACGGCGCTGCCACCTCCCCGCCGCTTTCCAAAGGATCGTACATCGTCCGGGAGCACGAAAACCCCACCGGGTATGTGGAAGAGCTTGTCCAGCTGTCTGCCACGGTAAAATCCGATGCAACCGCCTATTTGAGCGCTTCCAATCAACCCATCCAGGGGCGCATCCGCATTGCGAAGCGGGACAGCCTGACGAAGGAAGCCCTGGCCGGGGCGGAGTTTACCATCACCCGCGTCAGCGGCATGCCCGCGCACCAGGGAAAGGACGACGGCGAGGTGGTGGCGGTGCTCACCACGGACGCGGAGGGAGTGGCGCTGTCCCCGCCGCTCACCTACGGCACGTACCGTGTGGAGGAAAGCAAAGTGCCGGAGCACTATGTAGATCAGGGCTTCGCCATGGAAGTGGAAATCCGCGAAAACGGCAAGACCTATGAGATCGCCGCAGAAAACGAGCCAACCAAAGGCTACATCCGCATCACCAAGACCGACCGGCTCAACGGCAATCCCATTGCGGGGGTGCGTTTTGACATCTACGAAAACGATGCATACGGTTCCGCGCTGGCCGGAAGCATGGTGACGGATGAAAACGGGGTTGCCGTTTCCGAACCCCTGCGCAAGGGGCGGTACATCGTCCGGGAGCATGGGGAAACGGCGGGGTATGTGTTTGAAGAAATCGCCCTGGAGGCTACGGTACAGTCCGACATGACCACCGAGTTGACGGCAACCAATCAGCCGGTGCAGGTGCGGCTCAAACTGTACAAGCGCGACGCGGAGGAATATGCCGGGGACAATCCCAACAGCTCCGCCCATCCCAAGTCCAGCCCCCTGTTGCCGGAACCCTGCGACATCAGCGCCCCCGCCGTCCGCGGCGACGGCCAGCTGACGGGCGCGGTTTTTCAGGTGCTGGCCGCCCAGGATATTGCCGACCGGCAGGGCCATGTGGTATTCGCCAAAGGCGAGGTGGTGGCGGACCGGCTGACCACGGCAGGAGCAGATGCCTCCGTAACCACGGAGCTGCTCTGGCCCGGAGTATATGAAATTGTCGAGCTGTCCCCGCCGGAAGGATATCAGCCCAGCGGCGAAACCTTCCTGGTGGACGCCCGCAACGCCGCGGAGCAATCCCAGGCGGGGGTCGTAACCTATGAGGGCTTGAAAATCAACGAAATCCGCTACGGCGCGCAGGCTGTGATCAAAATCCTGGGCAGCATGGACGCCGGGCCCGATCCCGGCCGCGTGGAAACACCGGAAGCGGGCGCGGAGTTCAACGTCTACCTGGAGCGCGCCGGTTCCTACGAGAACGCCCGGGAGATGGAGCGCGACCATCTGGTGACGGATGAAAACGGGTATGCGAAAACCAAGCCCCTGCCCTATGGCGTGTATGTGCTGGAGCAGACCAAGGGCGCACCAGGATATGAAATCAAAGGCCCCATTACCTTTGAGATTGACGGTACCGAAGATCTGGACAATCCGCCGCCCCTGACGCTCTCCGACCAGCCCATCCGCTACCGCCTGCGCTTGCTCAAGACGGACGCAGAAACAGGGCGGACCATCGTGCTTTCCAGCGCTTCCTTCAAGCTCAAAAACGCGGCGGGCGAATACGTTGCCCAGACCGTGTATTACCCCACCCAGCAGGAGATCGACACCTTTGTTACGGATGAAACCGGCGGCGTGACGCTGCCGGAAACCGTCACCTGGGGCCTGTACTACCTGGAGGAAGTGAAGGCTCCGGAAGGCTATCTGCTTCCGGCGGAAGACCTGGCGGTATTCGTGGGGCAGGACGGGGACAGCCCCGGCGAAACGTATCAGCTGGACATCGAAATTCCCAATACGCCGGTAATGGGGCGCATCTGTCTGGAAAAGACGGGCCTGATGCTAACCGGGTTTGAGCCGGATACGGACGCTTACGGCAACGAGCTCCAGCGCCCCGTGTACGAGGAAGGCTATCTGGCGGGCGCGGTGTTTGAGGTGCGGGCCGCGGAAACTGTCGCAGGGAAGGATGGCAAGGTCTGGTTTACGCAGGATGCGCTGGTTTCCACCCTGACCACCACGGCGGAGGGGATGGCGGTATCCGAGCCCCTTCCCCTGGGCCGGTATTACCTGGTGGAAACCCAGGCTTCCGCCGGGTACGCCCTGGACGAAACGCGGTATGACGTTACGCTGGCCGCCACAGACAGCCAAACCGCCCTGGTGGACGTCCAGGTAAAGGCCGGGAATGCCTACATTCCCGTGGAAATCACCGTGGAAAAGCAGGCGGAAACCCTGCAAAGCACGGCGCAAGCGGATGGTACGCTGATCCGGCAGGTCGTGGACGGCCCCGGCGAAGGCTTTGTGTTCGGCCTGTACAACGCCTTTGATATCCGGTATCCCGGCGGCATGCTTCCGTCCGGTACGCTGGTGGCTACCGGTGCGACGGATGCGGAAGGGCGGCTGACCTTTGCAGGCAACTATCCCCACGGCGACTATGAGGTGCGGGAACTGCAAGCCCCGGAGGGCTGGAAACGCAGCCCGGAGCGGTTCCCCATAGCGCTGGAGCCGGAGGGAGAGGAGGCGGGCACGGTGATCCGCGCAAGGGTGGCAGTGCGCAACGCGCTGATTTATACCCCGGTTACCCTGACCAAGACGGACATCACCGGCGCGAACACCGTTCCGGGCGCGCTCATCGAGGTGCGCGACGAAAGCGGCGCAGTGATCTACCGGGCCTATACGGACGAGCGCGGCGAACTGCCGGATATTCCTGTAACGCCGGGGCGGTATATCTTCCGAGAAGTGCTGGCTCCGGAAGGCTACGCCCTGAACGAAGCGGAGACCTCCTTTACCGTGGACGCGGAGGGGAATGTCCGCGGCAATACCCTGCTGCGGGACGATTTCACCCGGGTGCAGCTGCAAAAGCAGTACGAGGACGGACAGCCCATGGGCGGCGTGACCTTTGCGCTGCTGGATGAAACGGGAACGCAGCTGATGACCGCCGTATCGGACAGGAACGGTCTTGCGACCTTTGAGCGGATTCCCTACGGTTCCTACACCATTGTAGAGACGCAGCCCTTGCCGGGATACTTTCTGGCGGACGTTGCCGTGGAGCTTCAGGTGGACGGCAGCTTTGTGAATCCCCAAGAACCCCTGGCCACCATTGTCAACCATCCCATGCGGATTGCGTGCCGCAAGGTCAACACGTCCGGAACACCCTTGCCCGGCGCGGAGTTCTGCCTGGTGGATGCCGCCACGGGCACGGTGGTGGAAATTGCCGTCAGCGATGAGGAGGGTTGCTTTGCCTTTGAGCATGTGGACTATGGCGACTGGATCATCCGCGAGAGGAAGGCTCCCGAGGGATACAGCGCCATGGCGGACGTGCCGCTGCACATTGGCGAGGACTTTGTGCAGCCGGAACCCATGACCTTTGTCGATATTCCCGATCATTATGTTTTCCGCAAAGTGGATACCGCAGGCCGTCCGCTGGCAGGCGTACGGTTTGCCCTGGAAGACGCGGAAGGCAACGCGCTGCGTGAGCTGGTATCCGGGGAGGATGGCACGGTTCGGGTGAACGGCCTGGAACCGGGCAGCTATGTGATTCGGGAAACCCAGGCCCTGGAAGGCTATACGCGCACGGATGAAACCCTGTGTTTTACCCTGGATGCAAGCTATGTTCCAGCGGAGGAAATGCCGGAGCTGGTCAACGCCACGGTGATTCAGACAGGCATTGACCTGATCGTTACGCCGCTGATGACCCTGGGCGGCGGACTGGTGCTGCTGGGCTGCGTACTGTACGGCGCGCAGCAGTGTACCTTCCGGCGAAAGCGGAAAAAGAAGTAATTGAGAGGAGCGAAGAGCATGATCTATCAGACCTATTTCCTCAACATGGTCCATGTAAGCGATCTGCTTGCCCTCATGGATGAAGAAACCATATGTAAACGAGGGCACCGAGCCTGAAGTTGCAGAGGATGACAGCAATATTTCCGCAGAGTCGGAAGACGAGGATAAAGACGCACAAAGACATGAAAACAGCCCCTCACTTCACGATGAGGGACTCAGACTGTCGAAAAACCCCTGGGAGGTGTCGGAGGGGCCGCAGCCCCTCTGACTTTCATTCGTATCCGACGGCTTTGCCGGCGGGGCGGGTTGTTGATTTTGCTTGCAAAATCAATTCCTTACAAATTCGGGCGACCTCTGGTTGACCGAATTTGCTGCCTCGAAGAAGTGGCGTAAGCCACTTCTTCGACAGCCTGAGCCCCTCACTTCACGGTGAGGGGCTGATGTCACAGCAGTTCCTTTGTCTTTCTGGCAAGGTAGAGCGGAAGGTTTGTGATATGCCCGTCCTTCCTGTAACCACGCTTTGAAAAACGCAGCGCGTGTTCAGGCTGATGCTCGGCAATGTACCGCTTGAAGGACGGTGCAGATTTGTCCTCGCCGCCTTTTGCTTCAACGGGAATGATCTCTGTGCCGTATTGCAGAACAAAATCAATTTCATTATTCTTGTCGGCAAAGTAATGAGGCTCAACTTCAAACTGACCGCGAAGCTGCTGCAAGACATAGTTTTCGGTCAACGGACCTTTGAACTGATAGTCGGTCTTCAAAAGAATTGCGCTGTTGTCGATACCCGCCATGTGCTTGAGCAGTCCGGTGTCAAATACGAAGAGCTTGAATTGATCCAGCTTGTCAAAGGCAGAAAGCGGATGCTCCATCTTGGAAACATTGTAGACGCGATTGAGCATTCCAGCAGAGACCAGCCATTCGATCGCCTCTTCAAAGTCACGCGCTCTGGCGCCCTCACGGACAGCTCCGTACATGAATTTTTCGTTGGGCTTGGCAAGCTGCGCAACAATGCTGCGGAAGACCATCAAAATCCGTCCGCTGTTGACCTTTCCGTTGTGCTTTGAGAAGTCGTTTTCATAGACCTCGATAAGCTCTCGCTGGATCTGCGATATCTTTGCCGGATCCTTGTACTTTACCCATGAAGCGACGCATTCCGGCATCCCGCCGATAATGAGATAGCTGTTATAGGCTTCCAGCAGACGGTTGTGGAAGATTTCCTCAATCTGCTGCTCTTTTTGAATGCTTGCATAGTAGGTATAAAGCGCGGGATCGGTTGCGTCCAGAAATTCATCAAAGGTGAGCGGATAGATGTCAAGCAGATTTACCATGCCAACCGGATAGGATTTCGGCTTTGCAAGAAGCGTACCGAGCAAGCTGCCAGCCGCAATAACATGATAGTCGTTTGCTTTTTCTTTGAAATATTTGAGTGTGTTCAACGCTTCCGGACACTCCTGAATCTCGTCGAAGATAATCAGTGTCTCTCCCGGAAGGATTTTTTCACCGGAGATCATGGACAGCAGCTCAATGATGCGGTGCGGATTTTTATTCGTCTCGAAGATGGATTTGAGTCCGTCTTCCTCGTCGAAGTTGAAGTAAACATAGCTCTCATAGCAGCTCTGCCCGAACTCCTTCATGAGCCAGGTCTTTCCTACCTGTCTTGCACCGCGCATGACAAGCGGCTTACGGTCATCGCTGGATTTCCAATTTATCAAGTCTTGAATTGCATTGCGTTTCAAGCGAATCGCCATCCTTTCGCGCGATACATCGCGTGCGGTCCGATATTGGTATAACACATTTTTCTGGGTTTTACAATCAGGTTTATACGCATTTTTCTGACAAATTTAGGCGAATGCACACACGCTTTTCTAAGGAGGTAGCATTATAGATTTTATTCATTGCAGAAAAGCCCAGTGTAGCCCAGTCCATCGCGAAGGTTACCTGCTGCACCGGCTGGTGGCGCCACCTTAGTATGAAAATGCCACCAATGGAATGCTCCCAGAAGGAGGCGAACTGTTTTGCAGGAAGACGTTGAGCATCGAACGGTCACGCTGGCCATCAGCACGGCCAAGTTCACAGGCCGTGTGCTCAAAAGCGCGTTGACCAAATGGTTGGCCTATGTAAAAGACAAACGCCGGCAAAAACGCGACGTTGTGCCCCATGGTAAGCAGACCGTCCAACAGCTTGCACGGCAGAATCAGGGCATGACCAGCATCGAGATCAAGGACGAAGGCATCCGGGAATTTGAACGCATCGCCCGCAAATATGGCGTGGACTTCGCCATCAAAAAGCTCAAGGGACAGGAGGGACAGCTCCCCACGTATCTGGTGTTCTTCAAGGGCCGGGACACGGATGCGCTGACCGCCGCTTTCACCGAGTATACGGAGAAACGCGTCCGTCGCAAGGAGCAGCCTTCCTTTCGCCAAACACTGGCGAGACTCCGGGCGGAGCTGGCTGCGCGCAAGCAGGAACCTGTGCAGCGGCAGCATCAGGAGATAAGCCGATGAGCCCGCGCAAGCGCTTCCTGACCTACCTGCCCTATCTCCTGATGGGGCTGTACGCCACCAACTTCGGCGAAGCGTGGCGCATGGCTGTGGGTGAGGACGCTTCGGCCAAATTGCTTTCGCTCATCTCCGTGTTCCCGGCGGCGCTGAAAAGCTTCTGGCCCAGCCTGCATCCCTTCGATTTGCTGGTGGGCCTGTGCTGCGGCGCGGGCCTCTGGCTGGCGGTGTACCTTAAAAGGAAAAGCGCCAGGAAATACCGTCATGGTATGGAATATGGCTCCGCCCGATGGGGCACCCACGACGATATCTCCCCCTACATGGACCCGGTGTTCTATAATAACGTCATTCTGACCCAAACCGAGCGCCTCACCATGTCCAGCCGCCCCAAGGACCCCAAGACTGCCAGAAACAAAAATGTGCTGGTAATCGGCGGTTCCGGTTCCGGTAAAACCCGGTTCTGGCTGAAACCGAACCTGATGCAGATGCACAGCTCCTATGTGGTGACAGACCCCAAGGGCACCATCCTGGTGGAATGCGGCAGGCTGCTCCAGCGCGGCGCACCCAAACGGGACAAGCATGGAAAGCCTTTGCGGGACGCCCAAGGGAAGATGATTTATGAACCGTACCGCATCAAGGTCCTCAACACCATCAACTTCAGCAAGTCCATGCATTACAACCCTTTTGCCTATATCCATTCAGAAAAGGACATCCTGAAGCTGGTGAATTGCCTGATCTCCAACACCAAGGGAGAAGGTCAGGGAGGCGATCCCTTCTGGATCAAGGCGGAGACGCTGCTGTATTCCGCGCTAATCAGCTATATCCATGATTTTGTGTGCGAGGAGGAGCAAAACTTCGCTACGCTGATTGAAATGATCGACTCCATGCAGACCCGCGAGGACAACGAGGATTACCAGAACGTGGTGGACCTGCTGTTCGAGCAGATGGAAAAGGAGCATCCGGGACATTTCGCCGTACGCCAGTACAAGAAATTCAAGCTGGCTGCCGGAAAAACGGCCAAGTCCATCCTGATTTCCTGCGGTTCCCGGCTGGCTCCCTTTGACATCCCTCAGCTTCGGGAAATGATGCGCTATGACGAGCTGGAGCTGGATACCCTGGGCGACTGGAAAACGGCGCTGTTTATTATTATCTCGGACACCGACGATACCTTTAATTTTATCGTCAGCATGTGTTATACCCAGCTTTTCAATCTGCTCTGTGAGAAAGCCGATGATGTATATGGCGGCAGGCTGCCCGTTCATGTGCGCTGCCTGCTGGACGAATGTGCCAACATCGGCCAGATCCCCAAGCTTGAAAAGCTGATTGCTACCATCCGGAGCCGGGAGATTTCCGCCTGCCTAGTGCTGCAAGCGCAGTCCCAGCTTAAAGCCATTTACAAGGACAACGCGGACACCATCGTGGGCAACTGTGACAGCGTGCTGTTCCTGGGCGGTAAGGAACGCACCACGCTCAAGGAGCTGACGGAAACCTTGGGGCGCGAAACCATCGATACCTATAACACCGGCGAAAGCCGCGGACGGGAAACCTCCCATTCCCTGAATTATCAGAAACTCGGCAAGGAGCTTATGACCGTGGACGAGCTGTCGGTTATGGACGGCGGCAAGTGCATTCTGCAACTGCGCGGCGTCCGGCCCTTCCTGTCGGACAAGTACGATATCACCAGGCACCCATATTACAAGTACCTGTCCGATGCTGATCCGCGCAATGCGTTCTCGGTGGAGCGCTTCTTGTCCGCACGGCTGACGCTCACAGAAAACGAGACATACGAAGTATTCCATGTGGATGTGAGCGATCAGCTTCCTTCCCCTTGAGACCGTCTGATGAGGTGGCCATTTGGCATGCTAGGGAAGTGAGCGGACTTCATGATCCTACCGGTGAGTTTTGGGCACTAATCCCTTTGGGTAATAGCAAGATGATGATTGCACCAAAACTTCCATGCAGCTGTTTATTTTTTTCTGTTTTATGATATAATGTAAACAGAAAGGAGGGGGACAGCAATGGTGGAGAAGAACCTGAAGTTTTACCGTTTGCGCAGTAGGCTGACCAAAAAAGAGTTGGCGCTTCGGGTGGGCGTATCACCCATGGCCATTACTCATTATGAGAATGGTGACCGGAAACCGGACATCGATATGCTCCATAAGCTGGCTGAGGCTCTTGGCGTGCGTATAGCCGACTTTTTGGCGGTTCGCAGCGGTCAACATCAGTATGTTCACTGCGAGTATCGCAGAAATAATGCGCTGAGCAAGAACGACCGGGAGATGGTGTGCGAAAGCGTTGAGGAGTATTTTGACCGTTTTTTCCAAGTGGTTGATGCTCTTGGCGGGGAGGTGCTCCCAGCGTATCCGGAAACTCGCTGTGTAAAGACTTCACGTAATGCGGAACAAGCAGCAGGGCTTCTGCGGACACACCTAGGATTTGCAGAAGAAGGGCCGATTCCAAACCTTATTGGCGCCATGGAAAACAAGGGAATTCCTTTGTACCTGTGCGAAATGGATAACGCTCATTTCTCCGGCATGAATGGCACCATTGATGGCCGCCCTTACATCGTGCTGAATACCTGCATGACTCCCGAGCGGCAGCGTTCTACCCTGGTGCATGAGTTGGCACACATCTTCTGCTTGTTTCCTGATGATATGGATGAAGACGAAGCAGAAAGCTTTGCCACTGCCATCAGCGGTGCATTCTTGTGCCCTGCAAAGGACTTGCTACGAGAATTAGGCCCAAGACGTACCCATATTACTTCCGATATGGATATGGTAGCTCAGGAGTACGGCGTGTCCATGCTGTTGCTGATAAAGCGCGCAAACATCCTTGGTATCATCAACGATAGCTTGTACAAGCAGTTCATGATCGAGGCTTCCAAGAGAGGCTGGCGCAAGCATGAGCCTTCCCGTATTGCAGCCGAAACCGCCAGCTTGTTTGAAATGCTTACGATCCGGGCTGTTAGCGAGGACGAAATCAGTCAGCAGCGAGGCGCTGAATTGCTGGGCGTTTCCTATGATGATTTCGATAGCATGTTGCATGCGCGGGAGGACCAATGAAATACATAAGCAGCGATACGAATGTCTGGATAGACTTCGCCGCAATAAATGCATTGGCCCTGCCGTTTCGTCTTGACTGCGTCTATTTCATGAGCAAGGATGCAATTGAAGATGAGTGGCGCTCGCCCAAGGGCAGAGGTACGGCACTTCTTGCGCTGGGTCTTCAGCCGGTTTGCATTACCACGGAAGAATTTTACTACGCTGTCGATATTCGAAGCTCAAACCCTAGGCTTTCCGCGTACGATGCCTTTGCCTTGGCTATTGCCAAATTTCGAAACATGATTCTGCTTACCGGAGATGGACGACTGAGAAAGGTTGCTATCACTGAAGGCGTAACAGTACGTGGCACACTTTGGGTGTTCGATGAACTTCTAAAGACCGGTAAGATCACAGAAGTTGAGTTTAAGGGCTATATGAGCGACCTCAAGAAACTCAACGGTGGTCAGGTGCGTCTCCCGGAGATAGAGATTGATAAGCGGATGAAGTAGGTGCACATGCCACTAGACGAGCTGAATAAAAGCACAAAAATCTGTTCCTTAAAAACTCGGCAAGGAGCTTATGACCGTGGACGAGCTGTCGGTTATGGACGGCAGCAAGTGCATTCTGCAACTGCGCGGCGTCCGGCCCTTCCTGTCGGACAAGTACGATATCACCAGGCATCCTTATTACAAGTACCTGTCCGATGCTGATCCGCGCAATGCTTTCTCGGTGGAGCGCTTTTTGTCCGCACGGCTGACGCTCACAGAAAACGAGACATACGAAGTATTCCATGTGGATGTGAGCGATCAGCTTCCTTCCCCTTGAGACCGTCTGATGAGGCGGTCTTTTTTTGACCCCTTTAGGAGGTATATATGCAATTTTTTAGCGCAGCCATTGAGCTGATTTCCACCATCGTCATTGTCCTGGGTGCTGGCCTGGGGGTGTGGGGCGCTATTAACCTGCTGGAAGGTTACGGCGCAGACAACCCCGGCGCACGGTCCCAGGGCATCAAGCAGCTGGTGGCCGGCGGCGGTGTGGCCGCCATCGGCCTGACGCTGATTCCCATGCTCTCCAGCCTGTTTGGATAACGCCACGTTCCGGGTCTCCTGCTGGAGCGGAGACCCGGAACAATGTATGGAAAGGAGGGCTTTCATTGAATTTTATCTGGGAAAAGATCACCGAATGGCTGAAAGGACTGCTGGTGGGCGGGATTATGAGCAACCTGACCGGATTGTTTGATAGCATCAACGGCCAGGTCTCGGAAATTGCCGCCACCGTGGGCGCAACGCCCCAGGGCTGGAACGGCGGCGTATTCAGCATGGTGAAGAACCTGTCGGAAACCGTGGTTGTGCCCATCGCAGGGGTGATCCTGACTTTTGTCATGTGTGTGGAGCTGATTCAAATGGTCGTTGACCGCAACAGCATGCATGACTTTGAGACCTTTACCCTGTTCAAATGGGCTTTCAAAACTTTCTGCTCCGTATTGATCGTCACAAACACCTGGAACATCGTCATGGGCGTTTTTGAGGTAGCGCAAAGCGTGGTCAACCGGGCGTCCGGTCTGATTGTGGCGGATACCAGCCTGAACCTGGGCACGGTGGTGACGGACATGGAAGCACGGCTGATGGAAATGGAAGTGGGGCCGCTGTTCGGCCTGTGGTTCCAGTCCATGCTCATGGGCATGGTATCCTGGGCGCTGACCATCTGCATTTTCGTCATTGTCTATGGCAGAATGATTGAAATCTATTTGGTCACTTCCATTGCGCCCATTCCCATGGCCACCATGATGAACCGGGAGTGGGGGCAAATGGGACAGAATTACCTGCGTAGCCTGTTTGCGCTGGGGTTCCAGGCAGTGCTCATTGTGGTCTGCGTGGCGATTTACGCAGTGCTGGTGCGCACCATTTCCGCCGAAGCGGACGTGGTCAAAGCCATCTGGACCTGTATGGGCTACACCGTGCTCCTGTGCTTCTGCCTATTCAAGACCAGTTCCCTGAGCCGTTCGGTCTTTAACGCGCATTAACCCATTCACTTAAAAAGTTTTTGCATCTGAATGCAAAAAGTGTTGATAATTTCAAGCTTTTTGCATATACTGTTGGAAGGAGGTGAGCTTGCGGATGATTGAACGGAGAGCGTATCTGGATGCGCTGTGGCGATGGAAGGATAAGCAGGTCATCAAGGTCATTACCGGGATTCGCCGATGCGGCAAATCCACGTTGATGGCGCTATATCAGCAGGAACTCGTGGAGCGCGGCGTTGCCAGGGAACAGATTTTGTCCGTCAATTTGGAAGATTACGCCAACTATGCGTTGCGTGATCCTCACAAGCTTCACGCCCATGTACTAGCGCAGGCGGAGAAGGTGCAGGGCAAACTCTATGTTTTTCTGGATGAGATTCAGAATGTGCAGGACTTTCCGCCGATGATTGACAGCCTGTTTCTCCGGCCGAATCTTGATCTGACCATCACGGGTTCCAACGCCTATATGCTTTCCGGGGAGCTGGCAACGTACCTGTCAGGCCGTTATGTGGCCATTGAAATGCTGCCACTGTCCTTTGCAGAATATATCCGGTTCACCGGGGATGAACATGATCTGGCCCGGAAGTACCGGGCATATTTGGAGACCAGTTCCTTTCCCTACGTTACGGAACTGGCCGGGGACCCTAAGGCCATTGAGGAATACCTCAGCGGCATCTATCACACGGTGGTGCTCAAAGATGTGGTAGGCCGGATGAAGACGGCTGACCCGATGATCCTGGAAAGCATCCTGCGCTTTGTCTACAGCAGCGTAGGCAGTCCCATATCCACCAAGAAGATTGCGGACACCCTTACTTCCCAGGGACGAAAGCAGGACGTGCGGACTGTCGAGCGGTATCTGGACGCATTCCTGGGCAGTTACATTGTCTATCAGGCGAAGCGGTATGACATCCGCGGCAAGCAGCATTTGAAAACCCTGGAAAAGTATTATGCCGTGGATATGGGACTGCGTTTCTTCCTGCTGGGACGGGCGCATGCCGATGCCGGTCATCTATTGGAAAATGTGGTTTATCTGGAACTACTGCGCCGGGGATATCAGGTTTTCATTGGAAAGCTGGATGAATACGAGGTGGATTTTGTTGCCGTTCATCAGCAGGGTATCCTGTATGTGCAGGTTGCAGCCACTGTCCGGGATGAAACCACCTTGCAGCGGGAATTGCGTCCCCTGCAGAAAATCAGCGACAACTATCCAAAAATCATATTGACGCTGGATGAAGACCCGGATATGGACTATGAAGGTATTCGCAGGCTGAACGCGCTGGATTGGCTTCTCCATCCGTAACATCCTTCCTCCCTCTGAAAACGCTGGCGATCTGCCGGCGTTTTTCTGTTACAAAAGGAGTTTTTGTCTATGGCTTACGTACCCGTTCCCAAAGACCTGACGCAGGTGAAGTCGCGGTTTCTTTTCGGACTCACCCGGCGGCAGGTGCTGTTCTTCGGTCTGGGCGCGCTCACGGGCGTGCCTTTTTTTCTGCTCATCCGGCATTCGGTCAACACCAGTTTGGCTACCATGCTCATGATGCTGCTGATGCTGCCGTTTTTTCTCCTGGCCCTGTACGAAAAAAACGGTCACCTCCTGGAAGCCGTGCTGGGCCAGATAATACAGGCCCGCTACCTCCGCCCCAGACGCCGTCCCTATCAAACCGACAACTTCTACGCTGCCCTGGACCGCAGCGCCGGAATACACAAAGAGGTGAACCGCATTGTTCAAACAGCACGAAAAACCAAGTAAGACCCCCGTAAAGCTCACCCGAGCGGAAAGAAAGCGGATTGCCGCCCTGCTGGCCCGGGCGCACCCCCAGCAGCGCGCGCCGCGCACCGCCCAGCAAACCCTTCCCTACGACTGCATGTGGCCGGACGGTATCTGCCTGGCGGACCATACGCTTTATACCCGTACCGTGCAGTTTCAGGATGTGGCATACCACCTGGCCCAGGCCGACGAGCAGGAGAGCATCTTTGGCCGGTGGTGCGACCTGCTCAACTACTTCGATCACAGCATTCATATCCAGCTCAACTGCGTCAACCGGGACAACCGGGAGGCGTTCCGCCGCGCCATGCGCATTCGCGGACAGGGGGACGCTCCGCAAGAGACGGCCCAGGCATATGACCAGATGCTCCGGCAGCAGCTGTCCAAGGGCTGGAACGGCATGTTCCAGGAGAAGTATCTCACCGTGGGCATTCAGGCGGAAAACATCAAAGCGGCCCGGCCGCGTCTGGAGCATATCACCCAGGATGTGCTGGGCAATTTCAAAAAGCTGAACGCTCAGGCAGCGCCCCTGGACGGCAAGGACCGCCTGGCCCTGATGCACCGCATACTTCACGGCAGCCGCGCGCCCTTCGCTTTCGACTGGCGCTGGCTGTCCGCTACGGGCCTGTCCACTAAGGATTTCATCGCGCCCAGCAGCTTTGACTTTTCCGGCAAGAGCCAGTTCGTCATGGGGAATCTCCATGGCGCGGTATCCTATTTTCAGATTCTGGCGGCGGAGCTGAAGGACCGGGTGCTGGCGGATTTTTTGGCCATGCAGTCCGAGCTGGTGCTGAGCCTGCACATCCAGTCCATCGACCAGGTGGAAGCGGTAAAGCTGGTCAAGCGCAAGCTCACGGACCTGGACAGCATGAAGATTACCGAGCAGAAAAAGGCCGTGCGCGCCGGTTATGATATCGACATTCTGCCCAGCGACCTGACCACTTATGGCGTAGACGCCCGAAAACTGCTGGAGGATCTCCAAAGCCGAAATGAAAGGATGTTTCTGCTCACTTTTCTGGTGCTGAACACCGCGGAAAGCCGCAACCAGCTCAGGCTCAACCTGGCCCAGGCCCGGAGCCTGGCCCTGCAGCACAACAGCCGCCTGCTGCCTCTGGACTTTCAGCAGGAGAGCGGCCTGATTTCCTGCCTGCCGCTGGGCGTAAACAAAATCGGCATCCAGCGCGGCCTCACCACCACGGCCACCGCCATCTTTGTGCCCTTTACCAATCAGGAGCTTTTCCAGGAAAAGCCCGACGCCCTGTACTACGGGCTGCACGCGGTGAGCCACAACCCGATCATCGCCAGCCGCAAGGATTGCCACAACGGCAACGGTCTGATTCTGGGGACGCCCGGCTCCGGCAAGTCCTTCGCAGCCAAGCGGGAAATGACCCATGTGGTCTGCGCCACCCGGGACGATGTGCTCATCTGCGACCCGGAAAGCGAGTATGCCTCCCTGGTGCAGGCGCTGAACGGCCAGTGCGTCCATATCTCCGCCGTGAGCAAGGACGTCATCAACCCCATGGACCTATACATGGAGGAAGGCGACGATCTCAACGAGCTGCTCATTCTCAAGAGCGACTTTGTCCTCTCCTTCTGCGAACTCATCATGAAAGGGCAGGTGACCCCGGAGCAGCGGTCCGTCATCGATCGTTGCCTGCCGAAAATCTACGCCCCCTATTTCGCCAACCCCGTACCGGAAAACATGCCGGTGCTGGGCGATCTGTACGCTGCCCTGCTGGCCCAGGACAATCCCCACGCCCGGCAGATCGCCACCGCCCTGGAAATCTACGTGACCGGTTCCCTGAAGGTTTTCAACGGGCGCACTAACGTACAGCTGAACAAGCGGGTGGTCTGCTTCGACATCCGCGCCCTGGGCAAGCAGCTCAAGCCGGTGGGCATGCTCCTGGTGCAGGATCAAATTTGGAACCGTGTATCGGCCAACCGGGCCAAGGGCGTTTATACCTGGTGCTACCTGGATGAATTCCACTTGCTGCTCAAGGACAGGCAGACCGCGGCCTACAGCATTGAAATCTGGAAGCGGTTCCGCAAGTGGGGCGGGCTGCCCACGGGCATCACCCAGAATGTGCAGGACCTGCTGGCCTCCCCGGAGGTGGAAGACATCTTCGCCAACAGCGATTTCATCTACATGCTGAATCAGCGGGGAGAAGACCGGGAGATTCTGGCGCAGCACCTGAACATCTCTCCCGGGTTGCAGCAGTACATCACCAATGCCGGCGCAGGCGAAGGGCTGATGTTCTTTGGCGACCGGATTGTGCCCTTCTGTGACGCTTTCCCGGCGGATAATCCCCTGTACCGCCTGATGACCACCCGACTGGGAGAAGCACAGCCCGAAGGGGGGACGGCCTCATGACCTGGTTTGTCGTCTGGGTGCTGCTGAGCGTGGCGTGCAGCATAGTGCTGCTGTCCCTGTGCGCCGTGGCGTCAGAGGCTGACCGGCAGATGGAGGAGGAGCTTCGCCGGATGCAGCAGGAGCAAGAACTGGGAAAGGAGCGGAAGCATGGATCATGAGCCGAAGCAGACGGTCCAAAGGCTGCGGTTTGCCGGGAAGGAGCGGGACGGGCCTCCGGAGCATCCCGACGGGAAAACGCCGGTGCAGCGGCAGCGAGCGCAGCGATTGCGCGCGTCCCAGGCAAAGCCTGGGGCGCTGCGCCGGGAGCAGGATGCGCCGCCGGAGATGTCCAGACTGACGCCTGACCCGCTGCATGCCGTCACCGGAAGGCTGCGGCATCAGGTATCCCAGGCCAACGAGGACGAGAACGCCGGAGTGGACGCGGCCCTATCCGGCGAACAGGCGTCGGAAACCCTGCTGCAAGCGGGAGAGAGCGCCTATCGCCGGGTCAAAACGCCCGGCAGGGCGAAGCCGGTACCTCAGCGCACGGAGAAAACCGTCCCCCACGGGTTGCAGCCCGGACAGGCCGTGCAGTCCGGCACGCCCTCCCTTGCCCACGCCCGGCAGAAGCGCGCCATCCGCCGGGCCTACGCAAGGCTTGGGCATGGATACGATGCGCCCGGTCCTGCGCCCACCGGCGCGGCGAAGGCTGTCCGCAAAGCGGCGGCTGCGCGCCGTCCCGCGGCCCTTGTACGCCGTAAAAAGCGCCGCCTGTTTCTGCTGGCAGCCCTGGGGGCCATGCTGCTGTTTGTTATGAACGGCCTGTCCGCCTGCGCGCCCCTGGGGGAAACCCTGATTCAATCCCTTGTCATCGGGACCTATCCCGCCACGGAGGAAGACGTGCTGGCCGCGGAACGCGCCTACGCGCAGATGGAACGGGAATTGCAGGAGGAAATCGACCACTACGCGGCGCGGCACCCCGGCTATGACGAGTATATCATCAACGCGCAGGAAATCTGGCACGATCCCTACGCGCTCATGGCCATCATCAGCGCCAGGCACGGCGGCGAGGAATGGACCCTGGACAGCGCCTATGGCACGCTGGAAAAGTATTTTCAGCTGCAATACATCCTCACGGAGGAAGTGCAAACGGAAACCCGCTACCGCACGGAGATACGCCTGGGACTGCGGGAGGAAACCGATCCCGGAACCGGTGAGACGCTGTACATCCCTTACGAGTATGAGGAAGAAGTGCCTTACACCTACCGCATCTGCACGGTGACCCTTGAGAACAAAAACCTGTCCCATCTGCCGGTGTACAGCATGAGCCGGGAAGCCATGGGGCTGTACGCCCTGTACATGTCCACGCTGGGTAATATGCCGGACCTGTTTGCGGGCAACCCCCATGCTTCCCATCTTCGTGATCCCATGATTTACGAAGTTCCCCAGGAGGTGCTGGACGCGGACCCGCGCTTTGCCGCGCTCCTCCAGGAGGCCAACCGCTACATCGGTTACCCCTATGTCTGGGGCGGGGACAGCCCGGAGACCAGCTTTGACTGTTCCGGGTTCATCAGCTATGTGTTCACAAACAGCGGGGTCTATGACACGGGCAGGCGGGGCGCAACGGGCTTGTACAGCTTATGCCGCAAGATCTCCCCGGCGGAAGCCAGGCCGGGGGACCTGGTCTTCTTCCAGGGTACCCTGGGGGAAGGCGTGGACGGCAACGACGGCATTACCCATGTGGGCATGTACGTGGGCGACCACAAAATGATCCACTGCGGAAACCCCATCGGATACGCCGATCTCAACGACGCTTACTGGCGGCAACATTTCTATGGATACGGGCGCGTGCCCGAATAAAGGAGGAACCATGAACAAACTGGAGCGTTACCGCGCTTTGCAGCAGAAGAAACGGGCCAAGCTGGAGAAAGCGCAGCAGGACATGAACCAGATCGACCAACTGGTGCAGGAGGAAGAAAACACGCAGATTCTCGCGGTGGTGCGGAGCTATGCCATGACCCCCGAGGAACTGGCGGTATTTCTGCGGGACCAGCATACGGGCGCTGTCCCGCTGGTACCAGAATACCCGAAAGAACAGGAGGGCATAGACAATGAAACAGGCAACCCCTGAAATGGCAACGGTAAGAGCGATCCTGGCAGCCACGGTGCTCCTGGCGATTCTGTCGGCGGTCCTGGGGCCGGGCGCGATGGCGGAAAGCGCCGGTATCCCGGAGCTTTATGAGGGCCTGGTGATTCTGGATGATCCCGCCTATTTCATTTTCCAGGACGAGGAAGAAGCAGCGGCGGCGCAAACGCAAGGCGCCCTCACCAGCGCACCGCCGGCATCTGCGCAGCCGTCTGTGGAACCCACCACGGAGGCCACAGGCCAACCCACCGCGGAACCTACGCCAGCAGCCACCACGGAAACGCCTTCCACGGAGCCGGAACCCACGGAGGAGCCTGTTCCGTCGCCCACGGTGGAGCCAACCCATGCGCCGGAGCCTGCCTACACCATTGTCATCACCCCGCCCACGGGCTGGCGCAATACCGCTTCCGCTCAGGTGCGCATCGAGATTACCGACGAACACGGCACCGGCTGGGACAGCGTCCGCGCAAGCACCGGCAGCGCCGGATGGACCGACCTGACCGAGGCGTTCCGTCAGGGCAACACCGCCGAGCTGGAGGTGGCGAACAATGGGACCCTGGTGGTTCGCGTTACCGATCCCTATGGCGAGTATCATGAGGAGCAGGCAAAGATCAACTGCTTTGACCGTCAGGCTCCCACCGTGACCGCAGGTATCGACGGCGAACCGCTGCACATCGAAGCCACCGACGACCTTTCCGGCGTGGCGGGGATTCAGGTCAACGGCCTGCTCTTTACGGCCCTTGAGAATGGCAGCATTGACGTGCAGTTTGACGAAGCCTTGCGCAGCTATGCGAAGCTTGCCATACGCGCCTATGACTTTGCGGGGAATTTCTCCCAGGCGGTGACCTTGGAGAATCCCTATTACGGCTACCCGGCAACGCCTACGCCCGCGCCCACCGCCACCCCCAAACCCACTGTCAAGCCCACCAAAGCGCCTTCCGGCGGCGGCTCCGCAAGCAAGCCCACCGTCAAGCCCACGGCCACGCCTACGGCATCGCCCACCACATCCCCGGTGGTGATACTGCCCACACCCACGCCCGTGTATATCCAGACCGGCCCCGGCCAGGCCTTCACCCAGAGCGGCAACATGCAAACGGTGGACCTGCTCTATGCCAGCAACACCAACAAACAGTTTATCACCGTGCAGTCCCGGGGCGGGCAGACGTATTACCTCATCATCGACTACGATAAGCCCATCGACGAGGAAAACGAGATATACGAAACCTACTTCCTGAACCTGGTGGACGAGCGGGACCTGCTGTCCCTGCTCAGCGAGGAGGACATGCCCACGCCGACTCCCACGCCCAGTCCCACGCCTGTGCCTACCCAAGCGCCCACTCCGGTTCCCGCGCAGACGCAGCAGGAAAAGGATACCGGCACGGGGTGGCTGGCGCTGGCCGTCCTGTGCCTGCTGGCGGCGGGCGGCGCGATGTGGTTCCTGAAGTTCCGCAAAAGCGGCGCTCCCGCCCGGCCTGCCTTCATGGAATATGAAGAAGCGGAGGAGGAAGAACCCGAGATGGAAGAACCCGGCGAAGCAGAGGAGAACGAAGACATCTGACAGTGCAATACAAGAGGGCGAGCCGCTTGGACTCGCCCGCTTGCTGTTGGGTATAGCTTGACGTTCCAGACAAGAGCAAGGAGAAAAACATGCGACTCATCGTAACAGAAAAGCCCAGCGTCGCCCAGGCCATTGCGGCGGCGCTGGATATACAAGACAAAAAAGCAGGCTACCTGGAAGGCTCCGGCTACCTGGTCAGCTGGTGCGTCGGGCATCTGGTGGAGCTGGCTCCGCCGGAACAATATGATCCGCGCTATGCCAGGTGGCGTCTGGAGGATTTGCCCATTGTGCCGCAAGCGTGGGCCTATGGCGTCATCCAGAAAACTGCCCGGCAGTTCCAGGCGCTCCAGCGCCTCATGCTGCGCCCGGACGTGGAGGCCGTCATCTGCGCCACCGACGCCGGACGCGAAGGCGAGCTGATTTTCCGCCTGGCGTATGCGCAGGCAGGTTGTGCAAAGCCTGTGGAAAGGTTGTGGATATCCTCACTGGAGGCGAGCGCCATTCGGGAAGGGTTTCAGCGGCTGAAGCCCGCCGCGCAGTACGACGCGCTCTACCGGGCCGCGCTGTGCCGGGCGCAGGCGGACTGGCTGGTGGGCATCAACGCCACCCGGCTATTCTCCCTGCGCTGCGGCGCGGTCATGCAGGTGGGGCGGGTCATGTCGCCCACCCTGGCGCTGCTGGTACAGCGGGAGGAGGAAATTGCCGCCTTTCATCCGCAACCGTTCTATACCGTGGAGCTGGACTGCGGCTTCACCGCGCAGAGCCAGCGCTTTTCTCACCGCCAGCAGGCGGAGGCGGTACAGCGCGCCTGCCAGGGACAAAGGGCCGCCGTATGCGGCATCGAGACAACCCGGCGCGTGGTGCAGCCGCCCAAGCTCTACGACCTGACCTCCCTGCAACGGGACGCCAACCGCGTCTATGGGTATACGGCGCAGCAGACCCTGGACTATGCCCAATCCCTGTACGAAAAGAAGCTGCTGACCTATCCCCGGACGGACAGCAGGTATCTGCCCCAGGACATGGCGGCGGGGCTTAGCGCGCTGGCGGCAGATATGCAGGCCGCCATGCCCTTTACCGACGGGCTGCATCTCCTTTTCCATGCCGGGCAGGCCGTGGACGACGCACAGGTGACGGATCACCATGCGCTGCTGCCCACGGGAGCTGCTGCCCGGGCCGACCTGGCGGCGCTGCCCAGGAGCGAGCTGGACCTGCTCCACCTGGTATGCCTGCGCCTGCTGTGCGCCCTGGGCGAACCCTGCGTGATCTGCGATACCACGGTGACGCTGGCCTGCGCGGGGACGCAATTCACGGCCAAGGGGCAGCAGGTTCTGGAGATGGGCTGGACCGTACCCTGCGAAACCTTCCGCGGCCATCTGCAAGCCCGCGGGATCGCCGGTCCCGCCAAGCGTCCGCCCGAGCTGCCGGAGTTGCGGGAAGGACAGCAGTTGGCCGTCACGGCGGCAGTGCATGCGGGACAGACCGCCCCGCCCTCCCGGTATACGGACGCCTCCCTGCTCCGGGCCATGGAAACCGCAGGGGCGCAGGAGACGGGCGCGCGGCACAAGGGATTGGGAACCCCCGCCACCCGTGCCGGAACGTTGGAGAAACTGGTGCAGTGCGGATACGTGGAGCGCCAGGGAAAAGGCCGGAGCATGGTGCTGCTGCCCACGGCCAAGGGGAAACAGATCATTTCCCTGCTGCCAGAAACCCTCCGGTCCCCGGAGATGACGGCGCGCTGGGAGGAAAGGCTTGGGCAAATGGAGCAGGGCGCATACACCCCCGAGGATTTTCTGGCGGGCATCAGGGACATGCTCAGGGAGCTGATGGGTACAGCGCCCGGCAAACAGACGCATTTCAAGGAAACCCCACCCGTGGGTCGCTGCCCCTGGTGCGGCGGAGAAGTTGCAGAAATGCAACGCGGCTTCTTTTGCGGCAACCAAAATTGCAAATTTGCAATTTGGAAGGACAATCCCTGGTGGGCCGCCAAGCGAAAGCAACCCACCCGCGCTCTGGTAGCCGCTTTGCTTCGGGACGGGCGCGCGCGGCTTACCGGCTGCTACTCGGCGAAAACCGGCAAGGTCTATGACGCCACCGTCATGCTGGACGCATCGGAAAAGGAGCGGGTACGCTTTCTTCTGACCTTTGACAAGCCGGGAAAGGAGCAAAAATGCGTATGAGGCTTGACGCTCTTTCCCGGCAGCGGACCCCCGGCAATCCACCGGCGCGTGAAAGCGAAACGGCGCGGTCAAACCATGCTGCACAGGCAGAATCGCAAGGAGGATGAAGATGCCGGACAAAGTAAGAACGGTCATGGAACTGGCGGAACAGACCGCTCGCCGCATGACCGGCAGCGGCGAGCAGTGGATGTCCTTTCTCACCACCGCTGCCCGGTTGTACAAATACCCCTATCAGGAGCAGCTTCTGATTTACGCACAGCGTCCGGAGGCGACGGCCTGTGCAACCTATGAGCTGTGGAACCGGACCATGCGGCGGTATGTGCGAAGGGGCGCGAAGGGCATCGCGCTCCTGGATACCTCCGGGGAAACGGTCCGGCTGCGCTATGTCTTTGATGTGGCGGACACGGGCCAAAGGGCGCAGTCCCGGAGCCTGGAGCTATGGCGGCTCACCGGGGATAACGCTCCGGCTGTGGCCGCCTCCCTGGAGGCGGCGTATGGCGCGCCCGCCGCCCTGGGGCTGGACGGCCAGTTGCAGGCCCTGGCCATCCGCCTGGCGGACGCCTGCTGGGAAGAACGCGGCCAGGAGATTCTCGGTATCGTTGACGGTTTCTCCGGGAAGGGGTACGATGAAGACGGCGCGGGAGCTTCCTTCCGCAAAGCGGCTGCGGCCAGCCTGGAATACGTGCTGCGCGCCCGGTGCGGCCTGGACAACGCGGGGCGCTTCACTGCCGCAGACTTTGACACCTTGCCGGACTGGAGCGAACCGGAAGCCGCTGCGGCCCTGGGTACCGCCGTCAGCGAACGCAGCGGGGAAGTGCTGCGGAACATTGAAACCACCATTCGAAGCCATGAAAGGAGCGTTGCGCATGAGCGAGATCACCTACCTGCGCAGCGGGGACTACCTGCTGCCCAACCTGACGCTGGAGGAAACGGAGGCCCGGCCCCTGGGCATCCTCTTCCGCCTCGCCGGCGTCCAGAGCCGGTGTGACTTCTTTTTCCCCGCCCCGTGCCAGGGGGCGGGCCTGGTGTCCGGCTTGGTGGTCGTCGGCGGGTTCCGCCGCAAATCCTCGTACCCG
>CALVVZ010000011.1 GCA_944364075.1 uncultured Clostridia bacterium
CCTTTTCAAAATTAAAAAGTTTGTTTTTCAGAGTTTTTGATTATGATTTCTAATTTTTCAACATCAACGATATGTGTCATACAATTATCGCATATCTTCTCAGGGTCCAGATCGCATCGATCGCACTCCCCACATCCGATACACACCCGATCATACAATACGCACATCTTGGGTTCCCCCATGCTGATCGCCTCCCTATGCGAAAACTATTATAGCACGGGGACTGCCTGGAAGCAATTCCTCCGAACAGCTGTTTGACTTTTTCTTGCCGTCTATGCTATACTATGCAAAAGCACACAGAGGGTGGGGATAACATGCAGCGTCCGCGAGGCGATAATCAGCAGCGTATACTGGAATATATTAAATCGGAAATCCAGACCAAAGGTTACCCGCCGTCCGTACGGGAAATCGCCAATGCTGTGGGGTTGAAGTCCACCTCCACGGTACATGGTCACCTTACGCGCCTGGAAAAAAAAGGCTTGCTTCACCGTGATGCCATGAAACCCCGGGCCATGGAGGTAATCGGCGATCCCAATTTTGTGCGCAATGCGACCACGGCCATTCCAGTAGTAGGCCGGGTTACTGCGGGACAGCCGATCCTGGCTGAGGAAAATGTGGACGAATATATTCCCATTCCCGAAGCCATGCTGGGCGACGGAGAGCATTTTATTCTATTGGTCAAAGGCGAAAGCATGATCCAAGCCGGTATTATGGATGGCGACTATGTGATTGTGCGCAAGCAGCAGGAGGCCAACAACGGCGATATTGTCGTTGCCATGATTGAAGATAGCGCTACGGTCAAGCGTTTTTATAAGGAACACGGCCATTTCCGCCTGCAGCCGGAAAACCCCACCATGGCGCCTATTTATGCGAATGAGGTAACCATTCTGGGCAAGGTTGTTTCCCTTTATCGTATATTATAATATTGAGGTGCAGGCATGACAGATCATAAGCCCCATCGAATATCCATCCCTAAGTATTCCCTCTCGGAGGAACTGCTCAATTCCATTTCCCACGGTGTGGGCGCACTATTCGGTATCGTAGCCACGGTACTATGCATTGTGAAAGCAGCAGGCACAGGCGATCCCTGGCGCATCGTCTCCAGCGCTATTTATGGCGCGACGGTATTGCTTCTTTATCTGATGAGCTGCCTGTATCACGCACTGAAGGTAAATATGGCCAAGCGTGTCTTCCGCGTGATTGACCATTGTACTATTTTCCTATTAATTGCTGGTACCTATACGCCTTTTACCCTGATAACCCTGCGCGGTACCATCGGATGGTGGCTGTTTGGCATCGTATGGGGCATGGCCGTGCTGGGCATAACGCTAAATGCCATTAGTCTCAAGAAATTCTCCAAAATATCGGTTGCATGCTATCTGATTATGGGCTGGGCGATTCTGGCAGCGTTTCAACCGCTGGCCGACGCGCTGTCCCCTGAAGGCGTGGCCCTGCTGATCTGGGGCGGCGTGGCCTATACGGTAGGCGCAATCCTGTATGGCATTGGTTCCAAGGTAAAATATTTTCACTCTGTATTCCATTTCTTCTGTTTGGCGGGCACGGTATTACACTTTTGTGCCATTTACCTACACGTGCTCTGATCGTAAAAATAAAAAATGTAAAAAAGCCTGGGTGTAGGCATGAAATGCCAGCGTTCAAGCGTTGCATCATTGAACTGGAAATCATGGGACGATTTGACTTCTTCCCGGATCGCGGTACAGCCGGTGCGCAACGACTCCTGACGCGGTACAGGGCATGAAAAGCTATGCTTTTTCATAGATTCCGTCCTAGATTATTCAGCAGTCACCTGCTAAGGAAAAAGGAGGAAACGACCACATGAAACGGAAGGTTCAAATCTTATGTTTGCTGGCGCTCGCTCTTCTGGCGTTTGCCGTTGGCGCAAACGCTGAACGCTATATCACCAACGGAAGCTATACAGCTTATGTTGGTGAAAACGACTACACTTACCTGGAAGATCCTACGGGAGTAACCAAGGTACTGCAGACCGCTACCAAAGAATTGCTGTCCATGACAGACACGCACCTGTATTGTCTGACCATGGATGGCCGGCTGTACGATATTGATCTGGCGGCTTCTACCACCAGCGTAGTTTCTTCTGCACCTACCCAGGCCGACATTGATGCCATCACTTCCAAGCCGCCGTATACGCTGGAAAATGGCACGCTTTCCGTTACAGGAACTACAGGGATACCGGTGGTGGTCGCCACTGGCGTAACGCTGGCTGGCGCGAACACAACGAACCTCTACTTCCTGGATAACAACGGCGCTTCGCTGAAATCCATGCCGCTGGAAAGCATTGGCGGAGATACGCTGGTAGCAGCTACCCAGATCGGTCCCGGCTCCGCAGGCGCGTTATCCATGTCGGTCACCGAGAATGGCGTTGTGATTGTTGCAGCGGATCACTCCATGATTATCGTCAACCTCACCAACAACTCCTACAGCTACCAGGCTGCACCTTCCACGGATGTGGTCAGCGGACTGCTGGTAGGTACCAAGCTGTATTATTACACTCAGGATCAGGATGGCGTATATCATGTAGCTGGACGCATCGACATTGCGCAGCAGCAGGATGCGCTGGCGACCGCTGCGAACGCTACTGCGGCAACCGCTACCGCCACGCCTACGCCTAAGCCTACGGCAACTCCCACGCCTAAGCGTACCGCTACACCCACACCTAGGGCAACTTCCTCTTCCAATAGCTCTTCCAGTTCCAACATCACTTATGGCAGCAGCGGTACCAAGGTGAAAAAAATGCAGAAACGGTTATCGGGGTTGGGGTATCCTGTCGGCTCTGTGGACGGTGTATTTGGCGACAATACGCTTTATGCGTTGAACCTGTTCCAGGGCGATGTGGGTTATACGGAGCGCAAGTATGCGAATTCCTCTACGCAGGAGAAGCTGAACAGCAAAAGCGCTCCCACCTACGACGCCTTCAAGGGACTGAAGAAAAATGATTCCGGCATCCGGGTAAAGATTCTGCAGACCTACCTGTATATTTATGGTTACAATCCCGGCGAGTTGGACGGCGTATACGGCGCCAACACAAAGGCCGCTGTGGAACGCTTCCAGTTTGCCAGCGGTATTCCCGTAACGGGTGAAGCGGATAAAACCACGCTTATTCTGCTTTATGGTCAGTCTGGACCGTCTTATCCCCTGCCCACGACGCCCACCGTTACCCCGACTTTTGGACCTGTTACGATGCCACCTGTGACCATGCCGCCTGTGACACCTGGCACGATTACCGACTTGAAGTGACAGATTAACAACGGAGATCCGCTATCCAAAGGATAGCGGATCTTTCAGACTGTTGAAAAAGGCATATTTTTTTCATGGAACCGCAAGAAAAAATGAAGCTTCAGGTTCCCAAACTTGCAAGTATTTCATAGCGTATGAGGACCGAAGGTTTCCAAAGGGCGATCGGGAAGCCCTTTGGTCGCGCCCGCAGGCGCGAAACCTTTTGTATCTGCAAGAATGCATACAAAACTTGCAAAAAGAATGATAAAATATTTTGTCAACGCGCTGGGAAATCCGCTATCCAAAGGATAGCGGCAGGCTGTCAAAAAACCCCGGGGAGGCGTCGGAGGGGCCGAAGCCCCTTCGACTTTCATTCGTATCCGCCGGCTCTGCCGGCGGGGCGGGTTGTTGATTTTGCTTGCAAAATCAATTCCTTACAACTTCGGACGACCTCTGGTTGGCCGAAGTTGCTTTCTCAAAAAAGTGGCGGCGCCACTTTTTTGACACGCTGCCGCTATCCAAAGGATAGCGGATCTTTTTTGGTAATAGCAGGAACTTTTTTTATAACAGCTCTTGACGTGTCCTATGGATGGTGTATAATATGCATTGTATTATTATACACAATATTGCATATTTGCAAATCGTATGGAGGGCGATCGAATCCATGAAACTGTTCATAGACGGCAAGGAAGGGACTACAGGATTACGGATCTTCCAGCGTCTCCAAGGAAGGACGGATCTGGAGATCATCCTGTTGCCTGAAAAATGCCGCAAGGATGTCCGCTCCAGGGAAGAGGCGATTAACGCCAGCGATATTGTTTTGCTATGTCTGCCCGATGAGGCGGCCCGAGAATCCGTATCGTTATTACATCGCCCGCAGACCCGTGTGCTGGACACGTCCACCGCGCATCGGACCCAGCCAGGATGGGCTTATGGATTTCCTGAGCTGTCCACACAGCATCGGGAGGCCATTTCCTCCGGACGCTTTGTGGCGGTTCCAGGATGCCATGCCAGCGGCTTTGTGGCACTGATCACTCCACTGCTTGCAGCCGGTTTGCTTTCTCCAGATGCTCCGCTAGCCTGCTACAGCCTTACAGGATACAGCGGAGGCGGCAAACGCATGATTGCGCAGTATGAAACTCCGCCGTCCGATCCCATGCTGGCCAGCCCGCGGGTTTACGGGCTTGGACAGCAGCACAAGCATCTGAGGGAAATGCAAATGATTCCCGGGCTTGCAGCTCCGCCTATATTTTCCCCTATCGTCGCACCCTATTACAGCGGCATGCTGGTGCTTGTTCCACTGCATAGCGCCATGGTTCATGCGGAACATCCCAAAGCGGCCCTATGGGAATGCCTGGCTTCCCATTACGCCGGATCGCCCGTGGTTCACGTCCTGAGCGAGGATGATGTGAATGCCTGGCAAGGTTTTCTCCCGGCCCATGCGCTTGCTGGAAAGGACAGCATGGAACTGATGGTATTGGGCAATGATGAGCGGCTACAGCTAGGCGCATGGTTTGATAATCTGGGCAAGGGAGCGTCCGGCGCGGCAATTCAATGCCTGAACCTGATGCTTGGCCTTTCCGAGACCATGGGTCTCGCGCTATAAAAAAAGGAGGATTCCCCTATGCAAATCATTGAAGGCGGCGTCTGTGCAGCACAGGGTTTCAAAGCAGGCGGCATCCACTGCGGTATCCGTAAGAACAAATCCAAACGTGACCTGAGCATGATTCTGAGCGCCGTTCCTGCCCGCGCCGCAGCCGTTTATACCACCAACCTTGTGAAAGGCGCCCCACTTGTGGTAACAAAGGAGAACCTGGCGGATGGCCTTGCGCAGGTCATCCTTTGCAACAGCGGCAACGCCAATACCTGCAATGCCGACGGTATCGATATTGCGCGGTCCATGTGCGATATGGCCGCACAGGCAACCGGCTTGCGGGCCACGGATGTGGTTATCGCCTCCACCGGCGTGATCGGGCAACCGCTCCCCCTTGCACCTATCGCGGAAGGAATGGCTCCGCTGGTAGCTTCTCTGAGCGAGCATGGCAGTGCGCAAGCGGCCGAAGGCATCATGACCACGGATACCGTCCGCAAGGAAATTGCCGTCACTTTTGAAGCCGGCGGAAAAACCTGTCACTTGGGCGGCATTGCCAAGGGATCCGGAATGATTGCTCCCAACATGGCGACTATGCTGGTTTTCCTGACCACGGACGCAAACATTTCTTCCTTTATGCTGCAAAAAGCCCTGAGCGAGGACGTAAAGGACTCCTTCAATATGGTAAGTGTGGATGGCGATACCTCCACCAACGACATGGTCACCATCCTGGCCAACGGCATGGCGGGAAATGACGAAATTTGCGCAGAAGGCAACGACTTCTCCGCCTTTTGCGAAGCGTTGGCTGTCGTGACGCAAACGCTGTGCAAAGCTATCGCCAGGGATGGCGAGGGAGCTACCCGGCTGATTACCTGCAAGGTATCCGGCGCAAAGAGCACTGCAGACGCCAAAACAGCGGCGAAGGCCGTAACGCGCTCCAGCCTGCTCAAGGCTGCCATCTTTGGTGCAGACGCAAACTGGGGCCGCGTGCTGTGCGCCCTGGGATACAGCGGCGCAGCTTTGGACGTAACGCAGGTAGACGTGACCTTTGCCTCCGCCAAGGGAAGCATCGAGGTATGCAAGCAGGGCGCCGGCGTTGATTTTTCTGAAGAAAAGGCCAAGGAGATTCTCCTGGAAGACGCCGTAGATATTCTGATTACGCTCCACGAAGGCTCCGGGGAAGCTACGGCCTGGGGATGCGACCTTACCTACGATTATGTGAAAATCAATGGCGATTACAGAACCTGAAAGGAGGACGCCTCATGACAACAGGCATGACCAACGGCCAGCGGGCCGAGGTGCTGGTGGAGGCGCTCCCCTACATCCAGCAGTATAACCAGAAAATCGTCGTGGTGAAATATGGCGGAAACGCCATGATTAATGAAGAACTCAAGCATGCCGTCATGCGGGATATGGTGCTGCTGAGCCTCATCGGGGTGAAAGTGGTGCTGGTGCATGGCGGCGGACCGGAAATTTCCCATATGCTCAAGCGAGTGGGCAAGGAGTCCGTATTCGTGGACGGGTTACGGGTAACGGACGAGGAAACATCAGAAATCGTCCAGATGGTGCTTGCCGGGAAAATCAATAAAGGCCTTGTAGCCCAGCTGGATAACCTGGGAGGTCGCGCCATGGGGATTTGCGGCATGGACGGCGGATTGATCCAGGCCGAAATGCTGGACGCACGGCTGGGATATGTGGGCCGAATCAGGGAAGTTCGTCCCCAGCCGCTGCTTGACCTGCTGGAAAAGGGCTATATTCCTGTGGTATCCAGTATCGGTTGCGACGCTTCGGGGCATGTGTACAATATCAACGCGGATACTGCCGCCGCCGCGGTGGCTGCCAGCCTGCAGGCGGAGAGCCTGATTTCCATGACGGATATACCGGGTATTCTCCGGGACCCCAGCGATCCGGCCACGCTCATACGCAAGGTAAACATGACCCAGGCAAGGCAGCTGATGGAAGACGGCATTATCACCGGCGGTATGATCCCCAAAGTAACTTGCTGCATGGAAGCCATCCAGGCCGGCGTCAAAAAGGTCTTTGTCATTGATGGTCGTGTCCCCCACGCTATTTTGGTAGAAACGCTTACGGACGAAGGCATCGGAACCATGTTTGTGAAGGAGGATACGCCATGAGCATCCAGCAGCTGGATCAGCAATATATTGCGCCCACCTATGGCCGCTTTCCTGTAGCGTTGGTAAAGGGGCAGGGCGCGCAGCTCTTTGATGAAAACGGAAGGCGTTACATTGATATGGGCAGCGGTATCGCCGTGAATACCTTCGGCGCTTGCGATCCGGTATGGACCGAAGCCGTTACCCGTCAGTTGCATACCCTAGGACATACATCCAACCTGTACTATACGCAGCCGCAGACACGCCTGGCGGAAATGCTCTGTCAACGTACCGGAATGGAGAAGGTCTTCTTTAGCAACTCGGGAGCCGAAGCCAACGAGTGCGCCCTGAAGGTCGCACGGAAATGGGGCGAGGAACACGGCGGACGCCATGTGATCGTTACGCTGAAGAACAGCTTTCACGGACGCACCATCGCTACCCTTGCCGCTACGGGGCAGGACGTATTTCACAAGCATTTTGGCCCGTTTCCCGAAGGCTTCCGCTATGTAACCCCGGGGAACCAGGAAGAACTGGCAGAAGCGCTGGCCCAACCGGATGTATGCGCGGTCTTCATGGAGCCTATCCAGGGTGAAGGCGGCGTAGAACCGCTGGAGGCAAGTTTCCTGAAGCTGGCGGAAAAGCTATGTCAGGAGCATCAGCTCCTGCTGATGCTGGATGAGGTGCAGACAGGAAACGGACGTACCGGTAAGCTGTTTGCTTATATGCATGACGGTTTACAGCCGGATGTGGTCACCACGGCCAAAGGGCTGGCGGGCGGCCTTCCCTTAGGCGCTACGCTGCTGGGTGCGCGCGTTGCCTCCGTACTGGGCAAAGGAGATCATGGCTCGACCTTCGGCGGCAATCCCATCTGCGCCGCAGGCGCGTGCAGCGTGCTGGAACGCTTGAATGAAGACCTGTTCCGGGAAGTATGTGAAAAGTCTCAGGCGATCGTGGATGCGCTGAAAGATTGCCCGAATGTGAAGCGCGTCAGCGGCAGGGGTTTCATGCTGGGCATTTCAACCGTGCATCCGGCTGGAGACATTGCACAGCGCTGCCTTGCAGATGGCTTGCTGGTATTGACCGCTAAGGACAAGGTACGCCTTTTACCACCGCTGAATATTTCCTGGGAGCTTCTTCAGGAAGGAATTGACATACTCAAGAAGAATGTATAATATATCCCGTGCGATACTCGCAGGGTCCCGAGAAAAGCATGTTTCTCCGGGGCCCTGCGCTTATTCGGGCAAGTAATTTTCTGAACACGGCGGCAGGAGGTGCCTGCTTGGACGAAATTCTCTGGGAACATTATCGCCGCTACCCGCAATGGGAGGCGGAGGATCTGCTGAAACTACTGTATCAGCGTCACTGTGGATGCGGCCATTTTGCACCGGCGAAGGAGGCTGCTCAGGCACGCTTGCAGCAGGAATGGGCGGCAACCGCGGCGGACCCTTCCTTTCCCCTCTGGGAACCCATTGGCGGAGGATACGCCCGCTTGCACTTGGCTGCAGCAAAGGCAGCCGGTATACCAGGAGAATTGATATTGCGCATCTTTTGCGCTTCCGCCATGCCGGCCGCGGAACAAAATCATCGCGAGCTGGAAGCGGCGCTGACGTGCTTGCAACCGGAAGCCATGGGCATTTCTCCGGAACGCTGGCAGAAATGCCTGAAAACATGGGAAGAACAAGGAAAGCCTCCTGTCAGCCATTCGCAGGCTTACCGCGATGCATACCATCCGGCCTATCGGGTAGTAACGGAACGCTTTGCCCGATGGTTACCGCTGCTTGCGTGCGTATACGCGCACATGCAAGCAAGCCCGAAGGCGCTTCTTGCCATCGACGGACGATGCGGGTCAGGAAAGAGCGACCTGGCTGCATGCTTGCACACGCTATTCGGCGCAGCCGTCGTTCACATGGATGACTTTTTCCTGCCCATAGCGCGAAAAACCCCCGAGCGCCTGGCGCAGCCGGGGGGCAATGTGGATATAGAACGCTTCTGTGCGGAGGTAGCAGACGCCTTGCGAGCGGGACAGACCGTGCGTTACCGGCCCTACTTTTGCCATACTGGCGTTCTAGGCGAGGCAATTTCCCTGCCGGATGCGGCGCTGACCGTAGTGGAAGGGGCATATAGCCTGCATCCGCAGTCGGGCGTTCCGTATACCCTGCGCATGTTTCTCAGCGTTCCTCCGCAAACGCAACGGCAGCGCATTCTGGCGCGGAATGGAGAAGCTCAGCTGCAGCGCTTTGTACAGGAGTGGATTCCCATGGAAGAAGCGTATTTCTCGGCCTATGGCATCGCTTCCGCAGCGGATGTATGCTATGACACCCAGGCATGCCGCGTGATTTCGCCCTACCAGGTTTGATAGTCCCACGCGTGTTTTCCGGCCTCCCGCATACGGCGCAACACGGCATTGTATTGATCGTGGCGAGGAGCAGGCGCGGGTGGTTGCTGCAGGCTGCCGCGAATCTCCGTGGGGAGCGTTGGCGCGGAAATGACGTCTGCTTCCTGTACGCCGGCCGGATGCTGGCATTGCCACCAGATCCATTGTTCCTTTTGCTCCTGGGGGCTTAGCGCCGCAAAGGGCGATACTCTGGCTGGTTCACGCATGATGATAATCCCCTTTCCCTACGACTTTCTGACATCCACAATATATGCCGGCGCAGAGAGCGGGTGCGCGGCACAGAAGGAGGAGGCGTTACGCATGACCGGTAAGATCAAGGAAATGAATTTCGGCAATCGTACATTGATTTTTCACAATCAGCGCTGTACGGAATGGACGCATCCCTATCCTTACCAGGGAGAAGGAAACCTGGCAAATTCCGGTTGCGGTATATTCGCTTTATGCCACGCGGCGCAATGGCTGACGGGCCGTTGCCCCGATGCGGAAGCATTGGCCGACTTTTCCGTACGGGAGGGAGGCCGCGGCGATGACGGTACGGACCGTCCGGCGCTGCTGCAAGCCTTGATGCTGCGGGGCGAAAACATACCCTTGGGTTTCACCTATGCCGGAGACGGACTTCGTAACGACCTGGATACGCTGTTTACGCACATTGCGGTAGAGCGTGGCGTGGCCCTGTGCAACCTGCGGGTGGGGCATATTGTCGCCCTGGTAGCTGCTCGGGAAGCGCAGGGCGTGCGGCAGCTGCTGGCCATTGACAGCTACAGCGAGAGCGCTGCTGAAAAGGTGCGGGATCATGTGCTGGAGGTCCTTCCCGATTCCTTGATTACCTATCCGGTGAAAAATGCAGCCGGGCTGGAAGTGGGCGAAAACCGTTGCTACGCCGTATTCTGGGTAGACGCTTCCCTGCCGCGGGATTTCAATCTGCTTCATCCGCTGGTCTAAAGGAGGTCGATTTCATGGCAAACCCGGAGCGTGTCTCTCTTCGCTATGGCGACTGTCGTGCGGAAATTTTGCTGCGCGGCGGGCAAATCTGTTCCTTGCGCGACGCTGACGGACGCGAAGTCATCTGGCAGGCAGATCCTGCTGTATGGGCGCAACATGCGCCTGTGCTTTTCCCTGTTTGCGGAGCGGTCAAAGATGACCAGGTGCGCATTGCCGGACAGATTTATCCCATGAAAAAGCATGGCTTTACCCGTAATGCACCCTTTCAGGTAGCCAAGCAGGGCGATGATTTTGTAGAACTGGTTCTGGAACCCACGGAAGAATCCCGCGCCATGTATCCCTTCGATTTTCTCTTGCATGTAACCTACAGTCTTTTCGAGCACGGCTATACCACCACCTTCCTGGTGGAAAACCGTTCCGAGCGCGTGATGCCCTTCTGTGTGGGCGGACATCCGGCGTTTATCTGTCCCATGGAAGAAAACGCCGCATTTACGGATTATCAACTGATATTCCCGGAAAAAGAGGATGGCCGCGTTGCTCTGGCTCCCGGCGGTGGGTTGATTGATGGCTCCGAGATTTTACCCGATCTTCAGGACGGACATATTTTGCCTTTGCGTCATGAACTTTTTGACGAGCGGGATGCGCTGCTGTTCACCGGCTTGAAAAGCCGCTATGTCACCTTGCAGCACCGAAGCAGCGGCAAAGGCATCCGCTTTGCCTTCCCAAAGATGGAGGTGCTTGCGGTATGGACAAAGCCATTGATGCAGGCAAATTACCTGTGTCTGGAGCCATGGCACGGCATGCCGGGGCAAGTGGAAGAAAGCGGCAATATGGAAGAAAAGCCATTTGTTACGCTCCTGCAGCCCGGGCGTTGCTATAAAACCTGGTTTACCGCTACCTTGATCCGATAACATTCACGATTACATTCATAAGAAAGCGTCCTGCCGCTTGCGCAAGGCAAGCTAGCAGGACGCTTTTTTTATGATTTGGCAGCCGATTGAGCGCGAAGGGCATCCACTCGCGCAGAAAGCCGTTTGAGCACTTTCACGCCCTCCAGCAGCATATCGCTTTCGCTCAGGCGGGGCTCACGTAACAACAGGGACACGGGCTGTGTGGGAGTAAGCGACAAGCGCTTATCCGTATCCAGCATGGCCTGCATCAGCAGCTGCGGATCGGGAACATAGCGCTGATCCAACCGCATGACCAGCTGTCCCTTGGCACGGTAGATCACCTGCGCTATCCCAAGCCCCTGGGCCAGGGCACGAAGCTGGGCAATATCCAGCAGACTGATCACCGGTCCCGGAAGATCGCCGAAACGGTCGATCATCTCTTCTTCGATGTCTTCTCGTTCAATATCCGTACGCAGCGAAGCAATTCGTTTGTACATTTCCATGCGCTGCCGCTCGTCGCGCACATAGTCTCCCGGCAGGAAAGCGTCCACCTTCAGGTCTACCCGGGTGGCCAATTCCTGCGCCGTCATGGGTTGTCCCTGCACTTCATGCAGGGTTTCTTCCATGAGCTTGCAGTACATGTCGTAACCCACCGTTGCCAGATGGCCGTGCTGCTCAGGCCCCAGCAGGTTCCCAGCGCCGCGTATCTCCAGATCGCGCATGGCAATACGGAAGCCAGCGCCGAACTCCGTAAATTCCCGGATAGCGCTGAGCCGCTGCTCGGCTTCCTCCGAAAGCATTTTATCCGGGCGCACTGTAAAATAGGCGTAGGCCTGACGGTTGCTGCGCCCCACCCGGCCGCGAAGCTGGTACAACTGACTGAGTCCGAATCGGTCGGCGTCAAATACGATAAGCGTATTTGCGCTGGGTACATCCAGACCGCTTTCAATAATGGTCGTACAAAGCAATACGTCGTAGTTGCCGTCATAGAAGTCCATCATCACGTCTTCCAGGCCATGCTCCTTCATCTGGCCGTGGGCAATGCCAATGCGCGCTTCGGGCACCAATGCACGTAGACGCTGGTAGAACTGCTCGATGGAATGTACCCGGTTATACAGGAAGTAGACCTGTCCGCCGCGGCTCAGCTCACGCAAGATCGCATCACGAATCACCGCGTCGGAATACTCAACCACATGCGTCTGTACGGGCAAGCGCTCCTCCGGCGGCGTCTCCAGCACGCTCATATCCCGTATACCAACCATGGACATGTGCAGCGTGCGTGGAATGGGCGTGGCAGACAACGTCAATACATCCACTTGGTTTTTCATATTCTTGATGATTTCCTTATGCGCCACCCCGAAGCGCTGCTCTTCGTCCACAATCAGCAGACCCAGGTCTTTGAACTTTACATCCTTGGCCAGCAGGCGATGGGTGCCAACCAGAATGTCAATTTTTCCTTCCGCCAGCCGCTTGAGCACATCCTTTTGCTCCTTGGCGGTGCGAAAACGGCTGAGCACATCACATTCCACCGGGAAACCCGCGAAACGTTTTTGTACTGTGTGATAGTGCTGCTGCGCCAGAATGGTGGTAGGCGCGAGAATGGCTACCTGCTTGCTGTCCATGACGGCTTTGAAGGCCGCCCTGAGGCTTACCTCCGTTTTCCCATAGCCTACGTCGCCGCACAAAAGGCGGTCCATGTTGCGGTCAGATTCCATGTCCTGGGTAATCTCACGGACGGATTGCTCCTGGTCAGGGGTTAGCTCATAGGGAAACTGATCCTCAAACTGCTTTTGCCATAGGGTATCTGCGCCGAAGGCGTGGCCTTTATGCTGCTCACGGGCAGCGTAGAGTTTGACCAGGTCAAAGGCCAATTCTTTCAGGCCGGCCTTGACCTTGCTTTTTTGGCGCTGCCATTCCCCTCCACCCAACCGATTGAGCTTGGGCGCGGCGTTCGGGTTGCCAATATAGCGTTGAATCCTGTCCAGCTGCTCGGTGGGCACATAGAGTTTGTCGCTTCCCAGATACTGTATGGCCAGGTAATCCCGATAGGTACCTTCGCTTTGCAGGCGCACCGTTCCCTGATAGATACCCACGCCGTGGTCCTCATGGACCACATAATCCCCCACTTTCAGATCCGTGAAAGCGGCAATGCGCTCGCCGCTGTTGCGCCGGGTTTTGGCCTTTCGATAGCCTGCTCCGTAGATATCCGTATCGGAGACGATTACCAGCTTGGCTTCAGGCCAGACAAAACCCTTGGTCAATGTCATGGGCAACACAAGCACTTCGCCCAGAATAAGATTTCCAAGCAAGTTCTCTGCGAAGATCGCGGGCATATCCAATTCGTTCAGGGCCTCCGTCAGGCGCTTGCCCCGGGCAACGCCGCCGGAAAGCAGCGCTACACACCAGCCCTCCCGGCGCCATTTCTCGCAGTCCTCCCGAAGTAGTTTTACCTGGTTCTGATACCCGGCGACTCCACGGCTGCCAATGGCAACCATAACTTCCGGTTTGATGCCGCCCATCCCGCGCAGGAATTCCGTCACGATGGCCAGGCTTCGCCCTTCCAAAGAAGCGACAGCTTCTTCATAGGTCATCAGCAGCTTTTCCTGCGCCGGAACGGCATCTCCGCGCTCCATGGCGTTGCGCAGATCCTCGCCAAATCCTGCCAGACGTTCTTCGCTGCGCTGGCGAAGTTGATCCGGCTGGACAAGAAACACATAGGGCGCGTCAAACCAATCGTTTACGGTATGCAACGCATCGGTGAGCACAGGAAGCCAGGGACGCATGCGCTTAAGCGGAACGCCACCCGCCAGCAGTTCGGCATCAGACTGTAAACGGGCTGCACGGCGGTCCAGTTCCGCGGCGTTCTGCGCTGTTTGAACCCGCGGGGTAATCTGTTCGTCGAAAAAAGAAGGCAGATCTTCGTCATCCTCGGGCAGCGGTGGTAAGTCATCGAAAAGCGCCTTTTCCTCCGGGATATTTTGGCCCAACTGTTGCGCGGCTTGACGCAGGCGTTCCGCAGCGGCAGTCATTTCTTCCTGCGACAGGATCACCTCTGTTGCCGGCGCAAGAACGCAAGCGTTCCGCTTTTCCTGGCTCCGCTGGCTGATGCAGTCAAAGGTGCGGATGGAATCCACCTCGTCGTCAAAAAACTCCAGCCGAAGGGCAACGCTGCCAGCAGGCGGATAACAGTCCACAATGGCGCCACGCAAGGCGCATTGGCCTTTTCCTTCCACCATCTCCACCCGTTCGTAGCCCATGCGCACCAGTGTGCGAATCAGATTATCCGGGCCGAAACGATCCCCGGGAGCAAGGCGCAGCATGGATGCCTTGAACAGATCCGGGGACGACATACGCAGCATCAATGCGTCCATGGACACGCACAGCAAACGTAGATCGCCGTTTACCGCCCGCTGCAGTGTTTCCAGCCGCCGCCAATCGCCTTCGTGACTGGACGCACCCCGGCCTAACGGTATTTCTCCTCCGGGCAGGCATGCAGCCTGACCGCCCAGCAGCTGCTGCGCATCATCCGCAGCTTTTCCCGCCGCTAAATCATTAGGCAGCACCAGCAAAACACGTTTTCCGGTCATGCTGGTTACCAATGCGGCGATATATGCGGCTTGACTCTCCGGCAAATCATATACGGCAGCAGTCTCGCCCTTTTTCAGCGCATCCAGCAATGCTTGCAGTGAGGGAGTTTTTCCACCGGTCAGCAACCCTTGATTCATGTCGCCCTCCCTATTCCTTATTTCCGATTAAAGCGCTGCATGGCGTCCTCAATGCCATGGGTCAGCCAATCCTCCACGCAGTCGGCGGCGCGTTGAAAAGCTTCGGCCATTGCTTCCTGCTCTTCCCGAAGGGTATACCGGCTGAGCACCCAGTCTGCCAGTTCCCACCCTTCCGGCTTTGCGCCTACGCCTACGCGAATACGTGGAAATTCCTGCCCCGGTACATGGGCGAGTATGGAGCGCATTCCATTGTGCGTACCGGCGCTGCCTGCTTTCCGCACGCGCAGCTTCGCCAACGGCAGATCAATATCGTCATAGATTACCAGCAAGTGATCCAGCGGCGCCTTGTACCATTGGAGCAGTTCTTCCACGCATTCGCCGCTCAGATTCATATAGGTTTGCGGTTGGCAAAGCACCGCCCGGCAATCGCCCACGGTGGTTTCGGCCAGCAACCCCTTGCATTTGCGCTTATGCAGCGGCGCGTTCCAGCGCCGGCTGAGTATATCCGTAACCTCAAAGCCTGCGTTGTGCCGGGTATGGGCATAAGTCAGGCCGGGGTTTCCAAGGCCCACGATGATCCAGGTTTCCTTCTCCACGGTATTCCCTCTTTTCGCCAAAAACACCACTTCGCGGGGAGGAAGTTCCCCCGCCCCGCGAAGTGTTTTCATTCGATTTCCATGGGCTGTTTTCCTGCTGAGATCATGAAAATTTAGGCGTCCGGACACAAGTGCGCATAGGGCCCCACATGGCTTCCAGGCGCAACGACGCTGTCCTCCGCCACGGTTTGCTCCACCACGGCCTCGTCACCCACGATGGTGCGTACCAGACGGCATCCTGGATAGAGAATGCAACGTTCTCCCACCCGTGTACCCCGCTGCAACACGCAGCCTGGATAGATGATGGTATCCCGGCCAACTTCCACATCTTCTTCCACGTAGGTATTGGAGGGATCAAGCAAGGTTACCCCAGCGCGCATCAGTCGCTGGCAGTTGCGCTGGACAATGAACGCGGTGGCCTCCGCTAGGTCTGCACGGCTTACGATGCGCTGCCCTTCCTGGGGCTGATCCACGGCAATGGCGGCAATCCGGTGATTTTCGCTTCCCAGCCGGTCAATCTGATCGCTGATATGGTATACCTGATGATCGTCCGGTCCCATCTCTGTAAGCGCCTTGTACAACATCTCGTAGGTAAAGCAATACACGCCCACGTTGACGGAGGCGATCTCCTCCTCCTGGGGCATCAGGCGATCCGCATGGGCGATGCGCTTTACGTCGCCATCCCCATCAAACACTACCCGGTCATATCCTTCAGGATGTTCCACATCCGCATACAGCAACGCCGTGTGATAGCGTTGCCCATCCACCGCATCCAACAGGCGGCGGTACGATTCCGGCGAAACGCAGGGCTTGTCGCCAGCGGTAATCAGAATCTTTGCGTCTTCATCCAGTAGGGATAAAGCCGCCTGCGCCGCCTTTGCGGTACCGAAACCCAAGGAAAAATCCTGAACGCAACTCATGCACCACGAAGGTAACGCAGGCTGAAGCTCCACGGCATGATGCCCCAGCACCACAATGGTTTTTCCCGCCAGAGGACGCAGGGTCTCCGCCGTGGTTTCCAGCAGGGATTTACCTACCAGCTGATGCAGTTCCTTGGCGCGTCCGGAATGCATATGATTTTCCCGCCCGGCGGCCAGGATCAACGCAATGGTTTTCACAGGAAGGCTCCTTTCCTCAGACGTTCAACCATGGTGCGGGCTTGATCTTGGCTACGGGCGTCTCATCCTGTGTAATTTCCATCACCATCAACGCCTTTTCTCCCTGTACCCGCTTCTTGGAGGGCTGCGCTGTAGACATCACGAAGCCAAGCCCTACCACCGAAACGTTGAACTCGTGCATCAGATCGACCATACCCTTGGCCGTACCGCCAGCCTTGATGAAATCGTCGATAATCAACGCTCGCTGCCCTTCCTGTACGGCGCGACGGGAAAGGGACATGGTTTCAATATGGCCGGAAGATCCGGAAACATAGTTGATATTTACCGCCGAGCCCTCATACACTTTACTGGAACGCCGCGCGATTACAAGCGGTACGCCCAGAGCATTGGCCGTCATCAGCGCCACAGGGATTCCCTTGGTCTCCATGGTCAGCACAAAATCCGGCGACGCCTCATAGTATTCCGCAGCAAGGATCTCTCCCATTCGCTGAACGATCTGCGGCGTGGAGAGAATGTCTGAATAGTACAGGAAACCTCCGGGCAGCACACGGTTTTCGCCGCTCAACTTTTCGCACAACGAAGCAATGTAATCCCGGGAAGATGCACGCGCTGTGCGCGGACGGTAACGAACGCCGCCCGCCGCGCCAGTTACGGTTTCCAGCTCCCCCAGCTGAAAGGTTTTCACCACGTCGCGCAGAATATCAATATCCTCGCTCATGGTGGACTTAGCAGCGCCAAACAGCTCGCAAAAATAGGAAAGGGTAAAAATGCGGTTGGGTGAAGCGGAAAGTATTTTCATCATGGCGCTCATGCGCTCGTTGCGGCGTATCTTTTCCACGCTGTTCGCTCCTTTATTTTCATGTATCAACGGGATTATAGCACAAAATATCGAATATTGGAAGCCTGTTCTCAAAAAAAGTTCGTATATTGTGCGACGTTTTCTTCCATCTGCTTACCTTGCATTTCGCGGGTAAAAGTTGTAAACTAAATAATGATATTCAACGTCCTTTTTTGAGGACGGCCGGGACGAACCGGCTTAGGGAGGTTAACGCATGGATTTCAAAGGATTGTTTGTACGGCTAAGAAAAGCGTGGCTTTTTTCATCGCTTCTGTCCATTGTCCTGGGTCTTGTATTGCTGTTGTTTCCTTCGATTACCATTCAGGTTGTTTGCTATCTGCTGGGCGGATTAGCAATGATCTATGGTATAGGCCGCATAATCCGCTATGCGCGTCAGGGTGATGCTTACCCGGAACTATTTCGCGGCGATCTAATGATCGGACTGTTTCTCATCGCCATCGGCATCTTCATCGTTTTTCGGATTGAGTTCGTAGCCGGCTTTATTCCGGTTATTTTCGGCATTGCGCTATTGGCAAGTGGCATTGGCGGTGTGCAACGCGCCATGGACGCTAAACGCGCAGGTTATGAGCGCTGGCTGTTACTGCTGGCGCTGGCGGCGCTGACCATTGCGCTGGGCTTGGTGCTTGCGCTGAATCCTTTTGCCTCCGCCCAAGTAGCAGTCGCAGTGATAGGCGCCAGTCTGATCTATGACGGCATCACCGATATGCTAACGATTCTGCTGGTCGGGAAACGCATTGATGAATGGAAAAAGAACATGCGCCCATAACATTCCCTATACACACCAAACCGGACGGCGTTCCAATGCTGGCGCTCCGTCCGGTAATTTTATTTGCTTTCTGTTGGGCGCCGAATCTTCTCCAGAAAGGCATTCTCATCCAGAACGGGAATGCCCAGCGCCTGTGCCTTGGTAAGCTTGCCGCCGGCCGCTTCCCCAGCCAGTACAAAGGATGTTTTCCTGCTGACAGAAGATGCGGCTTTTCCGCCGTTGGACCGGATCAGCTCCTCGGCTTGCTCCCGTGAAAGCGTCGCCAGCGTTCCCGTAACCACCACGGTCATACCGCTCAGCGGTCCCTCCGCCACTTGCTCCGCATCCCGAGGATGAACGCCTGCCGCCAGAAGTCTGTCGATCATCGTCCGATTTTCGGGAAAGGAAAAAAAATCGGTCACGCTCTGCGCTACAATATCGCCTACATCCGGAATCGCCGTAAGGGAATCTTCCGTAGCTTGCGCTACCCGCATGAGGGTGCCGTATGCCTGTGCTAGATCCCGGGCCGTTTTTCTGCCAACATTCGGGATACCTAAAGCAAAAAGGAAAGCATCCAAGGTGCAGCTCTTGCTCTTCTCCAGCGCAGCCAGAAGATTTCCGGCTTTCTTTTCCTTGAAGCCTTCCAGACACATCGCCTGTTCCATGGTCAAGGTATACAAGTCCGCAGGATCACGTACGTTCATTTGATCGTAGACCTGACCAGCAGTTTTTTCGGAAAAGCCTTCGATGTCCATGGCGTTTCTACTGGCAAAGTGACTCAACCGTGCTACCGCCTGTGGACGGCAACTGACGCGGTTCATGCAAAAAAGATGCGCCCCACGTTCCACCAATGTCGCGCCGCAAGCCGGACAGCGTTCCGGCTTTTCAATAGGTTTTTCCTGCGGTCCAGGTTCTCCCACACGGCCCATGATTTCCGGTATAACGTCATTGCTGCGGCGGATCCATACAGGAGCGCCCAACGCTACACGCTTCCGTTGAATGTCTCCCCAGTTGTTCAGCGTTGCTTTGCGCACCGTGACGCCATAAAAATCTACAGGCTCCAGATGAGCCAAGGGGGTCAACTTGCCCGTGCGTCCCAGCTCCCAGGTAACTTTTTTCAGCGTGGTAACGCTTTCCTCGGCCTCAAATTTGTACGCAACAGCCCAGCGGGGAAATTTCTCCGTAAAGCCCATGCGCTCCCGTAGCGCGAAATCTCCCACCTTGACGACCACGCCGTCGATGAGAAAATCCAGCGTATTGCGTATTTGCTCAATGTGCCGGATACAGGCAACCAACTCCTCGCCGTTTTTGGGTTCGCCCAAATAAGGGCTTACCGGGAAGCCGTTCTGCCGCAAAAACGCCAGCATACCCGGCTGCGTATCATAGGGCGGATTGTCGATGGTTCCTATCTGATAGAAAAATGCGTCCAGGCGGCGCGCGGCGGTTACGGCAGGATCAAGATTTCGCAGTGCACCTGCAGCGGCATTGCGGGCATTTTTTAGCGGCTCCTTGGCCGTCTTGTTGTACTGCTCCAGGACGCTGAGCCGCATGATGCATTCCCCTTGAACCTCCATTCGTCCCTGGTAGGGAATCGTCAGCGGGACTGCCCGCACGGTCTTCGCCTGGGGCAGGATTGCTTCACCGATTTCTCCATTGCCCCGCGTAGCAGCCTGCACCAGCTGTCCGCCCTCATAGGTGAGGTTTAGCGTCAGGCCGTCAAACTTGTATTCCACATAATAGGTCAGATCACTGCGCCCGGCTAGTTTCTCCGTTCGGCGTATCCAGTCCTCCAACGCAGGGATGCTCTGCACCTTATCCATGCTCCACAACCTGGTAATATGGCGGTGCTGCTCGAAACCTTTCAGCGGTTCTCCCCCCACCCGGTGGGTAGGAGAATCCGGCAGTACAACGCCCGTTTCTTTTTCCAGCGCAGCCAGCTCATCATACAGCGCATCCCACTGCATATCGGAAATGACAGGTTCGCCCAGTACGTAATAGGCATGGGCGGTCTCGTTCAGCCGTTTCACCAACGCCTGCATACGCGCCATGTGGTCCACAGTCATTCCTCCTCGATTTTCACAATGGGGGCGATGGACAAGGAAAATTCCTTGGTCCCGTATGCCGTGAACTCAATGGAAATACGGGTATCCGCGCCGCTCCCCTTCAGCTCCACTACGCTACCTTCTCCAAATTTACGATGCATTACCCGGTCCCCGGGCTTGAAGATATTCTGCAGCGCAGACGCGCTTTGCCTTGCTTTGGATGGCGTGAATCCCTTCTGAACGCCGGGAATTTCCAGCATGTTACCGCCAAGGGTAAGCCGGGGCTGCCCCAACTGATGCACGGTCGGCGCAGATTTCAAGCCATAACCGCTGGTATAAGTCTTCAACTGTGGCATGGGTTCCCCTTTGAACGTCTGCTTGCGTTTGGATTCCCATTCATCCTCCAGCAACCGGTCAGGAATTTCGGACAAAAACCGGCTCGGTGCGTTGTGATTCACCTGGTTGTACAGCATGCGTTGGCTGGCGCGGGAAAGGAACAGTCGCTCCTGCGCGCGTGTAATGCCCACATAGCACAGCCGACGCTCCTCTTCCATGCGGTTGTCGTCCATAAGGCTCCGACCGGAAGGAAAAATTCCCTCTTCCATGCCGGTAATGAATACATTGGGGAACTCCAATCCCTTGGCGCTATGCAAAGTCATCAGGGTGACATACTGCTTTTCGTCCGCCGCTTGATCCAGTTCGGTAACCAGCGCGACATTTTCCAGATAGGCCTCCAAGGTGGCGTTTTCAGTCTGACGATCGAATTCCTCCACCGCACCCAGGAATTCCTGAATATTTTCAACGCGGCTGCGAGCTTCATCGGAGTCTTCCTTCTGATATTGCTCCATCAAGCCAGTCTGATCCACCATCTGCTTTACAAATGCGCTCAACGGCATGGCATCCTTCATGGCCATCAGCGTCGTCATCATGGTAAAGAAATCCCCCACGCACTTGCGCGGACGGGATGACAGGCTGGCGGGAAGATCCGTCAGCGCGCTAAAAAGCGGCATATCCTGCTCCTGTGCGTGATTCACCAGTTCCGCTATGGTAGCATCGCCAATGGCACGCTTGGGTACATTGATGATCCGGCGCAGAGATACGTCATCCGTAGGATTAGCAAGCACCCGCAAATAGGCGATTACGTCCCGCACTTCCTTACGGTCATAGAAGCGCAGCCCACCGAAAACCTTGTAAGGAATGCCCGCCCGCATCAGCATTTCTTCCAACACACGGCTTTGCGCGTTGGTCCGATAGAGCACGGCCATGCGCCCGTACCCTTCCCCGTGGCGGTTCATTTTGCGGATGCGATCGGCTACCCAAGCGGCTTCTTCCCGTTCGTCGCCTGCGCAGTACAGTTTGATGGTTTCACCCTCGCCAGCCTCGGTCCACAGAGCCTTTTCTTTTCGTCCCGCATTATGGGCGATCACCTGGTTGGCTGCGTCCAATATATTGGCCGTGGAGCGGTAATTCTGTTCCAGCTTGATGACTTTAGCATCCGGATAATCCTTCTCAAAGTCCAGAATATTGCGGATGTCCGCCCCGCGCCAGCCGTAAATGGATTGGTCGTCATCACCGACCACACACAGGTTACGGCTTTTGTCCGTGAGCAGCTTCACCAGCATATACTGGGCATAGTTGGTATCCTGGTATTCGTCCACCATCACATAATGGAAGCGGTCCCGATAGCTTTCCAGCACTGGCGGATGATCTGCCAGCAGTTCCAGCGTTTTGAGGAGCAAATCATCAAAGTCCAGGGCGTTGGCTGTTTTGAGCCGCTGCTCATAGGCCACGAATACGTCATGGAGCGTTTGATTACGAAAGTCCCGTTCCGTTTTGGCAAACCATTCGTCCGGTCCCATGAGCTTGTTTTTTGCATCGGAAATCTTTGCCTTTATCTCTCTGGGAGGAAGAAACTTTTCATCAATGTTCAGCCGCTTGAGGATCTCTTTAATAACGGTTCCCTGATCGTCGTCATCATAAATCGTAAAAGAGCGGGTATATCCCAATTTTTCAATATCCCGGCGCAGAATACGCGCGCAGGTGGAATGAAAGGTGGAGATCCAGGCGCTTTCCGCCTTCTCTCCCACCAGCTGCGTAATGCGTTCCTTCATTTCCCGCGCTGCTTTGTTGGTGAAAGTCAGCGCAAGAATACTCCAGGCAGGCACGCCATGATCCATCAGATTGGCTACCCGATAAGTGAGCGCGCGTGTTTTTCCGCTACCAGCCCCCGCCAGAATCAGCACAGGGCCTTCCATAGTTTCCGCGGCCAGACGCTGCTCGGGGTTTAACATGCTTAGATCCATGTTTCGTTACTCCTTATCTCCATGTCACGTTCCCAAAAAGCAAAATACGATAAGAAACAAGCGCGTCACCGCGCCTGTCTCATAAGCATATCAATCCATAAAAACGTAAGGATTACTTCTCCTCAGCCGCCAGGGGCAGCACGTTCTCCTGTTCCAGGCAGTCCAATACGCGATGGTAGCCTTCCGCACCATATAGTAGCGCCCGGTTTACCCGGCTGATAGTGGTGGAGGAAGCGCCTGTGCGCTTCACGATTTCCTGATAGGTCACACCCTGGCGAAGCAGTATGGCTACCTCCAGGCGTTGCGCCATGCTTTTGAGTTCCGCCACTGTGCATACATCTTCAAAAAAGCGATAGGCGTCCTCCTCATTCTCTAAGGAGAGCACCGCTTTCATAAGCAAATCCGTCTGCGGACTCTTCACCCTCGGTACAAACATACGCGTGGTATCCTCCTTGCCGTTTACGAAAAAACACAGCGCCCAACCGGCGAGTACAGCTTGAACATTTTTCGCCACGTTGGGCAGCATCTGGAAGTATTATACCACAGAATGCCCCGGTACGCCAGTGGGAGAAGCTGTCGAGAAAGCAGATTTCTTCTATATGATATAAAAAAAGCGGAGGTCTTCACACAGACGCTCCGCCTGATGGGCCGCATGATGCTCAGGCAAGCTTATCCACAATCAACAGCGCCAAGGAAAGTACCACGAACACAGCTGCGCTGATCTTGGTAATCAACGCCAGTTTGGCTTCCACAGTCTTTGCCTTGTTCTTGCTGAAGTAGCTGTCCAGTTGGCCGGTAATGGCACCAAGGCCGCGAGTGTTTCCCTGCTGAAGCAGCACCGTCACGATCATGATCAGCGCGGCAATGACGATTACCACGGAAAAAATAACGTACAGTACATCCATTGCGTGCAACCTCCTCGAAATCAGCGTTGTCATCATACCACATTGGCCGGAAAAAGACAAGCCCTCCCAGGAAATTTGTCGTCAAAAGCACGACTTCGCCCGAGTTTTATCCGCTAAACATCCCCACGGCATCTATGAGACCAGGCATGTATGTATACAGCGTGATGTATGCAGACAGAAAGTTCAGGCTGTTGGCAAAGTATTTTGCCTTATCATTTTTGCAAGTTTTGTATGTATTCTTGCAGATGCAAAAAGTTTCGCGCCTGCGGACGCGACCAAAGGGCTTTCCGATCGCCCTTTGGAAACCTTCGGGCCCATATGCTATGAAAATCTTGCAAGTTCAGATATCTGAAGTTACATTTTCCTTGCATCTGTATGAAAAAGCATGATTTTTTCAGCAGTCTGAAGTTTCACTTCTTCTTCATTTGTTTTTCAGCTAGTATTTCCACGCCCTTAAGAACCAGCCACTATACTTGTTTCGTTTCCGGGCCACGGCATGGCATTTCGCCTTACGTGTCCGAACGATGACCATAAGGAGGAATCACCATGGCATACCAGACGACCTTTCAGCGATATGAAATCAAATATCTGCTCACACCGCTCCAGAAAGCGCGGCTTGCAGAAAGCATGGCCTCCCACATGCAGATCGACGCCTATGGCCGCACCACGATTCGCAACCTTTATTTCGATACGGATTCATATAGATTGATTCGTCATTCCCTTGAAAAACCCGTCTACAAGGAAAAGCTTCGCATACGCAGTTATCGGCCCGTCGCCTCTGAAGATCCTGTCTTTGTAGAACTCAAAAAGAAATACCGCTCCGTGGTATATAAACGGCGTCTGGCAATTCCGGAAGCTGACGCTATGCAAAGCTTCCAAACAGGGAAAGCGCTTCCCGTTGATTCCCAGATTGCCAAGGAGATCGAATATTTTCGCACGTACTATTGCTCCCTTCACCCCGTCGTATTCCTGAGCTATGAGCGCGAGGCCTATTATGCCCTGGACGGATCCGATTTTCGGGTTACCCTGGACGAGCATATTTTGTACCGTCAGCAGGAGCTGTCCCTGGGAAGCGATGTCTATGGAATTCCTATTTTACCTGAGGACTGCACGTTGATGGAAGTAAAGACCTCTGGAGGAATGCCGCTGTGGATGAGCCATTTTCTCACGGAGCAGCGTGTTTTTCAAACATCCTTTTCCAAGTATGGGACGGCCTATCAACATATGAGCCGTCTGCAAGGAGGGCTTCGCAATGCTTGAGCAACTTCTGGGCGGACTATTTGATACCAGTATGACACAGGTCAATGGCTTAGGGGATTTCCTGCTGTGCATAGCTTGCGCTTTGTTTATCGGTTTGCTTCTGTCGGGGTGTTACATGTACCGCACGCGGTATACCCGGAGCTTTGTTGCCACCTTGGCGCTGCTGCCCGCTGTGGTCTGTGTGGTTATTATGATGGTAAACGGCAATGTAGGCGCAGGCGTAGCGGTAGCCGGAGCCTTCAGCCTGGTTCGATTCCGTTCCGTACCGGGTACCGCCAAGGAAATCGGCGCAATCTTTCTGGCAATGGGTACGGGGCTGATTGTGGGCATGGGATATCTGGGATATGCCATACTTTGCGCAGCAGTACTGGGCGGCGCTAGCGCGTTGTACAATCGGCTGGATTTCGGCTGTGAACGCAAGTCTGCCTTGCACAAGACCATGCACATTACCATTCCCGAAGACCTGGACTACACCGGCGTATTTGACGGGATTCTGCGCCAGTACGCTTCGTCATACGAGCTCATACAGGTAAAAACCACCCATATGGGAAGCCTGTTCCGTTTGACTTATAACCTGACGCTTCGGGCTTCCGACCAGGAAAAGAAGCTCATCGACGAGCTCAGATGCCGCAACGGAAACCTGGAAATTTCCGTTTCCAAGCAGGAAACGGAAACCGCAGAATTATAAAGGAGGCATATGATGAGAAACAGAAAGCTCGTCGCATGCCTGCTGACCGCACTACTGCTGCTGGGTGCTACGCCCCTGGGCCGCGCAGCGTGGGCATCGGAAAACGGAACGCTGATAGACACAAGCGACATGTTTACAGAGCGCGACCTGGAAACGGATTACAACGAAGAGAGCTGCGACTATATTACCCTATCCGATGAAAGCATCTCCACCACCGCTTCCCATGTTGCCATCAGCGGAAGCACGATTACCATTCAGGATGAAGGCATGTATATTCTTTCAGGCACGCTTTCGGACGGTATGGTAATCATCGACGCGGAGGACACGGATAAGATTCAATTGATACTGAACGGCGTAAATATTGTCAGCAGCACGTCCGCCGCCATTTACATCCGCGAAGCGGATAAGGTGTTCATCACGACGGCTGCCGGTACGGAAAATACGCTGTCCAACGGCGGAGTATATGAAGCCATAGATGACAATCACATCGACGCAGTTGTTTTCTCAAAAAGCGATTTAACGCTAAACGGTACAGGCACGCTGATTGTGTATGCCCCCGAAGGGCACGGCATAGTTTCCAAAGACGACCTGGTGTGTGCCAGCGGTGCGTATGAAATTACCACAGCCAGTCATGGGCTTTCAGGAAAAGACAGCGTGCGTATTGCTGGCGGAGAGTATACCATCACGGCCGGCAAGGACGGAATCCACGCGGAAAATGCCGATGATGCGAGCCTGGGCTATCTCTATATTGCAGGGGGAACGTTCTTCATCACCGCGGATGGCGACGGTATGAGCGCAGCTTCCTATCTCCTGGTGGAGGATGGCGATTTCAGTATTCTCTCCGGTGGCGGAAGTACCAACGCTGCACAGACAAGCGCCGGAAACGATCGTTTCTTCGGCTTTCCAGGTGACGCGCAGAGTGACACCCAGGAAGACGCTGAAAGCACCAAAGGGATCAAAGCCGGCAGCGAGTTAATGCTTTCTCAGGGCACCTTTGTGATTGATTCGGCAGACGACGCCCTGCACACCAACGGTAATCTAAGTATCTACGGCGGAACTTTCCTGATTTCCACCGGTGACGACGGCATACATGCAGATAACGCTGTGCTGATTTCTGATGGTAGCATAGACATAACCCAAAGCTATGAGGGAATTGAGGGCCTGACCATTGATATTACGGGCGGAACCATTACGCTGGTATCCAGCGATGACGGACTCAACGCCGCAGGCGGCAGCGATAGCAGCGGCTTTGGACGCGGCAGGGATATGTTTTCAACCACGGAAGGTGCATACATCCACATTGCCGGCGGCATCCTGTCCATTGATGCATCTGGCGACGGCATTGATTCCAATGGCGATCTTTTGATGAGTGGCGGGGAAGTTTATGTGAGCGGCCCCTCGGGAAGCGGAAATGGCGCGCTGGACTATAACGGCAGCGGAACAATCACCGGCGGCATCATCATCGCCGCAGGCGCCTCCGGCATGGCGCAAAACTTCGACGCATCCTCTACGCAGGGCGTGATGATGGTAAATATAGGGTCTGCCGCTGCTGGAAGCACCATTACCCTCAGCGACAGCGCAGGAAATGTGCTGCTCTCCTGGCAAGCCACAAAAGCATATGCCTCGGTAGTAATCAGCTGTCCGGAAATTGTGCAGGGCGATACGTACACCCTCACGATCAATGGCACAGCTACACAGATTGTTATGAATTCACTGGTCTTCAGTTCCGGAGGCAGGGGTAACGGCAGCGACTGGGGTGGCAGCAAAGGCGGAGGCGGACGAAACCGGCCTTGATACTCAGGGATAACGTTATACATATGTTTTTCCACTTTGCGGCAGCATACAGGTATGTTTTCTGTGGGCACACCCCGGATCGATATTGCGGAGCAATCCAGCGCAGGAAAAAGAGGGATACATACAAATATCCGGCCAGGAAATTCCTGACCGGATCCAGGCTGTCGAAGAAGTGGCTTACGCCACTTCTTCGAGGCAGCAAATTCGGTCAACCAGAGGTCGCCCGAATTTGTAAGGAATTGATTTTGCAAGCAAAATCAACAACCCGCCCCGCCGGCAAAGCCGTCGGATACGAATGAAAGTCAGAGGGGCTGCGGCCCCTCCGACACCTCCCAGGGGTTTTTCGACAGTCTGTATCCGGCCAGGAAATTCCTGACCGGATCATCTTTTTATTTTTCCAACAATAATTTGCGGGCCTCGTTTTCATTCTCCGCAATATAGGTGAAGCGCTGAAAGACCTGTCCGTCGCGTTCCACGGTTTCCAACCACATGGCCGCGGGCCGTACCCACAAACCACGATTACCATAGAGCGCACGATATACCACCATATGTTCGAGTGTTTCGGAGTGCCGCGCCTCCCCCAGCAAAAGGTACAAGCCTCCCTTGAAGTGCCGGTAAACGCCCGGCTGTAATGCGCTCATTTTAACACCTTCTGCAAAAAGTCACGGGTACGTTGCTGCTGCGGATGTTCAAAGATCTCCGCCGGTGTTCCCTCTTCCACAACCAGCCCTTCATCCATGAACAGCACGCGATCCCCCACTTCCCGTGCAAATCCCATTTCATGGGTAACCACGACCATGGTCATACCGTCCTCCGCCAGCTGCTTCATTACGTCCAACACTTCCCCAACCATTTCCGGGTCCAGGGCGCTGGTAGGCTCGTCAAAAAGCATCACATCCGGATTCATGGCCAGCGCCCGGACAATGGCAATCCGCTGCTGCTGACCTCCGGAAAGCTGACGTGGAAATACGGTAGCTTTTTCAGACAATCCCACACGTTTGAGCAGCCGCATGGCGTTTTCTTCCGCCTCTTGCTGGCTCATGAGCTTGAGTTGCACCGGGGCCAGGGTGATATTTTTCAGGATGTTCAGGTGCGGGAAGAGATTAAACTGCTGGAATACCATCCCCATTTTTCTACGAATTCTGTTAATGTCGCATTTCGGGTCCGTAATATCTACGCCTTCAAAAAGGATGCGTCCGCCGGTTGGGCGCTCCAAGAGGTTCAGACAGCGCAGGAAGGTGGTCTTGCCGCTTCCTGATGGACCGATCACCACAACCTTTTCGCCCTGACTGATGTGCTGATCCACGCCGCGCAGCACATGCAGCTTTCCAAAATGCTTTTCCAGCTTTTCAACGGTTATCACTTCTGCGCAGCCTCCTTTCCAGTTTACCTACCAGCTTGGTGAAAATGGATATAACCGCCAAGTACAGCAGCGCGGATACGATATACGACGTAAACGGCGAGAAGGTACGGCTGCGGATGTAGTCTGCCGCCTTGGTCAAATCTGTCAGCGCGATATATGCCAGCACAGAGGTTTCTTTGATCAGCACGATGAATTCATTGCAAAGCGAGGGCAGCGCTGTTTTGATTGCCTGCGGCAATACAATCAGGCGCATGGTTTGCCAGCCGTTCAGTCCCAGCGAACGCCCCGCCTCCGTCTGGCCTTTATCCACCGACTGGATTCCGCCACGGATGAGTTCCGCCACATAGGCGGCGCTGTTGAGTCCGCAAGCAATAACGCCGATGATGATCTTGTCCACATTGACCGATGCAAAAATGCCAAAGTTGATAATCAGCACCTGCAGCAGCAGCGGCGTAGAACGAATCAAATGAATATACGCGCCCGCCGGCTTGGAAAGCCAGGGCGTCCGGGAAAGCTTCATCAGCGCCAATACGGTACCCAGAATGACGCCCACCAACGCCGCCAGAAAAGACACTTCCAGCGTCACGCCCAAGCCCTTGAGATAGTTGAGCCAACGGCCTTCCATAATGACATTGCGGTATATTTCTCCGTAGATGGTTTCCCAGAAATTTGCGGTTCCATCCATAAGCTTGGGAGATACGGCATTCCACCAGTTCTCCAGGAAGGATGCGTTTCCCGCTATGTTTTCTGCCAGAGCAGTGGCAATCAGCAAAGCATTCCCCTCTTTTCCTTGGTTGTTTCTTTCGCCTATTGATGAAAAAACGCGTGACAGCACAGGAGCCGGGAGCGTTGCTCCCGGCATTCCTGTGGGTTTACGCCACAAAAAGGCGGACGAAATATCTTACGTCCGCCATGAGATTGCGCCTTATTCGGCAGCGGCTTCCGCATCCTCCGCCGCTTCCTCTTCCACGGGGAAATACTTCAGCAGCAGTTCATCCATGGTGCCGTCCGTATTGATGCGCTCGATGGTAGCATTGATGGAGGCCACCAGGTCCGCATTTCCCTTCTGTACGGCAATGCCATAGAATTCATCGCCAAACTCGATGTTGTCCAATACCACCAGGTTTTCATTGTTCATGGAAGCCACCAGATTCGCCGCCACAGGCGCATCGATAATCACGGCGTCCAGCTTGCCGCCGGCCAGCTCCATCACCGCGTCCAGCGCCTTGTTGTAGCGCATTACCTTATCCGCCGCCGTATACTCCTCCGCAGCAAAATCGCCGGTGGTGCCCTGCTGCACGCCGATAACCTTATCCTTTAGCGTTTCGCCATCGGTTACCACGCCGTCCTTGAGCACGATGCACGCCTGCTTGGCATTATAATAGGGATCGCTGAAATCCACGCTCATCTTCCGCTCGTCATTAATGGTCATACCAGCAATGGCGATGGTCGCCTTACCGGAAGCAACCGCAGGCACGATCGCATCGAAAGCCATGGACTGCACTTCCACTTCCCAGCCAAGATCCTTTGCAATTTCACGGGCGATGTCAATATCCAAACCCACGACATCTTCCCCTTCCACATACTCAAAGGGCGGAAATTCCGGGTTCGTGGCCACAATCAGCGTTTCCGCCATGGCAGGCACAACGCAGAGCGCAAGGACCAGGGAAAGCAGCAACGCAGTAAACTTCTTCATCTTCGTATCCTCCTTAAGCGTCTTCATTGCTTGGAATGCATTGGATTATACTCCCTTTCTCGATTCCTGTCAATACAAAATGGATTTTTATGCATCATTTTTTACTTTTTATGCGCATATTCATTTTGTTTTTTCCATGAAAATGTTGACAAACCGAGCGCTTTTGACGCATACTATTCTATATAGCAATGGGATACACGAGAGGTGACGGAAGTTTGCTGACGCTGATTGTCAATCCGACAGCCGGAAGCGGTTATGCCCGCAAGGTTGCGCCTCAGTTGCATACGGCGCTGGAAGAATGCGGTATCGACCATGAAATGGTTTATACGCAGTACCCGGGCCACGCTACGAAGCTGGCGCTGCAGGCGGCGCAACGTTCCGACTGCGAAGCCGTCCTGGCCGTTGGAGGAGATGGCACCGCCTATGAAGTTGCCTGCGGGTTGATGAACACAGGTAAAGCGCTCGGTATGATTCCTGCCGGAACCGGTAATGATTTTATCAAGACCATCGGCACACCCGCCAAGCCGTTGGCTGCACTGGCGTTTATTTTGGACCATAAGCCCCGGCCGGTAGATATCGGACGGTTAAATCAGCGCATGTTTCTCAACGTGTGCGGAACAGGTTTTGACGTCACGGTGCTGGACTATACGCAGGCTGCAAAAAAGTATGCCCGTGGACTGCTGCCTTATCTAATCGGATTGATCCGCGCCATTTTTCACTATCAGCCCGTGCAGGTCCGCGTAAGCGCAGACGGGCATAGGATGGAGCAGGCAGTTCTGGTTTGCTCCATTGCTAATGGACGATTCATCGGCGGCGGCATTCCCATCTGCCCGGCCGCCGATCCGGGGGACGGATGGCTGGATCTGGTTACGGTGGATAACGTACCCAGGCGTCGCATTCCCCGCTACCTGCCGACGCTGCTTCTGGGACGTATCCTGCGCATTCCCGCGTCGCATCACCTGCGCTGCAAAAAAATCGTTCTGGATGCACCGGGGATGCGGCTAAATGTGGACGGTGAAATTCTCTCCATGGATCATGCAGAGTTCTCCATTTTGCCTGGGCAGCTGCTGCTGTATTGGTAAATGATGAACGGATGATGAATCTTTTCTTAAAACGGCAGGAATTGACCGTCTTGGGCAAGAACTGCTATCCGTACAGATTTTTCAGACGATATTCCACGCCTTCCAGCGCTGGTAAAACGCTGCGCGCGGTTGAGACCCTTGCTGTCTGGGCAGCATATGCGATGAAAGGATGATTGACGTATGGCAGACTTCAGCGACAAAATGAAAAAAGCATGGCTGAAAAGTATGGAAGCCATTGGGAACACAGCCGGCAACATTGCCAACAACACGCGCTACAAGGTCAACGAAATGACGTTGCTCAACCGCCGTCGGGAGATTCTCTCTGATTTCGGTGCGCGCGCCTATGACCTTTGGCAAAAGGGAGAGGCATTCCCGGAAGAGCTCGCCAAACAGCTGGAAGAGCTTAGCCAGGTAGACATTCAGCTCAACGCCCTGCGCATGGAACGGTTGGCCGGCGTCAGCGCCCAGGATGACCAGGAAGGCCCTGCCAAAGAAGAAGGCACTGAAAAAGTCCCTGAAAACGATACCGCCGGCGAGGCGCCTGCGCAGGAAACGTCTGCCACCCCGGAAGCTACCTCCCCGCTGGCCGATAAAGCAAACCAGGCGCTGGATACCATTGGTAGCACGTTAAAGAGCGTCGGAAGCTTCTTGGGAGGCGCAATTAATTCCGTCGCAGATACCTTAGCGGGTAAAAAAGGCGCTGTTTCCGAGAAAAATCAGCAAAATGAAGACGATAACGCTGAACTTTCCCAGGAACCCACCTGTCCGGAAGACGTTGCGGAAGCCCCGGAAGAACCTGACGTGATGCCGGCACAGGACGAATCGCAGCCCCAGAAGGAAGACGCGGAGCAGGAAGACGCTTCCAAGCCCGCCGGCGAGAACCCGGATGAATATAAGGTTGAGTGACGTATCCATCCGCAAAGCGCCACAAGGATCAAACTACGGCACCATTCAAAATAGCTGTACAGCCTCGCACGGCGGCTCTTAGCATATCAAAGTCTTAGTAGCATGAAACGTTTCCAAGAAATTGCGAATCATACATCAAAGCGACGGCGCTCACTTGAGAGCGCCGTCGCTTCAGGCGGTCAAAAAACTTCCCAAGAGGGGTCGGAGGGGGCGCAGGCTCGCTGACTTTCATTCGTATCCGACGGC
>CALVVZ010000012.1 GCA_944364075.1 uncultured Clostridia bacterium
TCTTTCTTTAGCATCTTCATCACCTGGCTTTAGTATATCAGAAAAGGCCGCATGATGCGACCTTTTTTGACAGGCTGCATACCATAGTTCTTTGAAAAAAGATTAGATAGAATCTTCTAGAAAATTTGGACAATCTTATGAATTACCTTCATCTTTTCCTGGGCAGAGCGTTGACCTGATAAATTATCAATGCTACAATAGCCACAAAACAAAGAGGGGAGGTCCTCGCAGATGCCCAACGTCATCCTGGTAGACGACGAGATCTGGACCATTCGCTGTCTGGAAAGCTTACTGGCGGATTATCCCGCCTACCATGTGGTGGGTAGCTTTTCCGACGGACAGGAGGCCCTGGCCTATCTGCGTTTGAACCCCTGCGACGTAGTCTTTACCGACCTGCGCATGGACCGTATGAGCGGTCGCAAGCTGATTTCCGTTTGCGTCCAGGAAAAAATACCGGTGCGTATGGTCATTATCTCCGCATACAGCGATTTTTCCGCCGCACGGGAAGGCATACGCAACGGCGTCATTGATTATCTGACCAAGCCCATTACCCGCCGGGATATGGCAGCCCTGATGCAGCGGCTGGACGCCGCGTTCCTGGACGAGCATACATCCCGGCGTATCTCCCTTTGCCAGACCATCGAGCGTGCTTACCCCGAATGCCGGGTCATGTGCTGTGCGCACACGGATACCGCATGCAGGGACAGCAGCACTGCGCCGTGGGCCTGGACCCGGTCATGGAAGACGGTATGACACTGGCCTACCTGTCTAATCCCGCAAGCAAACCCCCGGAACTCCTACGCGCCCTGCCGGAAGGCATTGGCATTAGCCAGGCGCAAAAAAGCTTTGCCAAACTTCCCGACATGATCGCGGAAGCCAAGCAAAGCATGCAGCTGCATTTTCATTTTTCTCTGAATGGGGAAACGGCGCAGATTCAGGCGTATATGCTTGAACATCTGGCCAGTCCCATGACGCTCAACGAGCTGGCGGAGCGCTTTTACGTAAACAAGGCGTATCTGTGCAGCAGTTTCCGGGAGTCCAGCGGTATGACCATCATGAATTTTCTCAAGCATATACGCATGCATCAGGCCGCCGGAGCGCTGCTGAACTCCGGTGAATCCATCCAGGAAATATCGGAGCGCGTAGGCTATCCCGACAGCGCCTACTTTTCCCGGGTGTTCAAGAAAACCTTCGTCGTTTCTCCCGAGAGCTACCGCAAGGGACCATTCTCCCGCTCCACCGGCAGCTGAATCTCCGCACAGGTAAAGCATCCCTCCCGGGCGGAGAGCTTCAGGCCGCAGCGCTCCCCGTAAGCAATGCGCAAGCGCCGGTAAATATTGACCAGCGCAATATGCTCACGGTCTTCAATGGGGCCCTGCGTTTCCATGCGCTGCCTGACCTGGACCATTTTTTCCGAAGAGATCCCCTTTCCGTTGTCCGTGACGCGGACATGCAGGGTTTGATCCTCGGCCGTAATCCATGCCTGCACCGAAATAGCGTAGGGAGCATGCTTCTGATAACCATGGAAACCGTGCTGGATAGCGTTTTCCACCAGGGGTTGAAGCATCAGGCTCAACACCCGGCAGGCCAGCGCTTCAGGCTCCACGCGCTGTCTCAGACAGTACTTGTCCGGCATACGGATCTGAAGTATGCTCATGTAGCTGTCCAGATGCTGCAATTCCTGCCGCAGCTGTACGCGGTCCGGCGCCCGCAAGGCATACTGCATGCTTTCCGACAGCGCCGTACTCAGCTGCTCCAGGGGTTCAATACGGTAATGCACGGACATGCCCACCATACAGTTGAGCGTATTAAACAGGAAATGCGGATTGATCTGGCTTCGGTATGCAAACATCTCTGCCTGCATCCGGTTATATTCCAGCTCATGAATGCGCTCCATGTTCTTCATTTCCTGAGCCTGGCTTTGGGCGAGCTTGTACAACATTTCATTGATGCCGTCGGCTAAAGGCTTCAGTTCGCCCACATTGGAGGCGCGGATAGTGGTATACTTTTGAGGAATCATGCACATATCCTGGACCATGGTCTTAATGGGTTTCACAATACTCTGTCGAAGCAATCCCATCAAAATGGCCACCAGAACCAGGCATCCGGCCACGCACGCCCATAAAAATACGCTGAGGTTGTTCGCTTCCCGCATCATCAGGGAAACCGGCGCCACGCATCCCAGCGTCAGTCCGTTGCCGATGGACAGCTCCCCCATGCCTACCAGATAGTCTTCCTCCCCGATACGCAAAAGCGCGTCCCCGTTCATGCCGCCGTAGGCGGCAGCGTGTTCCAGGGCCTGGGTCTGCTCCGGCGCCATGGCCGCGCTGGAAGCCACCACCTTTCCCTGGTCAAACAGCACCTCCACCAGGGATGGATTGCTCAATGACGTTTCTCCAAACAGCTGCCCCGCGTCGATGAGTACGCCGCAGGTCAGCACATCAGCTTCGTTCATCAGACTGATGGGGGTGATAATGCCGATGGGAGCATAGTAGATGCAGTAACGCGGCGAATCGCTGTTCTCGATCTGGAACATATCGGTAAACCACGTCTGTTTCTGTTCCCCCGCCCAGAGGTTCCGCGCCATATACGCCAGTTGGAAATACCGCAGGTTGCCGTTGCCCGATTCCACGAATGCCCCGTCGTTATTTCCTACATAAATAGCGATGATGCCCGGCGCCGTCTTGGATGCCGTGGAGAAAAGTTGACGCACGGACTTGTAATTGCTCACGCGCTCCTGGGAAGTCATTTGCGCAAAATACCGCTGCACCACCTCGGAATAGCCCACGCTCTGGGCCAGGGAGGCGATGGCGTCGAATTGCTGGTCGAAGCTGGCGGTACACTGCTCCGTTTGCAGGACAAAGTTCTCCTTCGCCTGCGCCATGGACATGTTGTAAAATACACGGTATACGCCAAGCAGAAGGCAGGTGAGCAGCAGAATCGGAATCGAGACGATGATTACGATGCGCCCATAGATGGAGTAGGACCGGTTCGAAGCCATGCGCCCGCCCTCCTTTCATCCATTTTTTGGAGCAATTATACCCCTCCGCTCTGAGAGCGTCAACCGCTTCAAGGCGCCGCCATGGCCTTGCGCCTTCAACCCCCGATGATTATCCAAGTATCCATAACGATTCTATCTCCCATCCATGGTCGCATTGTGCTACGACAATATTGACTACATTTCCCTGCACCGCTATTACGGACGTCCCAGCGGCGGCACCGGGGATTTTCTGGCTCAGACCATGGACATGGACGATTTCATCCGTTCGGTCATCGCCCTGTGCGACGCCGTCAAGGGCAAGAGGCACGCCCGCAAGTCCATTCACCTCTCCTTCGACGAATGGAATGTGTGCTATCACAGCGGCGAGGAGGACAACGGCAAAAAGCCCGAGCGTTGGGGACGCGCCCCGGCCATTGTCGAGGATGTCTATAACTTTGAGGACGCCCTGCTCACCGGCTCCATTCTGATTACCTTCCTGCGTCACGCCGACCGGGTGAAGATCGCCTGTCTGGCGCAGCTGGTCAACGTGATTGCGCCGATTCTTACCCGCGACGGCGGCGGATGCTGGGCGCAAAACACCTATTATCCCTTCCAGCACATGTCCCGCTATGCCCGTGGAACCTCGCTGCTGGCGGCGGTGGACAGCCCCTGCTACGACTGCAAGGATTACGAAAAGGTGCCCTATCTGGACGCTGCCGCCACCAGCAGGAGGATTTTACCCTGGATATTGACCTTCACGGCATGGGCGCGCTGCGCCTAGAGGAGCACATCCTGCTCCACCACGACGACGTGAAGGCCACCAACACCGAAAGCACTCCCTTCAACGTGTATCCCGTCCAAGGCCCCGGCGGCGTGATCGACGGGGACAAAGCCACGCTGCGCATACCGGCGCTCAGCTGGAATGTCATCCGCTTTGCACCGGTCGAAAAATAACCCGCGAAAGGACGGTGCCTCATCGTGAAACTGTATCGCCGCCGCCCCCAGGATCCCGCGCCTCTGGCCCAAGCGGACCCCTATCTCATTAAGGCCCGGGACAGCCGGTATTACCTGTACGCCACCGGCGGCCAGGTGTACAGCAGCGACCGCCTGCTGGAGGGCTGGCGCTATGAAGGCGTCCGGCTGGAGATGCCCGGACAGGAGGAATGCTGGGCGCCCTCGGTGCTGGAACTGGAGGGCACGTACTACATGTACTATTCCAGCCTGCCCCAGGGTTCCGACGACGTGCATGAGCAGCAGCTGCGCCTGGCTACGGCGGACCGGCCCGCAGGCCCTTTCCGCTATGTGAAGGATCTGCTTCCGCCCTTTTCCATTGACCCGCATGTGGTACAGACGCCCTCGGGGCTATACCTGTTCTACTGCAACAACGACTACGAGGACGAACGCGCCGGCACCCGCATTTTCTGCGACCACATGCCCGCGCCCGACCAGGTGGAGGGAAACCCCGTGTGCGTAGTGGCGCCCACCCTGGACGAGGAAATTTTTATGCGCGACCGTTTCCGGCCCGGTCAGCACTGGCACACCATCGAGGGCGCGTTCTACTTCTACCATGAGGGGTATCACTACCTGATGTACTCCGGGGCATGCTATCAGAACCCCACCTATTTCATCGGCTACGCCACGGCCCAGGCCCCCCGGGAAGCAGACCTGCGCACGCTGCCCTGGCGGAAATATCCCGACGAGCACACCTACCGGCCTCTGCTCAAGCGCAACGGCTTTGTGGAGGGCATGGGCCACAACAGCGTCTATTTTGAAGACGGCAAGCATTATATCGTCTACCACGGGCGCGATCTTACGGACGCCGGCGCCGGCGTTGATACCCGGTGCGCACGCATAGATGAAATGCGTGTGGGCGGAGGACGCCTTGCGGTAACCCCAACCCCTTGATGCCGCATCGATGAAAGGAGAAATTTCCATGCTCAAAAAACCCAAGCTACGCTTCTTTTCCCATGGAGAAATTGAACCGCAGGGCTGGCTGAAGCGCCAGCTGCGCATCCAGGCGGACGGCCTGAGCGGCCATCTGGACAAGATCTGGCCCGACGTGCGCGACAGCCGCTGGATCGGCGGCGACTGCGACGGCTGGGAGCGCGTCCCCTATTGGCTGGACGGCTTCGTTCCCCTGGCTTACCTTCTCCGGGACGACGACCTGATCGCCCGGGCCAAATACTATATCGACGGCATCCTGGCCCGCCAGTGCGAGGACGGCTGGCTCTGTCCCTGCCCGCCCGAGGAGCGGCACACCTACGATCTGTGGTCCGGCATTCTGATTGCCAAAGTGCTGGCCATGTACGCGGACCTGAGCGGCGATGAGCGCGTGGAAAGCGCGCTGTACCGTTTCTTTGACAACCTGTGGGTGTTCACCCGGGCCAACACGCTCCACGACTGGGCTGCCCTGCGCTGGTTTGAAACGCTGATCCCCCTGTACTGGCTTTATGAGCGTCGCCCGGAGGAATGGATGCTCCGCCTGGCCCGGCGGCTCCAGCAGCAGGGCTACGATTTCGAGCGGCTCTTTAGCCCCTATGAGGACCAGCAGCCCCAGCGGGTTTGGACCTATTCCACCCACGTGGTCAATCTGGCCATGGCCATCAAGCAGGGCGCGCTTGTTTCCCGCATGGACGGCAGCGACCCCGAGGCATTCGCCCGGCACATGCTGAAAGAGCTGTTCCGCTATCACGGCATGGCCGTGGGGCACTTCACCGGGGACGAGTGCGTCATGGGTGACAGCCCCGTGCAGGGCGCGGAGCTGTGCAGCGTGGTGGAAGCCATGTATTCCTACGAGCAGCTGCTTGCCATCTCCGGCGATCCTCTCTGGGGCGATTACCTGGAGCGGCTGGCCTTCAACGCCCTGCCCGCCACCCTCAGCGCCGACATGTGGACGCATCAGTACGACCAGCAGACCAACCAGGTGCAGTGCGTGCTGCTGCCCAAGGACCGCGTGATTTTCGGCACCAACGGCCCGGACAGCCACCTTTTCGGATTGGAACCCAACTTCGGCTGCTGCACCGCCAATTTCAACCAGGGCTGGCCTAAGTTCGCCCTGTCCACCTTCCTGCGCTCGGAAAAGGGCATTGTTTCCGCCGCCCTGGCTCCCGCCACCGTGCGCACGGTCATCGACGGCCATGCGGTTTCCTGCTCCCTGGAGACGGAATACCCCTTCCGCAACACGCTCCATTATCAGGTAGCCACCGACGGTCCCGCGGCCTTTGAGTTTAAGCTGCGCATCCCCGGCTGCGCCAAGTCCGCCACGGTCAACGGCGAGTCCGTCGCGCCCGGCTCTTTCTATGCGCTGGAGCGCACCTGGTCCGGCGTCACGGACGTCGAGGTAGTGTTGACATTCGCCTGCGAAACCGTAGCCCGGCCGCGGGAGATGCAGGTGCTTTGGCGCGGCCCGCTGCTGTACAGCGTAGCCATCGACGAGCGCTGGGAAAAGCTGGAGTATACCCGGGACGGCGTGGAGCGCGTCTTCCCCTACTGCGATTACGAGCTGTACCCGGAATCCCCCTGGAACTACGGCTTTACGGCGGACAAGGATTTTGACGTGAAGGAGAACGCGGTCAGCGAAACGCCCTTCTCCACCCAACAGCCCCCCATGGAGATCACCGCCATGCTGGCGCCCGTGGACTGGCCCCTGGTGGACGGCGTCGCCGCCAAGGAGCCCCGCTCCCGCAAGGCTCAGGGCGACCCCCGCCCCGTGCGGATGATTCCCTACGGCTGCGCCCGTCTGCGCATGACGGAAATGCCCACGGTGGAATAATTCCTTTCATGCGCAAGCCTGCCCTTTTCGGCCTTCCATGGCCGGTAGGGCAGGCTTTTTTTGCGCCGCGCAAAGGAAAATATACGGCGCGGCGCGAAGATGCTTCCCAACCTTTCCGCGCGCTGCGCATCTAACAGGTGTCATGACACAAAGGAAATCCCCTTCGAAGAGGTGTGCAAGCAATGATGGACGAACGGTGTTTTACGGAAAAGCTTTTAAGCAGCGAAGCCATGCTGTACCGCATCTCCTGCACCCTGCTCCGCAATGAGGAAGACCGCCGGGACGCGCTGCAGGAAACGGCGCTGAAAGCCTGGCGAGCCAGAGGGCAGCTGCGCAACGAGCAATACTTCACCACCTGGCTGGTGCGTATTCTGATGAACGAATGCCACCGGCTGCGGGGAAAAAGCGCCCGATGCGTGCCCCTGGACCAGCTTCCCGAGCCGCGTGCGCCGGAGCGGGACAACGATTTGCGCCTGCTGCTGGAAGCCCTGCCGGAGAAGCAGCGGGTGCCGCTGATACTGCATTACCTGGAAGGTTTTTCCCTGGAAGAAATCGCCCAGGTGGTCCGCGTGCCCGTGGGCACGGTAAAATACCGTTTGCATCAGGCAAGAAAAGCCCTGCGCGTGGAACTGAGCGGAAAGGAGGAAGCGCTATGATGACCGAGCAGGAACTTCGGGAAAAGCTTCGCGGGCTGACCCAACCCATGCCCCAGGAAACCCATCGCGCTTTCCTGCGCGCCGCCTACGGAAAGGAAGCATCCATCGTGAAAAGAAAGCTATCGGTCAGCCTGGTTCTGGCGCTGGTATTGGTGTTCCTCACCGCCGCCATCGCCTTTGCCCTCACAGGCGGCTTCGGCATCCTGGACTACAACGCATCCATGAAGGACAACAAGGACTACGCAGCCCATATTCTGGGCATACATGAATCCTACGAAAACGAGTATATCGACATGACAGTCAACGAGGCGGTGTTCGATGGCGTAAGCCTTTCCCTGACCATGAACATCAACCACCATGCGGACACGGACCCGGTGTATATCCTCCCCCGCCTCACGGCGGAAACCACAGATGGACAAGCCCTGGAAGTGGATATTGAAGGCGCCCGGGGCGGGAATTGGCACAGCGGATTTTTTGTGCCCAGCCGCGATTCCTCATCGGTAAGCGACGGCTGCTACGGCGTGGACGCAGTGCTTCTCACCGACGGCCCCGACGGAGAAACCACCATGGTGTACAGCCAGGAAAGCGCCGTAACCTGGAGGCTGCGCTTCTACATTTTCCATCCTGAATACCCCATTGTCAGTTCCGCCATGCCCAACGATCCCGGCCTCAGCGACGAGGCGTATCTGGAGGCGGAACAAGCCTGGATGGAGAGCTTTGCGGAGGCTTACCGCCAGCAGCTTATCCAGACGGACGAATTCGGGGAAATACTGGAGTACGTCCTGAGCCTCCCCCACGACGGGATGGACGATGAAACCTGGTTCATGCTGCCCCTGGAGGAACAGCTGCTGTACGGCGGCGCGTTCACCCTGGTTGACACGGTGGAAATCAGCTTTTCCACCGGAGAGAACGACCTGCATCAAATAGCCGCGGAGCAAGTCTTTGATCTGGGCGATGGCTGGCAAGCCAGGTTGACGAATGCATCCGTCACCTTTGCCCGCTGTGATTTGCTCTTTACCGTCAGCCGGACTGCCGCAGACGGCCGGACCGCCGCAGACTACGCGCAGGAAAACAGCGGCTGGAGCTTCGCGGTACTGGCCGACGGGCAGCCCGGAACCCTGAGTGCCGGAAGCGTCAGCCGGGAGTATCAGGACGAGCGTCCCACCGGCAACCTCCTGTACAACTTCACCATGCAGCTCAACGGTTTCCCGGAAACATTGTGCCTGCTGCCCGCATACAGCGAGCATGGCAATCAGTCTGTCGGTTGGCTATCCGACGTTCCCCAGCTGACGCCGGAGGAGGAAGCACAGTTGCTTTTCATCGAACTGCCCTGACGCAGCCATGCCGTAGCATGCAACGCGCATGCCACGCCCGGTTTTAGAAAACATCAAAAGGCCGCCATTGCCCAATGGGTCATGGCGGCCTCTCTACCTTGCCCGGTCAAACGCACCGGGCAAGAAACCTTTCAAAATTTTCATGAAGGATCATTTCCTGCTCCCGCGCTGTCAGCGGCAATGCGCGGAAACGCAGAATCTCTTCCTCGGGCTTCCACATGGGATAATCCGTACCGAAGAACACCTGGGATGCGCCGTAGCGGTGGATCACCTTCACCGCCTCCTCGGGAGGCAGGGCATACAGGCTGGAAGAAGTATCAACCCATACGTTTCCACGTCCAGCCAGGATCTTCCAGGCGTCGCTCCATACGGACCAACCGCCCAGATGGGCACAGATCGCCCGCAGACGCGGTACCCGGTCCAGCGCCCGGGCCATGCGTTCGGGCTGGCTGTAAGGATAGCGCTTATCCCCCGTATGCAACAGCAGCGCCAGATTGCGCTCCGCCATGGCCTCAAAAAGCTTTACTGCGTTGGGATCGTCCAGGCAGAAGTGCTGAAAATCGGGGTGCAGCTTCACGCCCTTCAGTCCCAGGGAAAGAATGCGGTCCAGCTCCTTTTCCATTTCAGGATGATCCGGGTGCATGGCCCCAAAGCCCACGAACCGGTCTGGATGCTCCGCCACGCTGCGGGCAATGAAATCATTGATGGAATGCGCCCGTTCCCAAGTTACCGCCACCGATTGCACCAGAAAGCGGTCGATGCCCGCCTGATCCCCATGGCGCAGCAGGGTTTCCACCGTACCGTCCAGATCCATGGGAATGTCGTAAAACTTGCCGATGGACGCCGCGGCTTTCATGGCGATGGCGTCAGGATAAATATGGGCATGAGTATCAATGATGGTCATGCGCTCACATCCTTCTGTAATGCAAAGCCCTGTCTTTACCGGTAGAGTATATCTTCCCGGCGGGGGCCATTGGAAACCATATGAATGGGCGCGCCCACCTGCGCCTCGATGAACTCCACGTATTTGCGGCAATTCTCCGGCAACTCGTCATAGTTGCGGATACCGCGGATATCGCACTTCCAGCCCGGCAGCTTTTCGTAGACGGGCTTGCAGCGCATGAGCCGGGGCGTGTCCGGGAAGTCCGTAATCTGCTGGCCGTCCAGCTCGTAGGCCACGCAAACAGGAATCTCATCCAGATAGCCCAGCACGTCCAGATTGGTGAGCACCACCTCGGTGGCGCCCTGCACCATGACGCCGTAGCGGCTGGCTACGCAGTCAAACCAGCCCACATCCCGGGCACGGCCGGTGGTGGCGCCAAACTCGCCCGCGTCCCCGCCCCGGCGGCGCAGCTCGTCCCCCTCGGGACCGGTAAGGCGCACCACAAAGGGCCCCGCGCCCACCGCGCTGGAATAGGCCTTGGTGACGCAATAGATGTCCGTCATATCCCGGGGCGATACGCCCGCGCCTACACAGCCATAGCCCGCCAGGGGCGAGGAGGAGGTGGTATACGGATAGATGCCGTGATCCGGGTCGCGCAGGGAACCCAGCTGACCCTCCAACAGAATCAGTTTGCCTTCCTTGTTGGCCTTATGCAGGTACAGGGTGGTATCGCAGACCATGGGGCGAATCTTCTCGGCCAGCTCCTTGAGCTTGGCGATCAGCTGCTCCAGGTCAATGGGCGGCTTGTGATACAGGCCCTCCAGAAGCGCGTTTTTCTTCACCAGGGCGATTTTCAGCCGCTCCCGGAGGATGTCCTCGTCATAGAGCTGGCATACCTGAATGCCCACCTTGGCGAACTTGTCGCTGTAAAAAGGCGCGATGCCCGACTTGGTGGAGCCGAAGGACTGCTTGCCCAGCCGCTCCTCCTCGAACTTGTCAAAGTCCACATGATAGGGCATCATCACCTGGGCGCGGTCGCTGATGAGCAGCTTGGGCATGGGCACGCCACGGGAAGTAAGCCCCTCCAGCTCGCTGAGCAGCGCTTCGATATTCAGCGCAACGCCAGGCCCGATGATGTTCACAATATGGGGATGGAATACCCCGGAGGGCAGCAGATGCAGGGCAAACTTGCCATATTCGTTGATGATGGTATGCCCGGCGTTGGCGCCGCCCTGAAAACGTACCACAATGTCGCTTTTTTCCGCCAGCAGATCGGTTACCTTGCCCTTGCCTTCGTCGCCCCAGTTGGCGCCCACAATGGTATGTACCATGTCGTCCTCCGTATCGCGCCGCGCTCCGTCCGCCCGCAGGCATTCCGGTCACGGCTGTATTTTTCGCTGGATCTGTCCGTCCTTTGCTCAGATCTGCCAGTTCTTGACCCGTTCCATGGCCTGAAGCGTCTTTTCCCGGGTATTGAAGGCCGTCAGGCGGAAATATCCTTCGCCGCTGGGGCCGAATCCGGCGCCCGGCGTGCCCACGATGCTGCACTCGGTCAGCAGCTTGTCAAAGAATGTCCAGCTATCCATATCCCCGGGGGTTTTCAGCCAGATATAGGGGGCGTCCGTTCCGCCGTAAACGTCAAAGCCCTTGGCTTGCAGGCTTTCCCGAATGATTCGGGCGTTTTCCATATAGCCGGCGATCACCTGCTTGATCTGCGCCTGTCCCTCGGGGGTATATACCGCCGCGGCGCCCCGTTGCACAGGGTAGCTGACGCCGTTGAACTTGGTGGCCACGCGGCGCTTCCACATGTCGTTGAGGCTCACCATTTCGCCCCCGGCCCCTTGGCCGCGCACCTCATGGGGAATCACCGTATAAGCGCAGCGGGTGCCGGTAAAGCCGGCGGTTTTGCTGAAGGAATTGCACTCGATGGCCACCTCCCGCGCGCCTTCCACCTCATAGATGCTCAGGGGAATTTCCGGGTTGGTGACGTAGGCGCGATAGGCCGCGTCATAGACGATGACCGCGCCGTTCTTCCGCGCCCAGTCCACGAACACCTTCAGCTGCGCCTTGGTGAGCACGGTGCCGGTGGGATTGTTGGGGTAGCACAGATACACCACATCCACGGGCTGCTGAGGCAGCGGCGGCACAAAGCCGTTTTCCGCGTTGCAGGGCAGGTAGACCAGCCGGTTCCAGCGGTCGCCCACATAATCCCCGGCCCGCCCGGCCATGGCGTTGGAATCCACGTAGACCGGATACACCGGGTCCGTCACCGCGATCACCGCGTCCGGGCTGAAAAGCTCCTGGATGTTGCCCACGTCGCACTTGGCTCCGTCGGAGATGAACACCTCGTCGTAAGCGACCTCCACCCCGCGGGTGGCGTAGTCGCCCTGGCGAATGGCGTTGATCAGAAAATCATAGCCGAAATCCGGCCCGTATCCACGAAAGGTCTCCTCATGCCCCATCTCTTCCACAGCCTCATGCATGGCCGCGATGACCGCGGGCACCAGGGGCTTGGTCACGTCGCCGATGCCCAGCCGGATGATCTCCCGTTCCGGGTGCGCCTCCTGGTAAGCCTTCACCCGCCGGGCTACCTCCGCGAACAGGTAGGAGCCGGGCAGCTTCTGAAAATTCTCATTGACGCGCAGCAAAACAGCATCCTCCTCTATCTGCTTCAATCCGGCCATATGCCGTCAAAGACGAAAGCGGCAGGGCCGGTCTGATATACATGATTGTCCTCGGGAGACCATTCCACCTCCAGGCGGCCGCCGGTAAGCTCCAGGGTGGCCTTGCGGTCCGCACGGCCGGTGAGCACCGCCGCCACCAGCGTAGCGCAAGCGCCCGTACCGCAGGCCAGGGTTTCCCCTGCGCCGCGCTCCCACACGCGCATGCGGATATGGTCCCGGCGGACCACCTTGGCAAACTCCACATTGGTGCGGTTGGGGAAGACGGCTTCGTGCTCCATCAGCGGCCCCAGCAGCGTAAGCTCCAGGGCGTCGGGTTCATCCACAAAAATCACGCAATGGGGATTGCCCATGGACACGCAGTGAATGCGCCAGTCGATGCCGCCCACAGTCAGCGGATAATTGAGCACCACTTCCCCGGGCAAACGCACGGGAATGCGCCGGGGGTCCAGTTCCGGGCCGCCCATATCCACCCGGACGGTTTCCACGATGCCTGCGCGAACACGGAGCTGCAACTCCTTCAGCCCCGCCTGCGTCATCAATGTCACCGTGGTTTTCTCCGTCAGTCCCCGTTCATAAACATATTTTCCGATGCAACGGCAGGCATTTCCGCACATTTCCGATTCGCTGCCGTCGCTGTTGAAGATGCGCATGGAGAAATCTGCCACATCGCTGGGGCCAATCAGCACCAGCCCGTCGGCTCCCACGCCATAATGCGCCCGGCTCATCTCCACGGCCAGACGTTCAGGTTCCCGGACGGTTTCCTCAAAGCAGTTCACATAGATGTAGTCGTTCCCGATTCCCTGCATCTTGGTAAATCGCATGTTCCCGCTCCCTCCCCACAATAAGCTATTATAAACCGTTTTTCGGAAATCGTCCACAGAAAAATCAGGGAAGGCGCGGTTTTACGCGCTTTATTGAAAAAAGGACCGGCGCTTGCGCCGGTCACAGGCTGTCAAAAAACCCCGGGGAGGCGTCGGAGGGGCCGAAGCCCCTTCGACTTTCATTCGTATCCGCCGGCTCTGCCGGCGGGGCGGGTTGTTGATTTTGCTTGCAAAATCAATTCCTTACAACTTCGGACGACCTCTGGTTGGCCGAAGTTGCTTTCTCAAAAAAGTGGCGGCGCCACTTTTTTGACAAGCTGGGACCGGCGCTTGCGCCGGTCAGACTGCTAACAAAGTAATTTGCTTCATCATTTTTATAAGTTATGTATGCATTTTTCCAGATGCAAGAGGTTTCGCGCCTGCGGGCGCGACCAAAGGGCTTTCCGATCGCCCTTTGGAAACCTTCGGCCCCCATACTTTATGCAGCCTTTGCAAGTTAAGGGGCCGGAAGTTTCATTTTCTCGCAGCCCTATGGAAAACGTGGTTTTTTCACCGCTTGCCGGAGCTTATGCCACCCGATGGGGCGCGTCCCCCGCCAGGAAACCTTTCAGGTTTTCATAGGCAATGGCCATCAGCCGCATACGGGCTTCCCGGGGCGCCCAGGCCACATGCGGCGTCAGCACGCAATGGGGGGCCGCCAGCAGCGGCTCCTCGGCGCGGGGAGGTTCCTGCTCCATCACATCAGCCAGGTACCAGCTCAACTGACCACTGCGCAGAGCGTCCGCCACGTCCTGGGCGACCACCACGCCGCCGCGGGCCGTGTTGATCAGGATGGCGCCCTGTTTCATAGTAGCGATACGCGCCGCGTTCAGCAGCCCCGCCGTCTCCGCATTCTGCGGGCAGTGGAGCGTCACCACGTCGGATACCGCCAGCAGCTCGTCCAGGGGCAGGTAACGGATATGCGCTTCCTCCATTTCCGGCTTGCGGTGGGGGCAGGTGTAAACCACCTCCATACCAAAGGCCAGCGCCGCGCGGGCTACCCGTTGCCCGATCTGTCCGAAGCCCACAATCCCCAGGGTACGGCCATACAGCTCCTCCAGGGGCGTGATCTGGTAGGTAAAGTCCGGGCAGTTGACCCAGTCTCCCGCATGCACGCTCTGGTTCAGCTCCGCCACATGGCTCATGGCGTAGAGGAGCAGGGCGAATACGTGCTGCACCACGGATACGGTGCTGTATCCGGGAATATTGGTTACCACCACGCCCTGCTCCTTGGCGGCAGCAATGTCAATGTTATTGTAGCCCGTGGCCAGCTCGCCCAGGTAGCGCAGTTCCGGGCAGGCTGCCAGCACCTCCCGGGTAATGCGGCACTTGTTGGTGAGCACGATTTCCGCGCCCTGCATTCGGGGAATCACCTGATCCGCAGGCGTGCGGTCATAGACCGTCAGCTCCCCCAGGGGCCGCAGCAGGTCCCAGTCCAGATCCTGCGCATGGACGGAGTAGCCGTCCAGGATCACGATTTTCATGCGCAACGCGCCTCGCTTTCTTCCGTATGGGTTCACGTATGGATCAGAACTCGCAATTCATAGGCGTGCGGGCATAGGGAATCACGTCGCGAATGTTGTCCACGCCGGTAAGATAGATCAGCAAGCGTTCAAAGCCCATGCCGAAGCCCGAATGGGTGCAGCCGCCGAACCGGCGCAGGTTAAGGTACCAGTACATCTGCTCCTTGGAGATATGGAGCTGGTCCATGCGCTGGCAGAGCAGGTCATAGCGGGTCTCGCGCTGAGAGCCTCCCATAAGCTCCCCGGCGCCGGGTACCAGCAGGTCCACCGCAGCGACGGTTTTCCCATCGTCATTCTGATACATATAGAAGGCTTTGATGTCCTTGGGCCAATCGTAGACAAACACGGGGCTGTTGAAATACGTCTCAGTAAGATACTTTTCGTGCTCCTTGGCCAGGTCTTCCCCGTATTTGGGCTCAAACTGGAACTGCTCCTTGGCCTGGCGCAGAATGGTGATGGCTTCCTCGTGGGTCACCCGCGCCGCGCCGGAGGTCGCCAGACCCCGCAGCTTGTCCAGCAAGCCGCCGCCGGTGAACTGGTCCAGGAAGGTCAACTCATCCCCACACTTGTCCAGCACGGTATTCACCAGGTACTTCAGGAAATCTTCCTCAATATCCATCAGCTGGTGAATGTCGCAGAAGGCGATTTCCGGCTCGATCATCCAAAACTCCGCGGCGTGGGTCTTGGTATTGGAGTTCTCTGCCCGGAAGGTGGGGCCGAAGGTATAGACCTTCGAGAACGCCATGGCAAAGGTTTCCGCCTCCAGCTGCCCCGTCACCGCCAGGGAGGTGGCCCGGCCGAAGAAATCCTTGCTGGGGTCCTTCTGCTCTTCCGGGAGGAGGCTGGTCACGGTAAAGGTATTGCCTGCGCCTTCCGCGTCATTGGCGGTAATCAGGGGCGTGTGTACATAAAGATAGCCCCGGTCCTGGAAATAAGTATGGATGGCCATGGAGGCCACGGAGCGTACCCGGAACACCGCCTGGAACAAGCGGGTCCTGGGGCGCAGATAAGCGATCTCCCGCAGGTACTCCACCGTGTGCCGCTTGGGCTGCAGGGGATAATCCTCCGGGCAGTCGCCCAGCAGCGTCACCCGCTTCGCCTGAATCTCCGGGGTGGTAGGGTCCTTGTAAGCCGGCACCACCTTGCCCAGCACCTCAATGGCCGCGCCGATATGAAACCCCTTGACCTGGTCGTAGTTTTCGATCCCCGCGTCATACACCACCTGAGGATTTTTGAAGCAGGTACCGTCAAAGAAATCAATAAACCCCATATTCTTTTGCTTGCGGTGGTTACGAATCCAGCCCCGCAGCAGCACTTCCTGTCCCGTCAACGCCTCCAGGCGTTCTTTCAGCTCTCGTGTAGTGATCGCGTCCATACTCTATTCCGCTCCTTTTGCGCGCCTTTGCGCAAATTCGTCCCCTGTATGATAGCACAGGCGCAGGGAAGAAGCAAGGAAAACCGTGCCCCGCACCCGTTCCCTTGCCGGTGCGGCTACAAGACTTTTACAACTGGGAGCATTGACTTTTCCCCCGGCTTGTTTTACCATAATAATTGGAGAAATATGCTGGGAATTGCGTGTTTTTTTCATGCTTGGAAGCAATATAACCGGGCGGCCTGCCCGAAGAACATGGAGGCAGCGGACGAATGCAAGCTACGCGCATTAAACAAGGACTGCTATGGACTTTGGTGATGGTGCTGCTATGCGCCATGCTACCGGTCGCCATGGCGGACCAAACCACCCTGTCGGTATCTTTCAACGGGTTGCGGGCCACGGCGGAAGGCCAGTGGCTGACCGAACCCCTGACCGGGGATTTTGAGGTGTGGTCCGGCGATTCCCTGCTGGGAACGGTTACGGCCAATGCCCAGGGCGGCGCGGAAGCGTTGACGCTGTCCTCCATAGCGGATATAACCCTGCGCCCCGTGATGGATACCATGCCCGAGGGCTATCTGGTTCAGGAAGCGCCCATCTCCGTGTCCATTGCGGAGGGAAAGGAAAATCAGCCTCCCGTGCTGGTCTACGCGGATGCGGGGCTATTCACCGTACAGGGCGAGGTAGGCGCTTCCTTTGCCGTGCTTCGGGTACGGCAGGATGAGGAAGGAAAAGCATCCCTGGAGGAGGCGTTGACCTTCTCCCTGGATGAAACGGGATACTTCGCGCTGCCCCAGGCCATTGCGTCCGGCGATTATGTCCTCCGCCAGCTCACCGCAGCCCAGGGCCGGGGTCTGGCTGCGGATCTCGCCTTCCATCTGGAGGCTTATCACGGGGATGTGGCAGACATCCTGCAACTCCAGGTAGAGGGCGTAGCCGCCAACGCTGCCACCGCGACTCCTGTGATCACCCCTACGCCTACCGCCACGCCGACAGCTACGCTAGCGCCTGCCCTGGAGACTACGGAGGCTCCCACGCAGGCGCCCACGGAAACGCCCGTACCTGCGGACTGCGCGATCTACGGCACGGTGCGCTGCGGCGACGCCGGGGTTTCCGGCGTGACCGTCACCGTGCAAACCGGCGCTTCTGCGGTCACCGATCAGCAGGGCGCGTTCTCCCTGGAAGGGCTAACTCCGGGCGAATATGTCATGACCTTTATCCCTGCCGACGGCCGGTATGTGATTCCTGCCGCCGTGCAGACCGTCCGCGTAGGCGGCGACAGCCCCGAAACAGCGGAAATTTTTACGGATGCGGAAGCGCGCGGCCTGCTGCGCCTGACCGCTTCCCCCGCCGTGGGCTACAGCTGCCAGCTTGCACAGAAGGACGTGGTGGTCGCGCAGGGAGAATCCGGCGCGGACGGCACGCTGGTGCTGGGCAATCTGGACCCCGGCGAATATACCCTGACCCTAACGCTTCCCCAGGGAATGCTGCTCACGGAGCTGAACCATGCCGCTACTTTGCAGCGGGACCGCGCGCAGTGGAACGTAACCCTCACCGGTGGACAGGAAAGCGCCTATCAGCTGGCTTTCATTCAGGGCGGCGGTCTAAGCGGCACAACGGTCAACCTGCCCGATGGTACCATGGTCGCCCTTTCCAACGAGCAGGAACAGCTGCAAACCACGGTCGCCGGCGGGGCCTATGTCTTTGATAACCTGCTTCCTGGCGCTTACACCCTTGCCGTTTCCCTGCCCGCCGGGGGCACGCCCGCCGGGGAGAGATGGACCGGTCTGGAAGCCGACGGCCTGCGCCAGGCGTCCGCTTCCGTAACGGTGGTCTCCGGGGAGACGCTTGCTGTGCCCGAGCTGTCCTGCGTCAGCGCGTCCGCCCTGTCCGGCCAGGTATTCACCGACGCCAATGAGGATGGCACGTTGCAGGCCGGTGAAACCGGCGTCGCAGGGGCCACGGTCAACCTGCTGGATGCTTCCGGCGCAGTGCAGGCCACGACGCTTACGGACAGCAACGGCCTATGGGCTTTCTCGGGCGTTCCCGCCGGAGAGTGGCGGATACAGATCATTCCGCCCGAAGGCGTCGCCCTGCTGGGCAAACTTGGCGACAGCATGGTGAGCTTTACGGGGCTGAGCGATCCGCTGACATTGTCCGGCACGGACCTCACCGGGCTGAACGCTGCCGCCACCGCCGCCTGTACGCTGGAAGTGAACGTATTCATTGACGCGAACACCAACGGCGAGCGCGGCACCTATGAACGCCGTCTGGCGGGCGTGCAGCTGGAGGTCATCCGCGTACTGGAAAACGAGGAGGCGGTGATCGCCGCTCAGACTACCAATGAGGAGGGAGAGGCCGCCTTTGCCACCCTGGCTCCCGGAACCTACAAGCTTCGGGCCACGCTGCCTGCGGGCTACGGTTTCGGAAAGCAGGGCAAGGAGATTCGCGCCACCTCCAGCATCATGGAGATGAGCTCCGAGCTTACGCAGGTAAGCCAGACGTTTACCGTGGGCCATGAAGCGGCCGCCCAGGTGGGCATCGGCGTGAATACCATGGCTACCGTTACCGGCATCGTTTGGAAGGACGAGAACGCCGACGGCATCTGGAACGAGGGCGAGGGCGTTATGCCCGGCGTCACCGTCACCCTGACCAGCGAAAAGGACGACCTGACCTATACCGCGCAGTCCGGCGAGGACGGCGTATACACCCTGAACCAGGTGCGTGCCGGGAGCTACAAGCTCTCCTTTACCTGCCCCGATGGGTGGATGTTTACCCGTTACAGTTCCACCGGCGGTACGCGGCGCTCCATCATTACCACCGAGGGCCGCCGCACGGCCAGCAAGAGCATCAACCTGGACGCCGGCGAGGTGCTGGACCTGCAACACGTGGGCATGATGCAGGAGGCTACCGTGGAAGGCATGGCTTTCCTGGACGCCAACTACAACGGCCTCTATGATGAAGGCGAAGCGCCGCTAGCCGGCGTGGACGTGGAAATGTACAAATCCAACGGCGACCTGGTGGCTTCCGCTATTTCCGCCGAGGACGGAACTTTCCGCCTGACGGCCCTGCGGCCCAACGATTACCGGTTGCGGGTCATTCTGCCCGACGACGGCTCCACCTTTACCACCACGGTGGATACTTCCATCACCGGCAACTGGCTCAAGGCGCGCTCGGGCCGCCGTGAAAACAGCGTGGACCCCTTGACCCTGAGCCTTGGGGAAAGCAAGCAGGTCGTGGTAGGCGCTATCTATCCCGGCTCCATCACGGGCACCTGCTACCTGGACGACAACTTCTCCGCCACCATGGACGAAGGCGAGAAAACCGTCTCCGGCCTGACCGTCACGCTGCTGGACGCAGCGGGTAGCGAAGTGGACAAGGTCAAAACCAACAATAAGGGCGTTTACACCTTTAAGGACCTGACCCCCGGAACCTACCAGCTGTCCATGCAGGCCAAGAGCGGCTATGCCTTTACCTGCCTGGGCGCTCAAAACGTCATAGTCAACCTGACCGGCGGCGCGGGCCAGTCCGAACCCTTCTTCCTGGCGCTGGGAGAAAACCGCCAGCAGATGGATGCGGGCATGATCCTGCCGGGCACGGTCCAGGGCAGCGTCTTCGCGGACAGCAACGACAACGGCCTGCAGGACGAGGGCGAAACCGGATATGCGGGTGCTGTGGTACAGCTGATGAACGAATCCGGCGCCGTCTTTGAAACCACGCTGGACGAGAGCGGCGCCTATCTCTTTGACGCCGTGATGCCCGGACGCTATTATGTGCGCTATGAACTGCCCGGAGACGCGGTATTCTCCCCCGTGCAAAGCGGAGGCAATGCCCTGGCCGGGGACGGCAACGTGGGTGCCAGCGAATGGTTTGACTTCGCCACCGGACAGGAAGTATCCATGCCCCTGGTGGGCGGCGTGACCCTGGGCGCGGTCAGCGGCACCGCCTTTGCCGACCACGATGGCAACGGCCTGCTGGATGCCGGGGACAGCCTGCTTTCCGGCGTAACCGTGACGCTGACCCCCAGCCGTTCCGACCTGAGCGAGATCAGCTGTGTCACCGGTATGGACGGCGTCTTTGTCCTGGGTCAGCTGCATCCCGATACCTATACGCTGCGGGTTTCCTTCCCGGAAGGCATGGCGCTTACCCGGCAGGCGGCCTTCACCCTGCCGCTGACCCCCGGACGCAGCGAACAGAGCGTTTCCCTGGCCGTAGCCATGGGGGATCGCTATGAAAACCAGCTGCTGGGCTGCGTAATCCCCGCCACCGTCAGCGGACGCCTCTGGCTGGATGAAAACAACAACGGGCGCATGGAAGATACGGAAAAGACGCCCGCAGGCAAGCAGATACTTGTGATGGATGACGCCACGGGGCAGGCTTTCGCCACCCTGTCCACCGATGAAACCGGCGCCTTTGTGGCCACTGGCCTGCTGCCCGGAACCTACACCTTCTCCCATGCCCTGGACGATACCATGCTGGCTGCCAAGTCCGGGGACAGCACCTTCCAAGACGACTTCTCCGCCATTGTGCAGCACGTCACGGTCCAGGAAGGTGAAGTCCGGGAGGACCTTCTGGCCGGCGTGGTGGTTTACACTTCCCTGGGTGGCACGGTATGGGCGGATGTAAACGGGGAAATCGTTCCCCTTGCCCAGGCGCACCTGGTGCTCACCGACAGCACCGGTACGCAGCTGCAGGTGTTTGATACCCTGGAAGACGGCGTTTACCGCTTCGACCGGCTTTTCCCCGGCGACTACTACATCGCCGTTACCCTGCCGGAGGGCTATCTGGCCGTGGAGCCGGGCGACGCGCGGCTGGCCGATGGCAGCCGTGTCAGCATGCTGGTGCAAACGAACGGACGCGCCGGGCAGAGCGACCTAATTACTCTACGCATGGCGGAAAATCAGCTTGACCTGGATGTTGGCGGCGTGCAACCCGGTAGCCTGGGCGATCTGGCCTGGCTGGACCTGGATGGGGACGGCTGGTATGATTCCAACGAGCCGGGACTCCCCGGAGTGGCGCTGCGCCTGATCCGAAACGGCGAAACCGTGGCGGAAACCACCACGGACGCCTACGGCTACTACATGTTCCGCGACCTCTACCCCAGTACATACAGCCTGGAAGTCACCTATCCCGCCGAGGTCAAGCCCACCAAACCCGGAACCGGGCTGATGAACAGCCTACTGCCCGAGAGCGAGGATACCGTTTCCACCATCGAGGGAATTCAGGTGAACAGCAACGCTGCCAACCGGGATACAGATATGGGCTTCGTCCTCCGGGAGGAAGGGGTATATCCCGCAGGCATCGGCGACGCGCCCACCCAGGACTGGACCAAGCTCACCTACGGCGAATGATCCCCTGCACCCCTGTGCCCGGCACGCGATTCCGCGCTGCCGGGCGTTTTTTTGTGCAAGCAGCGGGACCTTCCATAAACCGGAAACGCACCCTGTTGCACGCGATCATCCCCAAAGAAATATGGATTGACAATCCCCGCGCAGCGTGGTATGATGACAACGTTTCCCGGAAATGAAAAGTATTGGAACAGAGGTGCGTTCCGCATCAGTAACGGCAGGCGAGGGTTGGGTCCCGCAGAGCCGCCGCGAAAGGGCCGGACGCCGAAAGGGCCGTTTCCACCCAGGAGCGGTTCCTTGGGCGCAGGGTGAACAATTCTGCGACTGTCATCGGGCGACGGCCCGGCGGAGCGCTGATTCCGAACGCGAAGGGGCACGCGATCCCGCGTGCTTGCATCGGTAGTATATCCGATGCGTCCAGAAACCTTCGTTGGCGCACCGCAGGCTGGCCCTGGGGTGATTTTTTTCATACTTTCGGGGCAGCTTGAAAAGCGGAAGCATTTTGCACGGGCAACGAAAAAGGAGAGGAATAGCATGAGATCCTATCGCGTAGGTATTGTGGGCGCCACCGGCATGGTGGGCCAGCGGTTCATTTCACTTCTGCAGGGGCATCCCTGGTTCCACATCACCGCCCTGGCCGCCTCCGCCCGCAGCGCCGGAAAAACCTACCGGGAAGCCGTGGGGGATCGTTGGGCTTTTGACTGGGAAATTCCCGCGCAAGTGGCGAACATGACCGTTTTGGATGCGCAAAACGTTGAAGAAGTGGCGAAGCATGTGGATTTCATCTTCTGCGCCGTGGATATGAAGAAGGATGAGATCCGCGCCCTGGAGGAAAGCTATGCCCGGCATGAAGTGCCCGTGGTATCCAACAACAGCGCTTGCCGCGGCCTGCAAGATGTGCCCATGGTGGTGCCGGAGATCAACGCCAACCATATTGCCGTTATCGAAACCCAGCGCAAACGACTGGGCTGCCGCTACGGCTTCATCGCCGTAAAGCCCAACTGCTCCATCCAGAGCTATGTGCCTGCCCTGACGCCCCTGATGGATTTCGGGCCCGAAAAGGTCAGCGTATGCACCTATCAGGCCATCAGCGGCGCGGGAAAAACCTTCAAGACCTGGCCGGAAATGGTGGACAACGTGATCCCCTACATCAGCGGCGAGGATGAAAAGAGCGAGCAGGAACCCCTGAAGCTGTGGGGGTCCCTGGAGGAAACGGCGGACGGTCCGGTTATCCGCAATGCGGCGCTGCCGGTTATCAGCGCCCAGTGCCTGCGGGTCGCCGCCGCAGACGGACACATGGCGGCTGTTTCCGTAAGCTTCCGCAACAAGCCCAGCCGGGAGGAAATTCTTCGCCGCTGGAACAGCTTTGAAACCGAAGCCCAGCGCCTGGAACTTCCCAGCGCTCCCAAGCCCTTCCTGCAGTACTGCGAGGACCCTGCCCGCCCCCAGACGCGGCTGGACCGGGATTTCCAGGGCGGCATGGGCGTATCCATCGGCCGCCTGCGGGAGGACAGCATTTTTGACTACAAGTTTGTTTGCCTGAGTCACAACACCGTGCGCGGCGCAGCGGGCGGCGGGATTCTCACCGCTGAGCTGCTCTGCGCCAAGGATATTATTCAGGCCCGCTAACCGCCCATTGAAAAGGAGTTGCGCACATGAAGCAGGGATTCTTCACGGGCTGCGGCACAGCCCTTGTCACACCGTTCACCAAAACCGGTATTGATTGGGAAAACCTGGACCGTCTGGTGGAGAATCAGCTGGCCTGCGGCGTGCGCTGCCTGGTGGCGGTGGGCACCACCGGCGAACCCGCCACCATGACCCGTGAGGAACGCATGGCCGTCATCCGCCGGGTAGCGGACAAGGCCCACGGCCGGGTCCCCGTGGTAGCCGGCACCGGCGGAAACAACACCCGCGAGGTCATCGAGGAGGCGCACCTGGCCCGGGACAGCGGCGCCGACGCGCAGCTATGCGTAACCCCCTATTACAACAAGACCACCCAGGCAGGGCTGATCGCCCACTACAACGCCATTGCAGATAGCGATATCCTGCCTGTGGTGGTTTACAACGTACCCGCGCGCACGGGCCTGAATATCGCCCCCGCCACGCTGCAAACCATCTGCCGACATGAAAACGTCATTGCGGTGAAGGAAGCCAACCCTGACGTGGCGCAGGCCCTGGAAAAGCTGCGCCTGTGCGGCGAGGACGCCGCCTTCTACTGTGGCAGCGACGAGCTGAACTGGCCGCTGATGGCCTGTGGTTTTCAGGGCATCATTTCCGTGGCTTCCAATCTGCTGCCCCGGGCGCTGGCGGACCTGACCAAGGCCGCGTTGCAGGGCGACTGCCCGGCAGCCGCCCGGCAGCAGCTGGCTTTGCAGCCGCTGATCTCCGCGCTGTTCTGCGAGACCAGTCCCATCCCCGTGAAAGCCGCCATGGCGCTGCTGGGCCAATGCGAGGAGACCGTTCGCTTGCCCCTGGTGTCCATACAGCCGGAGGGCCGCGCCCGGCTGGAGCGGGTCATGCGCGAAATGCAGCTGATTGTATAAGAAAGGTGGCTGCCTCTATGAAGATTCTCATCAGCGGCGCGTTGGGCCACATGGGCCGTGCGGTCGCCGCTCAGGCCTCCGCACAGGGGGTAGACATCGTGGCTGGCGTGGACGCCGCCACCGGAACCTGTGATTTCCCCTGCTATGCTTCCTTTGACGCGCTGCCTGATTGCAGCGGCGCGGTCCTCATCGACTTTTCACGTCCTGAGGCATTGTCGCCCCTGCTGGATTACGCGGTGCGCAACCGCCTGCCCGTGGTACTGGCCACCACCGGCTATTCCCCCGAACAGGAGCAGGAGGTGGACCGGGTCGCGCGGCAAATTCCCGTGTTCCGCTCCGCCAACATGAGCGTAGGCGTGGCGCTGCTCAAGCATTTGTGCCGGGAAGCCGCGAAGGTGCTCGGCGAGAGTTTTGACGTGGAGATCATGGAAGCGCATCACAATCGTAAGGTGGACGCTCCCAGCGGCACCGCGCTGCTGCTCTATGACGCCATCAAGGACGCCTATGCGGAGCCCCGGCAGGCGCAGCTGGGGCGCGGAGGCCGTGACTGCAAGCGCCAGCACAACGAGATCGGCATACACGCCCTGCGCGGCGGCACTGTCACTGGAGAACATGAAGTATGCTTCTTTGGCCCGGCGGAGCGCATTCGCCTGTGCCACAGCGCCGAGGACCGCAGCGTGTTCGCCTCCGGCGCGCTGAAGGCCGCGGCCTTCCTGGCAGACAAGACGCCGGGACGCTATACCATGGAGGATCTGGTAACATCTGCCCACTAACCATTGATCGGTGCATTATACACATGCATATAACATCAAAAACGAACGGAGATCATTGCTTCGCTCGTTTTTTTGTATGAGCGCTTTCGCTTTGAGAAAAACGTTTTTTTGATTTTACCTGCCAAGATACCACTACAAAAGCAATGGAAAACATAAAGCTGCAGCGCGAGCATAATCCGTGCGGTTTGACAAAATAGCAATTTTTTATTATAGTACATGTAGATATAAGATGCGCTGCCGGCGGATGGAGGAGCAGATCCATGACTCAAAAAAAGATTACGATTTATGACATTGCAAAAGAAGCGCAGGTATCTGCCTCCACGGTATCACGGGTATTGGACAATCATCCCAGCGTAAAACCTGAGAAGCGTGAGCGCGTGATGAAAGTCGTAAAGAAATACCAGTTTCGCCCAAATGCATTGGCGAAGGGGCTAAGCAGCGCGCACAGCCGGATGATCGGAATGCTGTGCCCGGATGTCTGTAACCCCTTTTTTTCCAGCATTTTTTCTGCCTGTGAACAGGCGGCTTTTGCGGCCGGCTATACGCTGATGCTTAACAATACTTTCGCGCAGCCTGAAAAAGAAATTGCTTATATGCATAAGCTCATGGAACAGCAAGCGGAAAGTTTGATTCTGTGCGGCGGCGTTGCGGATTGGCGGCCGCTACCGGAAGAATATGCAAATACCGTTCGTCAGTGTGCGCAGAATCTGCCCGTGGTTTCTGCGGGAGCGTTGCCTGTTGAGCGATGCTACCAGATACCACTGGATCATTACGATGGAATGCGTCAGGCAGTAAACTATTTAGCTTCTTTGGGTCATACACGGATTGCGTTTCTTCATGGCTTGCGCTGCATTTTACAAACGCAAGAGAAAATGCGGGCATTCTATGAAACAATGGCGGCGCTGAAACTGCACGTGCATAAGGAATATGTCGTGGAAGTTATGACTTTTGATGAACAGGGCGGTTACCACGGCATGATGCAGCTGATGTCGCTGCCCAAGCCCCCTACGGCGGTCATCGCCATTAATGATATGACTGCGATCGGGGCGCAGCAAGCCATTCTCCATAAAGGATATAGCGTACCAAGGGATTTTTCCTTGATTGGATTTGACAATACCTATCTTACGTACCTGGTGCAGCCGCATCTTACGAGTTTGAGCCTGGATTATCAGGCATATGCCCGTACGTTGATTGGCGCAGCAGTAAGCGCTATTTCCGGAGAACAGCCCAAGCCGTTGGAGGTTATTCCCCTAACGCTTCATGTCAAGGAGTCCTGCCGCAGAATTTTTCCATTAGAGGAAAAATAAACAAAAAGCTTGACAGAAATCAATGCTTGTGGTATGCTCCCAAACAAAGAAATGCCACGATAAAGCGGTGTTATGAAAAAAGGAGGTGTTATCTGAGACGGTATTTGTTGGCTGACTGAATGCAGGATGGGAAGTATTTATTTTCTTACCATTTTTTGCAACCGGTTGCAAGTCTAACAATAGCGTAATTCGTTGCCGCTTTATGGGGACATTTAGAATTCTGATTAAGAATACGAAGGAGGTTTATCTATTATGAAGAGATTGACTGCAATACTCTTATCGCTGGTCTTATTGATGGCGCTGGCAGTGCCTGGCGTGGCAGAAACAGCAAAGATAGAACTGACGTTGAGCCATTGGGGATCCACGGCGGACGCTGAAGTCTATCAGGCCCGTGTGGATCTGTTCAACGCCCAAAGCGATACGATTCACGTAACGATTAACTATATTCCCGAGGATTATGCCACGAAGATCACTTCTATGATGAGTTCCGGAACGGCTCCTGATGTTATGGTTGTGGCGGAAGAAGCTAATAGCTTTGCATATCGTGGACAGCTGCTTCCGCTGAACGACTATCTGTCAGAAGCAGGTATTGACTTGGTAGCCAGCGTTGGTCAGGCCTGCGTGGATGCATATAGCTACGATGGCAGCATCTATGGCATTGCTGATCGTGCAGGTTGCTCCGTACTGTACTATAACAAGGATCTGTTTGACGCCGCAAACGTGGCTTACCCCACCATTGACTGGACGCGCGACGATTTCCTGGCTGCGGCCCAAGCGCTGACGGAAGAAAGCGACTCCGCGGACAAGGTATGGGGCTATGTTCAGGAAGACTGGTGGCCCTACTGGATGAGCTGGATCTATGGCGGCGGTGGCTGCGTAGTGGATGAAGAAGGCAACATCGCGGTAAATTCTCCTGAAAACGTTGCGTCTTTGACGTTCATGCGCGACCTAGTAGGTGAATATGGCGTAACCCCCACGCGTAGCCAGTTGGCGAGCATCGGTACCGGTGCCACTGCCTCTTCTCTGTTTGCCTCCGGCAAGGCTGCAATGTATTGCACCGGCGCATGGGGCATTGCTTCCTTCAAGGATGTGGAAGGTCTGAATTGGGACATGGCTCCTTTGTGGGATAAAGCAGCCCCTGCGTTTGGCAGCGCTATCTGCATTTCTTCGTCCACGCCGTATCCCGACGAGGCTTTCGAAGTTGCGAAATTTATGACCAGCGTCGACGCTCAGTCGATGATTGCACAGGCTTGCGAGGACGTTCCTGCTAACCTGGAGGTCTTGAATTCTGATGATTTCCTAAAAGCGGCCTGGTCCGATCGGGAAATCAACATGAACGTCTTTGTTGATTCTGTTGATATTACTTTTGCGCCGCCGACCACGCCTGAATGGGCCAGCTGGACCGCGGTTTGGGGAGAGCTGCTTGACCCCATTTATGATGGCGAAGGCGATCCCGCTGCGATCTTGGAAGAGATTCAGGCGCAAATGCAGCAGGTTCGAGACGACCTGTAAGTATAACATTTTACTTCGTGCCCCTACATGCATGGGCCCCGCCCGGGGCCCATGCATTTGCCTTTAATAAGCAAGAAAGGATCATGTGCGATGAGCGCGAATAGGCATAAAAGGCTTCGCCTAACCAAAGCGGAGAAACGCGAAACGGCATGGTTTTACCTGCTGATTTCACCATGGTTGTTTGGCTTTTTTGCATTGACAGTATATCCCATGGGCGCATCGATCTATTACAGCTTAACAAACTGGAACATGTTTCAAACGCCCAAATTTCTTGGCGCAGATAATTATATTAAACTGTTTGGAAATGCGACGTTTTATACAGCGCTGTACAACACGTTTTATTATGCGCTGATTTTCGTGCCGGTGAGCATGATAATTTCATTGTTTTTAGCATGGTTACTGAACCGCAATGTTCGCGGAAGGCAAATTTACCGCACGCTGTTCTATATTCCAACGCTTGTGCCGGTGGTGGTAAGCGCGCTGATTTTCATGTGGATTCTTGCACCAGAAGGAATTTGCAACCAGTTTTTGGCGCTTCTGGGCATTCAAGGTCCTAGCTGGTTCTACGATGCCACATGGACAAAACCGGGATTGATTATTATGTCCTTATGGGGACTTGGATCTGGTTTTGTCCTTCTGTTGGCTGGCATGCAAGGTATTCCCCAGGAGCTCTATGAAGCCGGATACTTGGATGGCACCAATGCTTGGCAGGAATTCAGGCACATTACGATGCCCATGCTTTCGCCGATGATTCTGTATAACTTGGTCATGAACATTATCAATGCGCTGCAGCTATTCACACAGCCCTACGTGCTGGGCAGCCAGCAAAGTATGCCAGGACGCGCGGGACTGGGCGGCGGCATTGACAACAGTTTTCTTACCATTGTGCAGCTGCTGTATAACCAAGCGTTCAAACAGTTCAAGATGGGCTATGCGTCCGCTATGGCATGGGTGCTGTTTGTCATTATCCTGATCCTTACGCTGTTGGTTATGAAATCATCTGAGGCATGGACTTACTACGAGGGGGAATCACGATGAGAAAAGCTGCCCTGTGGAACAGAATCCTAACTCACGCTGTTCTGATTTTTACGTCGCTGATTTTCATGATTCCCTTTGTATTTATGATCAGCATTTCGCTGGCAAGCGATTCATCCGTGGTGTTAGCGCAGTATACGTTGCTGCCGACAGAATTTCATTTTGAAAACTACTGGAATATCCTTTTTGATACAAAGGTAAGCCTCTGGCTGCGCAACTCCGTCATGATCACATTGTCCTGCACCTTGGCGACGGTTGCTTCCTGTGCGCTGGTAGCATACGCATTCGCACGCCTACGGGCGCGGGGACGCAACTTCTGGTTCGTGGTATGCCTGAGTACAATGATGATTCCTTCTCAGGTACGGATGATCCCACAGTTTGTGATTTTCAAGGAATTGGGCTGGATTGATACCTGGCTGCCACTGATTGTACCGAATCTATTTGGTTCAGCGTATTATATTTTCATGCTTCGGCAGTTTATCGCTCGTTTACCCCGGGACTTGGATGAAGCGGCAACGCTGGATGGCCTAGGCTACTTCGGAATCTTTGCGCGGATTATTTTGCCATTGATTGTACCTGCCCTGGCAGCGGTGGCCGTATTTGCGATTATGGCAAACTGGAATTGGTTCTTTGAACCGCTGATCTATCTGAATACCGAGGATCTTTTTCCCTTGGCGCTGGGTGTAAAAATTCTTACAGCGACCACATCCTCCGGCGCGCCGCCCATGTGGAACAAGGTGTTTACTGCGTCCATGATTCTTATTGTTCCGATGATCCTGGTATATTTTGTGGGACAGAAATATATGTATGAGATTACCCTGAGCGCGGGAAGCGCAGGGGTCAAATGATCATACCATACCGCTAAGGAGGAGCCTGTATGGAGCGTGTGGTACTTGCAAACGGGAATCTCTATATTGACGGAAAAGCGGAAATTCTTTTATGCTCTTCGTTTTTCTATTTTCGCATGCCCTCGGAATACTGGCGGCTGCGAATGCGTCAGCTGAAGCAAAGCGGCTATAACGCAATCGATGTTTATTTCCCATGGAACTACCATGAAACTTCACCCGGTATTTGGGATTTCTCGGGAGAGAAAGACGTCAGCCGCTTTTTGACCATGGCGCGGGAAGAAAACCTTTATGTGGTCGCCCGTCCAGGACCCTATATCTGTTCTGAATGGGATGGCGGCGGTATTCCTGCCTGGGTACACCGGTATGATGAGGTGCGGCAGTTCGATCCTGGTTACCTGTCCATGGTGAAGGAATGGATGGATCGTGTGTTGCCCATTATTCATCGTTTTGAACTGGGGCAGGAGGGAAGCATTGTGCTTCTCCAGCTTGAAAATGAGTTGGATCTGTTCCCCTGCCGCCATGCACACCGATATATGGAGGCCATTCGGGATATAACGGATACATACGGCATTGAAATACCCTATGTTGCTTGTGTGGCGGGAAAGGGAGATGTGGACGCAGCTACAGGGAGCGTGGAACGGATCGTTCCTACCTTTAACATTTACCCGCCTTTTTCGGAACCCTCTATTGAGGAAAAGATGGAAATCATACAAAAACGCATTCTTATGCCCAAAGGAATGCCGCTACTGGCTACAGAAACGGAACGTGAGCATAATTTTATGCGACGCGAACTAGCTAGCGGTGTACGACTAATCAGCCCTTACTGCCAGATGGCTACTACGAACTTTGATTGCCGCAATGGCATCAGTTCTTGGTCCAGCACGCCGGAAAAGCGCATTGTTTATATTAGTAACGACTATGATATGAACGCCATGCTCAAGGCGGATGGCTCCGTCACAAAGGAATATCTGGAAGCGCGTCTGCTTCGTAACTTCTTCAGTACCATGGGCGAGAAGGTATCCGCAGGATTACCCTTCCAGGAACATACCATCCAGGTAAGAACTGATTTTCAAACCAATTATGAAGGACTTCACGCCATGTCGCTTGCAGGTGGAGGATACATGCTGTGTCTTCCCAATCTGAGCCGGGAGCAGGGATGCGCAGAAGTTACCTATGGGCATCATCAATTCTCTTTGCAGGTGGAGGGCGACACCACTCGGCTATTGCTTTTCGAAGTCAACATGGAAGCCTGGGGTTATCCAGAAGTGACCATTGTATGGACGGCTGCGGATATTGCCTGGATCGCCCGGGGAGAAATGGTCATTTATGGTGAGGGCGACGGCATATGCCTGGCCTATGATGGAAACGAACACATTCTGCTGGGCGGAGAAGAGTTAACCATTCATGGCAAGCCTTTACGTATACGGCGCATGAGCCGGGAACAGGCAGCACGAAGCGCATCGCCTTTTCTCGAGGCGTTTGATGGAGCAGTATCGCCTGCCTGGAAAACACAGCCCATTCAGCCAGTTTCAGCGGCTGCTGTCGAGCCCTTGGCTGCTAGTCAATCTGGAGAGATACGTGCAATGGAAGACATTGGCGTGTATGACGGCCGTGTGGTGTATGAGTTTGACGTACCGAAGTGCAGGGAACTCATTCTTAAAAATGCCGCAGATATTGCAGCGTTGTGGGTAAATGACGCACATGTGCGTACTTGGATCAGCGATGCTTCCATGCAGAGGTTGCCTGTTCAGGGAGGCCGGGTACGGCTACGTTGTGAAATATGGGGCCATACCTGTTTTGATGAAAATTACAATCCGCTGCTGCGCATGACGTCGCTTCGAGGGCTGCAGGGTGCGTATGCCGTAATGGAAGAACTGCCTATCCACAATAATTGGCATTTTGTGGCGGATCAAGGTGAATTTAGCGAATATGTCACGCCTGTGTGGTCGGCACTTCCTTGCCTAACGGATTTTGGAACGCTGATTCCAAAGGGCGTTACGCTTTCGGGTATGTTCCGCCGTGAGGTTAGAATGCCGCTGACTGGAGACAAGCGCTTTCTATCTTTACAGGGAATTACTATGCAAGCTGCGGTCTATGTGGATGGCAAACTGGCCGGAGTGGTAGACCGCACCGATCCAATGGTAGATATTACTGCTTTTACGCAGGTCGGCCGGATGTCGGAATTGGTCATTCGTGTTCGTGCGGATAGCGCGGAATCATTGCCGGGAAAACTGACGCTGCTGGCGGTACAGGAAATCCGCATGGCGCAGATAGGCGTTCAAAGCGTGAAGGAAGCGGCTCGAAAGCATCCTATGCAGGATTGCGCACCCTCGCTGCCGCTGTCCTTAGGATCAGGCGAAGCCATACGGTTGAATTTATCTGTATTGCCCGAGGAAGATAAGGAAAAGTGGCTTCGTCCCGTGGGTCATGAAATTATGGTGACCATTTCGAATCACGGGCATATTCTGGGACGTCTAATGCCGGATAGCGATATCAATGCGCTGTTCCGCGCGGGTGACCCGAATAGAGTTTGGATGCCGCGTGAATGGCTACGTGAAGACGCAGATGTGCAGGTGCTTGTGGAAGCCCTGAAGAAAGGGGCTGAATTGACAAGCTTGCAGGTAGACTATCGCTAAAAAGCAACTATGCAGCGCATAGAAAAAACGAGGAGCGCATTTGCCTTCGCTCATTTCAGGCTGTTAAAACTCAGGGGAAAAGTAGGAGGGGCCACGGCCTCTCCTACTTTCGTTCAAGTCCGGCAGCTTTACCGACGGAGCAGATCGTTGATCTCGCTTGCAAAATCAATCATCTTCTGAACTGTGAAAACGAGAAACTGCCAACGAAAACAATGCTGGCATTTGAACCATAAAAAGAAAAAACCGCTACAACATTCATCCCCCCCTTTGGAATGAGAATTGCAGCGGTTTATCTGCTTGAAACTAATTATTCGATATTTGTGATTTTCTAATCATCGTTTGCCAGATGGGTAAAGCCTTTGTTTTTCTCAATAACCTTGATACCATAAACATC
>CALVVZ010000013.1 GCA_944364075.1 uncultured Clostridia bacterium
AGAACGGCATGGCCTACGATCCCGCAACTGATACCATTTATACCTCCACCGACAGCCTGCTGTACCGCAGCGTAGCGCTGGGCGAAGAAGAAGCCTGCGCTTACATCAACCTGCCTTTCATGAGCACCAACAACATATCCAGCGCATTGATCGACGGGAAATACTATGTCGTTGACAATGGCAACGGCGGCTATGCGGTATCTGAAACGGACCCAGCCAAAATGCCTAAACATGCGTTGAAGATTGCCGCTTATTTCAAGGATGACATCATGATAGGTTTTACCAAAGCGCATCCGGAAATTCCTGTGGTAACGCAGGAATCCTCCAGCTATACCGCCGAGCAGGTATCGCAGGAGATGATCTCCGGTTCCGACGCTTGCGATGTCTATCTCATCTCCAATGGTTGGGGAACCCTTGAACAGCTGCGTGACAAGGGCTACTGCGTGGATCTGTCTACTTCTGATATTCTCATGGAACAGGTCAACCGCATGAACCCGCAGTTCACCGCCTCCTTCTTTCAGGATGGGAAGCTCTGGGCGTTCCCTTCCAGCGCCAACGCCAGCGGGTTGGGATACAGTCCCTCCGTTCTGGAAAAGATTGGCCTGACGGAGGAGGATCTACCCAGGACGCTGCTGGAATATATGGATTTTGCGGTGGCCTGGCTGGAAAATTACGCCTACGATTATGCAGACCTGAGGCTGCTGGAAAACGTATACGATATCCGCGGACAGCTGTTTAACCAGGTGCTCCAGAGCTATGCGACGTACTATGAAGCCATTGGACAGACGCTGGATTTTGATACGCCGCTGATGCACAAGCTACTGGAAAAGCTGGACCAGGTAGCGCCCATCCTGGAGGAGTTGAATCCTGAAGATAGTTCTTCCACGGGTATTATCTATGGCTTTGACGACATACCCAGCGCCTTGTTCTCGGAATATTGCGATTATACCCCGCAGGAGTATTCTTTCAACTGGGATTATCAGCCCCTGCCCCTGTCCCTGGACGAAGGAATGGACCCCGTGGTCCCCATGAACATGAGCGTTTATATCGTCAACCCCAATTCGGAAAACGCAGATCTGGCTGTCACCTTCCTGGAGTATGTGGCGGAGCATATGACCAGCTCTATGGAAGTCATCCTCTGCCCGGATGCCAATGACCCTGTGGAGGACCCCTATGCCGTCCGCAGTATCGCAGAGACGCAACAGATGTTGGATGAATGGACGGCCGAATTGGAGACTGCCGATGAGGCCGACAAGCGTGTTCTCGAAGAAAATATTGAAGCGTACCAGCAGTATCTGAAAGCCCGTGAAGAGGACAAGTACCTGATTTCTCCCGAAGACATCGCTACCTACCGCGAAGTGGAACCTTTCATCTTCGTTCCTTCCAGCAGCATTTTTGCCAACATCAGCACGGATGGCGGGCAGCTGCTCCAGCGGTATATGGACGGCCAGATATCGTCCGATCAGTTTATTAAGGAATTCAATCGAATTCTCCGCATGATGCAGATGGAGGATATGTAAGTTTCCCAGGGGGCTGTTGCAAAACGTATGTTGGGCAACAGCTCCTTTTTGCGTATCATGTGCATTTTATGCAGAAAAAGAACCGGATTGCTTGACATGCTGTACGGGATATGCTATTCTATTCATGGTAATGAACATCGTTCATATATATGAACGGAAGGGAGTGCGCTATGGCAGAAGCAATCAATCGTTCCCTGCAACGCGGATTGCAGCTGCTGGAGCTGCTCTCGGAACATCCGGAGGGGCTGGAGCTTCATGAGGTATGCAAGGCACTGGAGCTGCCAAAGTCCAGCGGGCATAACCTCCTTCAGCAACTGGTACAGAGCCGTTACGTTCGGGTTTCTCCCCACGGGAAGTACCGCCTGACATTGAAAGCTTTCGAGGTAGGCGCTTCCGCAGTGCATGCCACGGAAATCAGCCAGGTGCTGCGCCAATATATGCAGGAGGTATTTGCCGTCTGTAACGAAACCATGCACTGCGGTGTGCTCAGCGGCCGAGAAGTGCTCTATATCGACAAGATTGAGAGCACCCAATCTATCCGTATGGCCAGCCATGTGGGCATCCGCATGCCGCTGTATGCCACCGCCATGGGAAAGGCGTTTCTTGCGGCCATGCCGGAGGACGCGGTACGCGCGCTTTTCCAGGGCGTGCCTCTCTCCCCGCTGACAGAGCATACCATCACCGTGCTGGACAAGCTTCTGGAGCAGCTGCGTGAGATTCGTCAAACCGGCATTGCCGTGGAGGACCAGGAAAACGCGGTGAACGTCAGCTGCATCGGCGTCGCTATTTGCGACCGTGAGGGGAAGCCGGCGTACGCATTGAGTATTTCCGCGCCGAGCTTTCGGGTCAACCGCGCGGAGATCGACGCCTGGGGCAAACTGCTGTTGCGCGCAAAAAATCGCGTGGAGCGTGTGCTCAAGGCGCTATAAAATTTACCTTACTCATCCGATCAAAGAAAGGGGATCATCACAATGGACATGATCAAGCAACTGTCTTTGGCGGGCCTGGTGCCTGTAATCGCGGTAAACGACGCGCAGGACGCGGTGCCGCTGTGCAAGGCGCTCAGCGACGGCGGGCTGCCTGTGGCGGAAATCACCTTCCGGACCGCCGCGGCGGAGGAAGCCATCCGGCTGGTGCATGAGCAGCTTCCGGACGTGATTTTGGGCGCCGGTACGGTGCTTACCTGCGAGCAGGTAGACCGCGCGGTTGCCGCTGGCGCAACTTATATTGTATCCCCAGGACTGAATCCCGATGTAGTGAAGCACTGCATTGACAAAGGCATTCCCGTCGTGCCCGGCTGCGGCAATCCCTCCGACATCGAGGTTGCTTTGTCCCTGGGACTCAAGACCGTGAAGTTCTTCCCCGCGGAGGCGTTGGGCGGGCTGAAGCTCATCAAGGCCATCGCTGCCCCCTATGTGGATGTTACCTTCATGCCTACCGGCGGTATCAACGAAAAGAACCTGGTGGAGTATCTTTCCTTCAAAAAGATCGTGGCCTGCGGCGGCAGCTGGATGGTTCCCGCCGACGCCGTGGCTGCCAAGGATTGGAACCGCATTACCGAGCTGACCCGTTCTGCAGTGAACCTGATGCTGGGGCTGGAGCTGCGCCATGTGGGCGTGAACAGCGGTTCCCCCGAAGCCGCCCTGCGGGATGCCCAGCTATTCTGCAAGCTGCTGGGCTGGCAGGTCAAGGAAGGCAACTCCTCCGTATTTGCGGGTAATGCCTTCGAAATGATGAAGAAGCCTTTCCGTGGTACCCATGGGCACATTGCCATTGCCTGCAATGACATCGCACGGGCCAAATGGCATCTGGAGCGCCGCGGCTTCACCTTCGAGGATGAGAGCACTGCTTCCATGAAGGATGGCAAGATGGTCGCCATCTATCTCAAGGATGAAATCGGCGGCTTTGCCATTCACCTGCTGCAGAAGTAAGCTACCATAACATAAGGAGGAGATTACCATGAACAAGCATGTACGCGTGGTTACCTTTGGTGAGATCATGCTGCGCCTCAAGTCCCCCGGCTTTGAGCGTTTCTTCCAGTCCCCTGCGCTGGAGGCCACCTTTGGCGGCGGCGAGGCCAATGTGAGCGTATCCCTGGCCAATTACGGCATGGATACCGCCTATGTCACCGTGCTGCCCAATAACGACATCGGCAACGCCTGCATCCGTGAGCTGCGCGGCTTCGGGGTGGATGTAAGCAATATCGTGCGCAAGGAAGGACGCATGGGCATTTATTACCTGGAAAGCGGCGCGGTGCAGCGCCCCTCCAAGGTCATTTATGACCGTGCCGGTTCCGCGATTTGCGAAGCAAAGCCCGGCGACATTGATTGGGCCAAGGCTTTCGAAGGCGCCACCTGGTTCCATATCACCGGTATCACGCCCGCCATTTCCGCCGGTGCGGCCGAGCTGTCCCTGAAAGCGGTCAAGCAGGCCAAGGCCATGGGCCTGCATGTGTCCTGCGACCTGAACTACCGCAAGAACCTGTGGAAGTACGGAAAAACCGCCGATCAGGTGATGACGGAACTGGTCAAGTACGTGGACACGGTTATCGCCAACGAGGAAGATTTCCAGAAAGCCCTGTGCCTCAAGGCGGAATCCAGCGCAGAGGTGGAAAGCGGCGAGCTGAACGTGGAGCAGTACAAGGCCATCGCCAAGCTGGCCATGGATACCTATCCGAACATCAAGCGCGTTGCCATTACCCTGCGTGAAAGCAAGAGCGCCAGCCACAACGATTGGAGCGCCTGCCTGTACAACGGCAAGGATTTCTTCCTGTCCCGCAAGTACAGCATCACGGATATCGTGGACCGCGTGGGCGGCGGCGATAGCTTTGGCGGCGGACTGATCTATGGACTGAATACCTATGAGGACGAAAAGCAGGCATTGGAATTTGCCGTGGCAGCTTCCTGCCTGAAGCACACCATCAGCGGCGACTACAACCGCATGAGCGTCTCCGAAGTGGAAAGCTTGATGAAAGGCTCCGGCAGCGGCCGCGTACAGCGCTAATTGCGTACAAGGGCAAACCCTACACATATCAATGCAAGGCCCGGTGGAATCTTTTCCTCCGGGCCTTGTCCATGCCACGGATATACCGGGAAAAAACTTGCCTGCGGCGGCAAAGCGGTGTATACTGTTTTTATTCCCGTTTTGGAGGATACACGATGAAGGAGGCGCTTTCAATGGACTTTGAACGGATACGGCAGGTAGACGCTCAGGTGGCCGACGCCATCGAGCAGGAGCTGGAGCGCCAGCGCGCGCATATCGAGCTGATAGCTTCGGAGAACTTCGTTTCACCCGCGGTCATGGCCGCCATGGGCACGCCTCTGACGAATAAATATGCGGAAGGTTATCCCGGCAAGCGTTATTACGGCGGTTGCCAATGCGTGGATGTGGTAGAAAACCTCGCCCGGGAAAGAGCCTGCCGCCTTTTTGGCGCCGAGCACGCCAACGTGCAGCCGCATAGCGGCGCACAGGCCAACATGGCTGTTTATTTCGCCATGCTGGAGCCCGGCGATACAGTCATGGGCATGAACCTGTCCCATGGCGGTCACTTGACCCATGGCAGCCCCGTCAATATGAGCGGTAAGTACTTCAAATTTGTGCCCTATGGTGTAGACCCCAAAACGGAAACCATCAACTATGATGAAATGCGCCGTATCGCGCTGGAATGCAAGCCTAAGATGATTGTTTCCGGCGCATCCGCCTATCCGCGCGTCATCGACTTTGCGGCTATCCGTGCAATCTGCGACGAAGTAGGCGCACTGATGATGGTAGACATCGCACACATCGCCGGACTGGTAGCGGCGGGACTTCATCCCAGTCCCGTTCCCTATGCGGATTTTGTGACCACTACTACCCATAAAACCCTGCGCGGTCCTCGCGGTGGTATGATCCTGTGCAAGGAGCAGTACGCCAAGGCCATTGACAAGGCCATCTTTCCCGGTACGCAGGGCGGACCCCTGGAGCATATCATCGCCGCAAAGGCTGTATCCTTTCAGGAAGCGCTTCAGCCCAGCTTCCGGGTATACCAGGAGCAGATCCTGAAAAATGCCAAGGCCATGGAAGAAGCTTTCCGCGCCGCCGGCATCAAAATGGTCTCTGACGGAACGGATAATCACTTGCTTCTGCTGGACTTCACCGGCACTGAAACAACGGGCAAGGAATTGGAGCGTCTGCTTGGCCTGGCAAACATCACCGTCAACAAGAATACGGTTCCCAATGAGACCCGCAGTCCCTTCATCACCAGCGGCATTCGTGTGGGTACCCCTGCGGTAACGACCCGCGGCCTGCGGGAAGCCGACATGAAGCGCGTAGTCGACTGGATGACCCGCATTATCCGCGAAGGCGAACCCGCCTGCGCCGCCGTTAAGGCTGAGGTGGAGGAATTCATGAAAGGATTCCCGCTTTACGTGGACTAAAACTCCGGCATGCTCCCCTGGAGACGCGGAAAAGGATGCCGGGTAGTCCGCGGATTACAGTGCTGCCATGGCATATCGCAACGCAAAAGGGCACGATCTCTGTCGGCTGTCAGAAATCGCGCCCTTTTTATATATGGCCAAAGCCTTCCGCACAAGACTTCATGCAAATGCGGCTCAAGCGTATGCCGCAAATACCGCCGTCCTGTTCAGCGTTTCAAGACGGCGCGTGCCCAGCCGATCTTCTTTCCGGAAAGCAGCCATGCCTTCATGCTTCTTTGCAATGACGTGGTTTCCGGCAGCTCTGCCGACACCGTTCGATAAGGTGGAAACACCCAATCCAGGACGCCCAAACTGTCCTCTTGCACGGACTCCACCACAAAACGCTCCTGAAAGGCGCGAATGTTGGAGCCCTGCGGAAGAAGCTCACGCAACGCAGGAGACATCATCCAGGAATCACAAACCCATGGCGCTGCTTGCCACTCAGGATATTGCTGCGACAAAAACGCCTCAAAGGCGGAAAAAGACGCATCAATGGACGCGGGCCGCAAATCTGCGTCCGAAGGAATATGCAAAGAGATTTCCTTGCGTCCCTTTTCCTCTACCAGTTCGTACTCCAGCGCCCCCAGGCGGTATTCCTGCATCGCCAGCTGGCGCCAGAACCACCATCCCCAAACGAAAGCATAGACGCCATGCTGCTGGTAGTAGGTATGCAAAAAGCGTGGCACAAACTTCATCGTATCCGTAAATATTTCCTTGTTGATGCCCCGGGTCCTATAGCCTTCCCAGGTTTCGCACGCCATTTGCAGCAGTACGCTTAGAAGGCGCATGCCATCCGAATCTTCGCCCAGATAGCGCTGAAAAGCCTCCAGCCCTTGCGTTGTGGTCGCACGGTTCAGATAAAGCTGCTTGGCCTCCGAATCCAAGCAATGCGCGGTTTCTTGCGCATTGGTCCGAAGGCAGTCAATTACCGGCGCAGGAAGCGTCAGCAGCTGGTACAGTTCCTCTAAGGTCATTTGTAATCGTCCTCCCTTGGGTGCATTTTCAAGCTTTCGCTCAAGCAGCAAGCAATTTCCACGATTTCATGTTCCATCCGCCGAAAATACGTGGTATACTGCATTATACATGGAAGGCATTTGCCCAGGTAAGCCCAAAAGTCTGCAAATTTCCATGACGGACCAAACAACGGTATTGATCGACTGATATACAAAGGAGATGCATACGTATGGCCACAATCCGCGTCTATACCGGTGGCACCGGGATCGGAAATCACTTTCCATTATCAGAAAGCGTTCATCTGTCCCTGCTGCAGGACGGTCAGATGGAAGCCCCGCTCAACGATGGCTACGGTATGCTGTTTGCAACCTCCATCATCCTGCCTGATCAGACCATCGCAGAACGTCTCCTGAAATCCCCGGGGTTTGTGCCCACCTCCGACGGTTGGGGCATCGTTGCACTGCGCGTTGATCTGGAAGGCGTTGAAACGGACGCGGATTCTTTTGCCTACTGGACGACAAAGGATTTTGTAACGTTCCAGAATCACGGCATGGTTGCCCGCTCCCTCGTTCCAGAATACGATCCGCAGCATCCTGTCACTGAAGCAGCGATTTCACAGGCGGTTTGTGACAGCATCCGTCAGCGCTGGCTTGCTGAACAGACCAGTGAAGCGCCGCTTTTCCCCCTGGCGGATGGTTATGCAGATCCCGTGCTGCGCTACTGGCAGCAGGCTTGGTACTTCATCGCTACCAATGATAATACTAACGCTGTCGGCCTTTATATTCGTAAAGCGTCATCCATGATGGACCTTTTTGCTCCACAAACGCCGGAACACTGCATTCTTGCCCGGAACGATGCCCTGGACTTTGTGCAGACCTTTTGGGCGCCTGAATTACATGTTATCAATGGCCGTTTGACCATTCTGTTGGCGTTGGGTGGAAAGGTATGGGGACCGCAATGCCATATGATGTTTCTCAAGGAGGGCGGCGACCCCACCCGTGCCGAAGATTGGGAAACCCCGGTGCGTGTTTGCCTTGCTGATGGACAGCCATTAACGCAAAAAGGCATCACGCTGGATATGACCTATGTACACGCGGCCTCTGGCAGCTACCTGGTATGGTCCTACCGCGAACATATTGGAGAGGCGAAGGATACCGGCTCCATGCTGATGATCGCCCGTGTAGACGAAAAAACGCCCTGGAAGCTGACGTCCGATCCTATCGTGCTGTCCCGGCCGCTTTTTGCCTGGGAAAACCGCGATCGGACAATCAACAATGAAGGACCTTATCCTTTGTATGTGAGCGATGACATCTATCTTACCTATTCCGGCGGAGCAGCCGGCGGCGAATCTTATACCATCGGCTATCTGAAGGCCTCCTCCCATGCGGATCTGACCGATCCCGCCGCATGGTACAAGTCCCCCATGCCTGTGCTGCATTCCCTTCGGGTACCGAATGTCTATGGGCCTGGACATAACGCCATTTTTACCGACGAGCATGGCAATCCATGGATTTCATACCACGCGCAGCGCTCGCCCGAGGACAGGATTCGCCGCACAGGTATCCACCCCATTCGTTTCTTCCCGGATGGGACGCCTATTTTTGACCTGAAGCAGGCATAAATTGCGCAAGGCGGCGCTACCCGCCACTCCAAAAACCGAGAAGAGCCGCAAAGTGCCGCGACGATTACGATCACGGAACGCACGAAGTTCGTTTGACTACGCTCCCGGAGGTCGTATGTTCACCTGAACGAAGTCGTATGCCGTATGAGCAGCTTGTCCGTTGCAAGGGATTGCATCAGGGAATACCGTCAACGCGGCTCCGGCGTTTGCCTGAGCCGCTATTTTTCATCCAAGTCCTCCGCTGTCAGCGGCTGATATGGAATCCATACATATCGGCCGTCCGACAGCGGATAGCCCAAATTCTCTTCGTTGACCGGTTCACCTCTGATTAGCAAGGTAGCCAAGCGGAGCGCGGCTTTTGCCTGATTTTCACCATCATTCAATACCGTACCCAGCAGCGAACCCTGGCGCAAAGCTTCTTGGGCAGGAACAGTCGCATCAACCCCTACTACAGGCATAAACCGACCGTCAGAAAAGTATCCCGCGGCTTTCAGCGCGTCAATAGCGCCCAAGGCCATATCATCGTTGTTGGCGATTACGCATTCAATTCGGTCGCCATACGCAGCCAGAAAGCCCGCCATTTTATCCTGTGCCTGTAGGCGTTGCCAGTTACCGGTGTCTTCCTGAAGCTTCTCCAAGCCAAACCCCATATCCTGCAGCGGTTTCAAGGCATACTGACTTCGAAGTTCGGCATCCTGATGGCCTGGTTCTCCTTTCAGCAGCACATATTGTACCACGCCATCCCCATTTTTGTCCGCCTGTGGATGCGTCAAGAAGTATTCCGCCATGATTTCTCCAGAAAGCTGACCGCTCTGCGCAGCACTTGCGCCTACATAATATGCTTTATCAAACAGTTGCATATCCTCCAACAGGGGTTCGCGGTTGATGAACACCATGGGAATATTGTAGGCACCCGCTTTCTCAATCAGATACCCTGCCGCCGTTCGATCCACGGGGTTCAGGATCAACGCCTGCACGCCGTCCGCAATAAGCTGCTCCACTTGATCATTTTGCAGGTTCTGATCATTTTTGCTGTCGCAAACGCTCAGCCGTGCCAATCCTTGCGCATTTTCCACAAGCCGATCCAGCAGGGCGCTCATAAACGTATCCGTACCGTCGTAAATGCATACGCCGATCTGCACCTCCTGCTCCGCACAAGCCCACGGGCATGCGGTCGACAGGAAAATTGCCGCAAGTAGGCTCAAGAATCTTCGGATTTTCACGCTTTCCACCTTCTTTCTCAATGCAGTAGCGGGAACATCAGCTTTATATTCTGCGCGGTATACATTTCCTGTTTTACTACCAACCGGTATGGAAGCAGGCACGCCTTCCGCTCTCCTGCCAGTGCCATCTTCAGCGCCGTATATCCCATGGCATATGGCGTGTCCATGGCCAAGGCATCCACGATTCCATCGGCCATCCATGCGACACGGGATGCTCCGGGATCCATTCCTGCCAGCGGCGCAGTCACCTCTCCCGATGCGCGCAGGATTGCCAGACGATGAGTCTCCTCTTCGGTAAGCGCAATCATGCAGCCCTGTTCTTCCGGCGCAGGCGTTGCGGATAGGATCGCCTGAGTGGGCGTCAGTACGTCCATTACGCCTTCAAGCCGTTGAGGGGCTTCTCCAAGCAGATATACCATGCCATAATTTTGCGCGAACTCTGCCAGCAGCGCGCCTACCTGACGCTCATCCATGGCGACATAAGCGCCGTTGGCGCGCTGATCCCGCAGTACTACCACGTGAATTCCTGATGTTTCAAAGGCGGTCGCGGTCTCTTCGCGCAGGTTTGCGTCCTCAATCAGCAGTAAGGCTGCCGAAGCTCCGCGCTGTTCCCAGCGCGTTACTGTTTCTGTCAGGGTATCCTTTGTCACGGTCTCCTGACCCAAAGCGCATCCGACTTCCGAAGCCGCTTGCTGCGCGCCCTGCTTCACCTGCAAAAGAAATGCTCCCGTATCATCTTGCACGATGAGCACAGCCGGCCCTGGCGGAGATACGACGTTTACCGATTCCGGAGCCAATCCAAAGAGCAGCAACGCCAGTACGCACAATACCATCGCCATGGATAGCACGATTGATTTTCGCATTTAGGCGTTTCCCCCCTGTGTAGGCTTTGCTTTCCCAGCGCTGCTTTCACTCTCTTCCCTGCGATTGCGCGGTAAGCGAATGGTAACCACCGTGCCTTCATCTTCTTCGCTTTCAATATGCAGCCCATAGCCTGGACCAAAGGTGAGCTGGATCCGCTCGTGAACATTTTTGATACCGATGCCGCTGCGACCCGCAGGCGTGCTGAGGATGTTCTGTAATATCTCCGGCGCAATTCCAATGCCGTCATCCGCCACGGTGAAGATCAGATCCTCCTGCTGAAGAAATGCTTTGATCACGATATGCAGCGCCTCAGGCTGCGTTTGATCAATGGCATGATTGATAGCGTTTTCCACCAGGGGTTGCACAATCAGCTTCACCGTACGCTCTTCCAGTGCCTCCTCCTGTGTCTGTATGTCATACGTAAATTTATCCTTAAAGCGCATTTTCTGAATAATTAGGTAATTTCGCACATGCTCCAGCTCTTCACGGACGGTAATCACGCTGCGCCCCTTGCTAATGGAGATGCGAAACAGCTTTGCCAACGCAGACACCATGGTAATGGCTTCGCGGCTCCGTCCCCGTTCTTCCATCCAGATAATGGAATCCAGCGTATTGTACAGAAAGTGCGGATTGATCTGCGCCTGAAGCGCGTTCAGTTCATACAAACGTTTTTTCTCCTGCTCCTGTACGATTTGATCCATCAGCGCACGGATTCGCGCAATCATATGGTTGAATGCTGCAGAAACGGCCCGTATCTCCCGAAATCCCTGTTCCTCAATCGCCACGTTCAAGTCGCCGGCTTCCACGCGGAGCATCGTATCCTCCAGGTGCCGCATAGGCCGTGTGACCCAATATGCCATCACCGATGCCACGCAGAAAGAAAGCATGGCTGCACACAACAATACGATGGAAATGATACGAACGAAGGCGTTTTGCAATGCAAGGATTTCATCAATGTACGCCACGCCCACCAGGCGCCACCGCGTTTGATTCAATGTAGCGCTGATAAGCACACGTTCCCGGCCGTCTACGCGATCCCTGCCCTGGCCTACCAGAAACTGATTTACCGCGTTCAAGTCTTCTTCCGCCAATCCATGATAGATCAGCTGCAAGCGCGGATGCACCACCAATTCTCCTTCACGGCTAAGAATATAGCTATATCCACTTGCGCCCAGAGCAAGGTTTTCCGTCAGATCGCTAAAGCTGGAGTATTCAATATCCATCATGACTACACCCTGGGTCAGCCGTCCGTCTTTCTGGTAGTGAACGGCCCGGGCCAGAGTAATCACAAAAGCATACTGATCCTGGAACAGACTCTGCACATGCGGCTTGGAGAAATACGTTACCGTTCCGCCCCATTCCAGCGCTTTTTGGAACCATGTCATGGCGCGCACCTGCTCCGGAGACGCGCACTGATCACCGGTCGTAGCACCAAAAAGGCTTCCATCCGCATGGAAGAAAGCCATGGCAACGATGCTGGAGTTTCCGCGCTTCACAAGCTCCATTTGATTCATCCAGCCCGCTGTGTCTGTATCCATATCAGCCGGAAGGAGCGTAGTCGCGTAATACAAAGTAGAAAGGAGATGATCCACGTAGTTATCCACGGTGTTCACGCTTTGCATGACGGTTTCTTTGGTACGTTCAATGGCGTTTTTCTCCAGCAATGCAGAAAGCCGCGGCACCAGCATCAGCAGCACGAATATCAAAAGCAATCCCATGCAGGAAAGAAACGATGCGATCAGCACAAAATGCAAGCTTCTTCCGGTATCCTTCCTGCGTTCGAGCCTGATGCTCCTCAGAAAGTGGCCTAACCTCTTTACGGCGCTGCTCATGGCATCGCTCCTTCCCGCTTGCGCGCCTGGGAAGGAGAAATGCCAAAGCATTTCTTGAAGGAATAGCTGAAATAGCTAGGGTCCGGTATACCCACCTCTTGCGCAATCTGAACGGTTTTCAGCTCGGTGCCTGTCAGCAGGCTCATGGCTCGATCCATACGCAGCACCGTCAGGTATTGCACAAAGGTCTTTTTTGTTTCCCGCTTGAATAACACGCTGAAATAGGATGGAGATACATGCAGCTGTCCGCACAGCTTCTCCATGGTCAGCTCCGGGTCCTGATAATGTGAAGCCAAATAGTCCTCCGCCTGCCGGGCCAGCAAACGGCTGGAGGAAGCCCGGTTTTCCGTCACCTGTGTAGAAAGTCTCGCCGTCATATCCGTCAGCATCCTATATGCTTGTTCAGGCGGCGGGCAGCACATCAGCTGCTCCAGTTCGCCTGCCATGTCGATATCAGCCGATACATCCTGCGCCGCGCGAAGCAATGTAACGCCTATTTCCAGCAGATACGTGCGGTACATGGCAGGAGTCGGCTTCGTTTCCCGGCATTCCGCCAACAGCCCGGCAAGTATGTCTTGCACGCCTTCCATATCTCCAAGCTTCAGAGCGTTGCTCAAGCGGCGCAGGCACAATTCTCCAATGGTCAGACTTCTGCGGCTTCCCGGTTCCAGATCCGTCACACACAGCAAAGCGCCGTCATCCATGATAGCGCATTGATCCAGGGCCGACAACGCCTGCGCCGCACAGGTATGCAAATGTTCCAGACGCCGCACCGGCGCGCCCACACCCACCAATACCTGAGTTTCTAGGTAATGGCATACCGTCTGACGCATTTCCTCCAGCCAGTCCATGCAGGTGGCAAAAGCGCTCTCTTCCTGACTGTCCAGCAGGATCAGCGCAGCCACATCTCCATGATAATGGAATACATGAGCCAATGCATGGGTTTGAAGAATTTCCTGCACAATATTGATCATGGCAAAATAAAGCAGTTCTGGTTCCTGAATCGCGCCTTGTCCTTGCGGGATGTTTCGGGGCCGAATCAGCGCCAGCACATATTGCTGCGCATGCAGCGGCAGCTCATAGCGCCCTGCGGCCTGCAGCGCTGCCTCCTTTTCGATAGCGCCTGAAAGGATGGACGAAAGCAGCATCTCGCGCAAATATGGCAGGCTGGTGCGGAAGTGCGCTTTCAGGCGGGTCATATCCCGGCGCTGGGCAAATTCCTCATCCAGTTTCCCACGCGCCTGATCCAGCATGTCCCGGAATTCCGTAGAAGAAATGGGTTTAAGCAAATAACCAAGACAATTCATACGGATGGCTTGCTGCGCGTATTCGAAGTCATCATATCCACTAAGAATAATAAAGCGCGTGGTAGGCAATTTTTTCTGTACCTGACGGCACATGGTCAGTCCATCCATCAAAGGCATGCGTATATCCGTTACCACCAGGTCAGGCTGCAACCTTTCACATGCCTGCGCCGCCTCCAAGCCGTTTGCCGCCTCCCCCACTACTTCAAATCCGTGGCTCGCAAAGTCCACCACTTCCTGCAACCCTTCTCGGATGTCGCTTTCATCATCCACTAACAGCAAACGATACACGAGCGCTATCCTCCCTTTTTCGCACGGTCTCTTCTGGCTCTATTATGCAAAAAATCTTATTTTCTGTCAATAATATCCATTTTCTTTTCTATGCTTCTTATAGTAACGCTTTGCACTCGCATGTTCAAACAGCTTTTGCTTTTTTATTGTTTTATTTGATTTGAACAAAATAAAATTTCCACATATCTGAAAAGAATTTTCTATTCTTTTTTCAGGCAGCCATCCTTATAATGTAACCATCAGCAGGGGAGCGGTACACGGCTTCCCAAAAAAATAAAAAGGAGCGGATACCCATGAAAAAGCTACTTGCGTTGGCGCTTGCTGCAATGATGCTGCTAGGCCTGGCCGTCACAGCCGTCGCCGAAGGAGAGCAACCCATCAAGGTGGGCGTATGCATCTACCAGTTTAATGACAATTTCATGACACTGTACCGTACCGAGCTGGAAAAGTACCTGAAGGAAACCTATAATGCCAGCGTGACCGTGGTGGACGGCAAGAACGACCAAACGGAACAGACCAATCAGATCAACTCCTTCATCGCCGAAGGCGTGGATGTACTCATTGTGAACCTGGTGCAGTCCACTTCTGCCGCTACGGTGATTGATCTGGTGGAAGCCGCCGGCATTCCCACGGTGTTTATCAACCGCGAACCCTCCGAGGAAGACATGCAGAAGTGGGCCGGTAAGATCTCCTACGTCGGCGCCGATGCGCGGCAGTCCGGTACCTTCCAGGGTGAAATCGTCGCCGCCACCGAAAACAAGGGCGACTTCAACGGCAATGGGACGGTGGACTACGTGATGATCATGGGCGATCCCGAGAACGTAGACGCGCAGTACCGCACGGAATTCTCCATCAAGGCCCTGACCGACGCCGGTATTACCACTAACAAGCTTTTCGAGCAGCGCGGCGACTGGCTCCAGGAAAATGGTCAGCAGCTGGCCGCTACGGCTCTTGCGCAGTTCGGGCAGGATGTGGATGTCATCTTCTGCAATAATGATGCAATGGCCCTGGGCGCTTACCAGGCTATTGTAGATGCCGGCCGCACGGTCAATGAAGACATCTATCTGCTGGGCGTTGATGCACTGGCGGAGTGTGTGGAGATGGTCGCCAATGGTACCATGACCGGTACCGTGCTTAATGACCATATTGGTCAGAGCCACACTGCCGCAGACGTGGCAATCCAGGCAGCCAAAGGCGAAGACATGGATGCTTACTACTGGGTCGATTACGTAAAGGTCACCGCTGGGAATGCCAACGAATTCATGACGGCGGATGAATCTGCTGCCGAATAAATTTCCCTTGCATTCTCCGTAAAGCAAGCTATCGCAGGCGCGTGTGCGTGTGAACGCGCACGCGCCTTTTCTCAGGGCGAAGGTTTTGGAGTTTTCCCTTTCTCGCGGGAGGCGGAAGCAAAGCCCGGCAAACGGAAATTCGAGCCTTGCTTCCGTCTCCGGCCTATCACATGATAAAAAAGGAGGCTCTCTTATGTCGGAATACCGGCTGGAGATGCGTGGCGTATGCAAATCCTTTCCCGGCGTCAAAGCCTTGGACAAAGCGCAACTGCGGCTTCGTCCGGGAACGGTACACGCCCTGATGGGTGAAAACGGCGCCGGGAAATCCACCCTAATGAAATGCATGTTTGGCATTTATAAAATGGATCAGGGCGAAATTTTCTATGAAGGCAAGAAGGTTCATATCGGAGATCCGCTGCAAGCACTGCACATGGGGATCGCCATGGTGCATCAGGAATTGCAGCCCATTCCCGAGCGTTCCGTAGCAGAAAACGTATTCGTGGGCCGTTACCCGGTAAAAAAACTTCTGGGCTTTATTCCCGTGGTAGATCATGCGAAGATGTTTGAGGATACCGCCCGGGTGCTGAAAGAAGTTCGCATGAATTTCGATCCTAAACAGCGCCTGGGAGAATTAAGCGTGAGTCAAATGCAGTCGGTGGAAATCGCCAAAGCTGTTTCCGCGGATTGCAAAGTGCTTATCCTGGACGAGCCTACTTCCTCCCTTACTGCAGCAGAGGTGGAAGCTCTATTCCGTATCATTGCGGACTTGAAGTCAAAAAACGTCTCCATCGTCTACATCAGTCACAAAATGGATGAAATTCTGCGCATCTCCGATGAAGTCACCATCATGCGAGACGGGAAATACATCGGTACCTGGGATGCCAAGGAACTGACCACCGATAAAATCATTACGCAAATGGTAGGCCGGGAGCTCACCAATCTCTATCCACCCCGGGAAAATGTCCCCGGCGAGGTAGTTCTGGAAGTTAGGGATTTTACCTCCATTCATCCCAGATCCTTCCGCAATGTGACTTTCAACCTGCGCAAAGGAGAAATTCTTGGCGTAGGCGGCCTGGTTGGCGCACAACGGACAGAACTTATGGAAGGTCTTTTTGGCGTACGCAGCCACAGCAAAGGCGAGATCCTTTACAAAGGACAGAAATTGCACATTAACAGGCCGCGGGATGCCATTCAAAAGAGTATCGCGATGCTCACCGAAGACCGGCGCGGCACGGGTATCATGGGCGTGCTGTCTGTGGAGGATAATATTTCCATTGCCAGCCTGGATCATTATCTGGATTTCGGTATCATGATCAACAGTAAAAAAGTGGACGCTCTCGTTCAGGAGAATGTCAAGAAAATGGCCATCAAGACGCCATCGGGTAAAACACAGATTCAGTCGCTCTCCGGCGGGAATCAGCAAAAAGTACTCATCGGGCGCTGGCTGGCCAATAATCCAGATATTCTGATCCTGGACGAGCCCACCCGCGGTATCGACGTAGGCGCCAAGTACGAAATTTACTGTATCATTGCGGAACTGGCCAAGCAAGGTAAATCCATCATCATGATCTCTTCGGAAATGAGCGAGTTGATCGGCATGTCGGACCGGATCATGGTTATGTGCGACGGACGCGTCACCGGCTTTATCGACGGAAAGGACGCTACCCAAGAAAACATCATGGCCCTTGCCACCCAGTTTGAGTAAGAGGAGGAGTAAATACCATGCGCAAACATAAGCTCGGAAGCTTTCTGAAGCTGGTCGGAGGGATTCTGCTGGCAGTCTTTGTCTACTTCATGCTCAGCCTGTCAGACGTTGTACGTCTCAACCCATCCTTGGAGGGTGTATCCAACGCTTCCATGGCTCAAACCGCCCGGGACGCTACGGTCTACGAAAATGCCGGCTTTCTTCTCCCTGCCAGTGCCCTTCCCGCGGACGGCGAGACCGATTTTTCCGCTGCCGGCGATGGCGCCTTGGCAGAAAGCTTACCTGTCATGGAGATAGACGGTGAAGCCTATTATCTATGTACCTATGAAGAATTTCAGGCCATTGGCGGAAAATTGTCCACGGATAAGTTTGGGGATCCCAAGCTTTTGGAGCACGATGGTACTTCCTATGCCCAGGGCGAAATAAAAATCGGTAAGAATATGTGGGAAACCATGGACGGGTGGAGCCGTTTTCTGGTCACCGTCGCGCCCGCTATCACGCCGTTGCTGGTATTTTCCTTCCTTGCGCTATTTGCCGGTATGCTGCTAGGCACAGCAGAAAAAGCCCGTGTCCTGAACATTTCTACGGGCGCGTATCTGGCGGATAAGTTTTCTCCTCGCAAAATTTTCAAGTTTGTCAGCAACAACATTATCATCGTCCTGATCATGATCTTTGCCGTGGTGGTGGCAATCCTTAAGCCCAACTTTGCCGGTGAGGACAACATACGCAATCTGCTGTCTAATACGGCAGTTCGCTTCATCATAGCGCTGGGCGTATCGGGATGCCTCATCACCAAAGGTACCGATCTGTCCGCAGGTAGAGTTGCAGGCTTTGCCGCATGCATCAGCGCGATTCTCCTCCAGCGCGGAGATTACGGTTCCAAATTCTATCCTGGTCTGGGAGAGCTGCCTATTCCGGTCGTGTTGCTGATCGTGTTAGGGATTTGCGCAATCATCGGCATTATCAATGGTTCGGTTATCTCTTTCTTCAAAGTTCCCCCCTTCATTGCCACCCTGGGCATGCAAACGCTTGTATACGGCATTTGCCTGGTGTACACGGGCGCTTCCCCCATTGGCGGCCTGCGTCAGGATTATACCAGCATCGCCACCAATTACGTAGGCAATCGGATGTTTAGCTACATTCTGCTCATTGCCGTGATCATTGGCGCGTTCATGTGGTTCCTGTACAACAAAACCCGCCATGGCAAGTATATGTACGCCATTGGCGGCAATGAAGTAGCCGCAGAGGTTGCCGGTATCAATACCAACAAGAGCAAGATCCTCATTTACATGCTGGCGGCTATCCTATACGGTGTCATGGGATTTCTCAGCGCTGCAAAGGCCGGAGGCGCATCCGTTAACACCGCCCAAGGCTATGAGTTGGAGGCCATTGCCGGCTGCACTATTGGCGGTGTATCCGTTAACGGCGGTGTAGGTAAGATTTCCGGCATCCTCATTGGTGTGCTTGTATTCGAGGTGTTGAAAATCGCTCTGCAGTTCCTGGGCGTTGAGTCCTCGTACACCTACATCGTACAGGGCCTGGTCATCATCGTTGCTGTGGCTTTGGACCTGCGTAAATATCTGGCCAAGAAGTGAGGAAGGTCATGAAAGACGATAACATCTTCTCTGACGGACGTCAGGCGCAAACGCCTCCGGAACAAGAGGCACTTAAGGAACGGTTGTACTCCAAGATTAAGATCCCCCTGAAAACACTGGACCTGATCATCTGGGCTTTGTCAGCAATCATTCTCCTACTCATTGTCATTGGCGCGATGAAAGGAAACGGTCTGCTCTGACCCATATGCCATGCCGTACATACAGCAGGCATCGGCAAGGGAAGTTCCCCTGCCGAGACTGTCAAAACTCCAGGGAGATATCGCGGGACCGTGGTCCCTCCGACATCTCCCTGGAGTTTTTTTGACAGCCTGGGAATGCCTTGCGCCCCGAGCGTTTGATAAGTCTACCTGCCAACTTTGTTCAAAATCCTTGGAGAACCAGCGCAGGATATCTGTCCGCTGGCTGCTGTCGGACTTTGTTATATTGTTTTCCCTTTAGCCGCTTCAGATATCAATGGATACTTGCCGTGAAATAAATGCATTGGCAATAATAGCGCATACCACAGCGCCACCATCGGGACAATGGCGTGATCGCTCGCCAATCCATTTTGCCCTGCCGATTTTTGCCAGCCAGCCTTTGGTTGCATTTGCTGAGCGTTCAGCCTGGCATGCTGCCTCCCATGCAGCTTGCCCTATGTCATGACTTTGTACATAAGCTGATACAAGCGTTTCACCGTACGGAATCAACGCGTCAAGCACCGTTTTATCTCCTTGCTGGGCACGTCCATGAATCATTATCACTTCCACCATTTTGCGCGGAATTAAAAGCATGCTTGCATCATCAATAGCAGGCGCATCTTTCAGAATCTTTGCTGCTTCAAAAATGGCAAAACTCATCAAGGTCCCCATCGTAGACGGTGCATGGACGCTGATTTGTCTTGCACAGCTTAGCAGCAGTTGCGCAGCACTGGATGTTTCGTTGGTTTGCAGCTCGTGCATAATGCAATGCGCCACTTTTTCCATGGAAATACCCAAGTCGCCGTCTCCTGTGACGCTGTCAATATAGGTAAGTGAGTCCTTATGCCCAATTAGTTCTGAAGCAATGCGATCCAATGCCTTGCGCAAATCGTCGGTTGAAAAACTCATGCTCATCAACTATTCCTCTCTTGTGATCAGTATGGGCCATCAAAAACGCAGCAGCGGAGAATATACTGGTTCATCTAGGAGCGAAATGATTTCATCATCCGCTTCAAGAATAGATACGGATGCTCCTTTTGTGTCAAGGGCTGTAGCGTAGTTCCCAATATATTTTCGGTAAATCGTAATGCAGCGATTTTCCAATGCTTTCTGAACATCTCGGAACAGGATGAGCAGTTCCTCCATTAACGTTGCACCCAAGCCATTCACCAGCACACAAACGCGAGTCCCTTTTTGTAAGGACAAGTCCGTAGAGATTTTGTCCACCATCATCTCCGCAATTTCTTTGCTTCGCATCACTTTCACACGTCGAACACCTTGCTCGCCATGAATGCCCATACCGATCTCCATCTCATTGCTGCCGATGGAAAAAACCGGCGTATCAACGTTTGGTAGTTGGCAGGATGAAAAAGCCACGCCGATGGATGCCATCCGCTGGTTTGTTTTGTGAGCAATCTTTACAATATCATCCAAGCACATGCCGCGTTTGGATGCAGCGCCTGCGGTTTTATAAACAAAAGCAATTCCTCCAATACATCGGCGACTTGTCCATTCCTGACGTGAAGCCGTTGCCAGATCGTCCGATACTACCACCATGCGCGTATCAATTCCCTGTTCCTCGGCTAGGCGGGCAGCCATCTGGAAATTGATAATATCGCCCACGTAATTACCCAAGATAAACACAACGCCTCGTTGATGAGGAACATGCTGTACTACCCACGCGATAGATTGCGCGCTAGGTGAAGAAAAGACATCTCCAATCGCTGCACCTGCACATAATCCTTGACCTACATAGCCCACAAACAGCGGCATGTGGCCTGACCCGCCACCGGTAATGATAGAGACGCAATGGGAACTTTCGTACTGCCGTAAAGCCGTAGCGTGTACGCCTGCAGGCGCTGGAAAGTAAAAGTCCGGGTAGGCATGCCAAAGAGCATCCAGCGTTTCATCTGCAAAATGATCCGGCTGATTGAAAAAGTAAATCAATAGAATCCCTCCTTATTTGTCCAATCCGATATAATACGCATCTTGACGTAATCGTAAGCAAGAGACCTGCGCATCCGGCCAATTCCTTATAAAGTCATAAATTGCTAGTGGACTAGCGCCGTTCCATTTTCAGCAGCGTTGCCATGCTTCCGCTCGTTTGTGCGACGTATTATACTTCCGTGCCAATGTCAAATGAAAACTCGTCTATGGGCCGTACCACATCTTCATGCTTAAGAGAATCGCGCAGGCGAAACAGCGCAATAAGGTTGACTACATCTGCCTGGCTTTTATCCGATAAACGCAAAAAGCGCGTGATCACCTGTTCTGCGGAAATGACCGTTCCGTCAATAAGCTTGATTTTTCGTGAAAACATATTGAAATCCATATATATTCGCGTGCGACCCAGAAGATAATCCGTGGATACGCCAAAGAAATCAGCCAATTTGATTAGCGAATGGATATCAGGATAATTCTTTTCCGTCTCATAGTGAGAGATGGTGGCTACCGATGTATTTAGCATCTTTGCCACCGCTTGCTGCGTTAGATTGTTATCCTTTCTGAGTTCCGCTAGAATATCCCCTATCATTTCGTTCACCTCACGCGCCACAGTATTATACAAAATCTATAATTGGCTTCTTGTATTTAAATTTTACTTAAATATGGCATCTTGTCAATCCTAAAAAATGATATTTATTGAAATTGCGGCTAGTATAATTGAAGTTTTATTATAATGTGAACAAATACAGCGGCTGTCGGAAAGAGCGCTGTGAAAAACGAAGGAGGTCATCGCATGAAAAAGAACCTGGTCCGTCTACTTCTCTCTCTTCTGGTATTGTCGTTGACCGTCGGAAACGCTTTTGCTTCGGAAATTACCTATCCCGTGGAAGGAAATCCAACGCTAACCATTGTTCGTAAAGCAGATGTGGACTTGTTGACTGTCGGAATGACTTCTTACAACGAAGCTCCCGGTCTGCAAGCCTTCTGCGAGCAAACAGGCATTACAGTCGATGTCATCGAGCCTGCTGACAACAACGCATTGCTTGTTTACCTGACGGCAAACGAGTTGCCGGATATTGTCATCATGGCGAATACAGGTGTATATCCTGGCGGCGTCGGAAAAATGATTGAAGATGGCATCGCCAGCGACCTAACAGACGACCTGCCCATTTACGCTCCGGATTACTGGGAGTTCATCAATGCACATCCCGAATACATGAGTAACGCACGCATGCCTGATGGAAAGTACTACATGATTCCCAGCACCATTTATCCGGTGGGTTCCCCGTACCGTTTCTGGTTTGGCCTAGTTGCTCGTCAGGAGTATCTTGACGAATTAGGCATGGATATGCCGCGCACTGCTGATGATATCTATACTTTCCTAAAGCGGTGCAAAGACGAATTGAATGTGGAAACGCCTTTCATGTCTGACATCATGCGTTGGAACCATGCTTTTGATTTTGACGGATCTCTCACTTCTCCCTTTGGCTTGGTGTCTCTTGGCAACTACGTAGACGAAGCGGGACAGGTCCATTATGGACAAGCGGAGGCTGAATTCAAGGATTTCTTGATTTGGCTCAACAAGCTTTATGCCGAGGGTTTATTGGATCCCAACTTTACGGTAACGGACGAAGCAGTTGCAAATTCTGCAATGCTCAGTGGAAAATCTGCGCTGATGCTTACCGCTGCAAGCCGTATTGCCAACATGATGCAAAGCAGCACGGATGAAAACTTCCACTTGGTAGGCGTGCCTGGTTTGGCAAAGGAAGACGGCAGCAATGCCTATTACACATTTGCTTCCACCTACATCGAAGGTTCGTTCTGCGCCTTTATCCCCGTTACGACTCAGGGAGAAGACCGCATCAATGCGCTCAAGTTCCTTAACTACTTCTACACGGATGCTGGGCACGTCCTAAGCAATTATGGCACTGAAGGAGAAACCTACAACATTATTGATGGGTCCTATGTGCTCAACGACTTTATGGTAAACAACCCTGACAAGCTGCCCTTGGATGGACTGTTGCGGTCCTATGCCCTGATGAACTGGCCCATGTACTATGATGACAACATGCTAGCCCAGCGTTACGGCATGCCGGAGCAGAATGCAGCCATTCTGAGCTGGGCGCAGGCCGACACAGACCTTTACCAAATTCAGAACGCTACCATACTTCCCGAATATGCAGATGAGTATGCAAAGCTGTGGACGGATATTAAGACCTATGTCATGGAATATCGTTCTCAGTTCATCATTGGTACCAAATCTCCGGATACCTTTGAAAGCGAGTATTTGCCCACGCTGGAAAAAATGCAGCTGCCCCGGGTTCTGGAAATTCTGCAAGCGTCCTATGAGGCCTACAACAAATAATAGCGCAAGCCTTTAAGACCGCCGCGACGTCGGAACTGTCCGGCGTCGCGGCATGAATTGTTTGATTTACAAAGGAGGACGCTATGCGGCAAAAAGCAATACGCCGTCCGTGGTCTGGCACATGGACGAAGTTCCTATACAAAGATCTGAAAAGCAACGGCGGAGCCTATCTGCTGGCTATCCCAGTTGTCGCCTATTTCATCCTATTTTCGTATAAACCTATGCTGGGCGCAATAATCGCTTTTAAGGACTATTCCCGCGCATTTGGCATATGGGGCAGTCCATGGGCTGACAATTACGGTTTCGAGCATTTTCTTGATTTTTTCCACTCTGTTTATTTTGGCCGCACGTTACGCAATACGTTGACCATTAGCTTAGCAAACATTGCCTTTGGTTTTCCTCTTCCTATTATCTTGGCATTGCTGATCAATGAAGTTCATAATAAAAAATATAAGCGCCTAGTGCAGACCGTTTCCTACATGCCATACTTCATTTCCACCGTAGTAGTTTGCTCCATGATCACGCTTTTCACCAGTGAAAAAGCGTTCATTTCCCAAATTGTAGGTTGGTTTGGCATAGAGGTCACCGGTAATCTGCTCAATTATGAATCGGCATTTTTGCCCATCTATACGTTATCCACCATTTGGCAGACCACAGGTTGGAACAGCATCATCTATCTAGCCGCACTTTCCGCTGTTGATCCGGAACTCTATGAAGCCGCGCGCATAGATGGCGCCAATCGTTGGCGGCAAACGTTGCATGTTACGTTGCCGGGCATCTCCACTACCATCATATTGCTGCTCATTCTAGCGGTTGGAAACATGATGAATGTCGGATACGAAAAGGTGATCTTGCTCTATAATGACCTGAACCGTAACGTGGCGGATGTTATTTCCTCTTATGTCTACCGTCGAGGAATCGAACAAGCCGATTTCAGCTTTGGCACAGCAGTCGGTCTATTCAACTCGATCATCAATTTTGTACTCGTAGCAATGGCTAACAGGGTATGCCGCAAATTTACCGGCGCAGGATTATGGTAAGGAAAGAAGGTGTTTCGGTGTGGCTGTAAGTCGACTGAAGCTGAATGAAGAAGGAAAGGGTTACCGCGTATTTACCGTCTGCAACTATATCCTATTAGCTCTTGTGGTTTTTGTGACAGCATATCCTCTTTGGTATGTAATCATTGCATCTTTCAGTGATCCCTACGCTATGCTGCAGGACTATGGTCTGATGTGGTTGCCTAAGTTCCCGCTTTCGTTGGAAACTTATCGATTTGCCATGATCAATCCGCTCGTGCTGACGGGTATGCGCAACACGCTCTTTGTCGTGGTTGTCGGCGTGGCAGTCAATATGGTCTTCACTTGTTTAGGCGCGTATGTCATGTCTTTGCGGCGTGCGATCTTGAGAAAGCCGTTGACCGTCATGTTCATTTTCACCATGTACTTTAATGGAGGAATTATCCCAACCTATCTCAACGTACAGTCTTTCGGGCTAATGAACAGCCTGTGGTCCGTCATTATTCCATTTGCAATCAACACCTATAATATGCTAATCTTGCGTTCTGCTTTTTCAGCCATACCGGATAGTTTGATTGAAGTAGCACGCATTGACGGCGCCAGCCACCTGCGCATTCTTCTGCAGATTTTTCTTCCGCTGTCGGGCGCGACGCTGGCTGTAATGGTGTTGTACTATGCGGTAGGTCACTGGAACGCTTGGTTCTATGCTATGCTTTTTATTCAAAGGCCGGCATTATATCCTTTGCAAGTTGTTCTTCGTCAAATCATTCTGCTGAACCAGAACGCTAACACCACAGCCGCCGCATTAACAGACTCAGGATCTGCTATGATGCTCGAACTGGTCAAATATGCCTTGATTGTTATTTCGTCCTTGCCGATTCTTGTTCTGTATCCATTTTTACAGCGTTTCTTTACGAAGGGCGTAATGATTGGCGCCATAAAGGGATAATCCTTCTTGCATGTAAACGAAGAAAGGAGAACGAATCATGAAAAAGCTGATGAATCAACCGGGTGATTTTGTAGATCAAAGCTTAAAGGGAATTGTGGCCGCTCATCCCAATGACTACATGTTTTGTAATGGAGACATTCGCGCGATCGCATGTGCGCGAAAGCCCCCCGTCAATCAAACGGTTATTGTTACTGGTGGTGGGTTTGGACACTTGCCTGTATTCTTAGGCTATGTCGGCCAGGGGCTCTGCGACGGTGTGGCAGTCGGTAATGTGTTCACTTCCCCCTCCTGCGAAAGCATTCTGAACGTCAGCCGCCAGGTCCACGCTGGTGGAGGCATTTTGTTTCTGTTTGGCAACTATACAGGCGATGGCATGAATTTCTCCATGGCAAAAGAGTTTTTGTCTATGGAAAACATTCAGGCTGAAATCGTCACCGTCTCAGATGATGTTGCAAGCGCCCCAAGAGAAAAATATGAAGAGCGTCGCGGTATAGCCGGCATCGCATTTGCTTATAAAGTCGCAGGCGCCTGCGCTCAATGTCAGCACCCGCTGGAGGAAGTCAAGCGTATTGCGAAAAAAACAATCGAAAATACCGCGACATACGGTGTTGCTTTTTCTTCCTGCACGCTTCCTGATATCGGAAAGCCCATGAATGAAATGGGTGAAAATGAAATGGAAGTCGGCATGGGCATCCATGGCGAGCCAGGTGTGCTGCGTACCAGTATGCGTACCAGCGCTGCTTTGGCTCAAGAGCTTACTTCCGCTCTGTTAAACGACCTCTCTGCCCGCTCAGGCGACCGGATGGCTGTACTTGTCAATGGTTTGGGCGCTACCTCCAGAGAGGAACTATATATCTTTTACAACGATGTTGCCCCGTTGCTCAGCCAGGCTGGAATTCAGGTCCATAGCGTGTACGTAGGAGAATATGCAACCTCCTTGGAAATGGCTGGAGCTTCTCTTAGCCTTCTGAAATTGGACGACGAATTAACGCAATATCTGGATATGGATGCATTTTCTCCATTCATAAGCTTTCGCTCGCTGATTCGATAAATACATTATCAACAAGGGTTGAGGGGGATCCTATGCAAAGGTTTCATATAGCGGATATAAAACGTTTCTTGGATCAATGCGCGCAGGCTGGCTGTAGTTGCAAGGAGCAGCTTACAAAGATCGATAGCCTTAATGGCGATGGGGATTTAGGGGTCTCCGTTGAAAAAGGTATGCTGGCATTACGTGCGCAAATAGCCGAATACACCGGTGCAACGGTTGGTACGTTATTCATGCAATGCGGCACAGCCTTCAACAAGGCAGCCCCGTCCACCATGGGTACCCTCATCGGGTTGTCGCTTATGGCCCTTGGAAAGCGCTGGAGCGATTATGCCGAGTTAAATGAAAAAGACGTGGTTGAGGCCGCTCGACTGATTGCAGATACCATGGCGAAATTCGGACATTCCAAGCCTGGCGACAAAACCATTCTGGATGCGCTCTATCCCTTTGCCGACGCTATCGAAAATGCTTATGAGCATGGCGAACCTCTATGCACAGCATTTGAGAAAGGAAAACAAGCCGCCCGAAATGGCATGGAATGCACAAAGAGTATGATGGCCACTGTGGGACGCGCACGTTGGTTAGGAGAACGCGCCACCGGTGTATATGATGGCGGAGCTATGCTCTGCGTTAGCATCCTGGAAAGCATCACCCTCTAAAACGATGATAGGAGATTGATTATGCGTATTACTCAACCACTTGCTCAAAACTGGTCTTTAGCGCAAATTGCTCCTCAGGAAAAGCTGTGCATGGATGAACTGGATCAGCTGGAATGGTATCAACTTCCCCGTTTCCCCATGCAAGTGCAGGACGTTCTGCTTTACTATCATAAACTTCCTCAAGAAGTCCTGGTAGGATGGTGCGACAAGGCCAAATGGATTGCCGATTTCGATTGGGTATATCGTTGTTCCTTTCAAGCTGAAGAGCTGACTCGCCCAGCACATTTAACACTGCATGGCGTCGACACCGTCGCGGACATTTATCTTAACGGGCATCTGATTTCTCATCATGATAACTTCTTTTTACCCAGTCATGTGGATATTTCCGGCTTACTGCAGCGCAGCAACCATCTGGTAGTTCATTTCCATAATATTAAAATGGAAGAAGCAAAATATTACTACAATCCCGAATGGGAAGGCATGGTAGATCACTGGAAAACACTTCGCAAGCCTGGACACGATCGCATCCAGGATATTCCTCATGGCAGTAACTACCAGGGAGCCCATCCCTATTTTACGCCCATCGGGCTATATGACGACGTATGGATTGATTATCCTGACGGCGCATGCATTAGTGGAGATCATATCGCCACTCGACTGTTGCCAGGATACGAGATGGGATTCGTAGACGTAAAGTTGGACGTTACCCGATATTGCACAAGCGTCCCGCTGCTTGTGCGTTGCACAGTAAATGATGAAGCGGGTTGTTCAGTAGCTGACGGCGTTTCCCGCGTAACCGATCAGGATAAGGCCTTCTGTATGGTTTCAGTCAGTCATCCGCGCTTATGGTATCCTCGCGGCTTTGGCGATCATCCGCTTTATCATTTATGTATCCAACTATTGAGCGAACAAGCGGATGGGACGCTTAAGCTCCTGGATACCCTTCAAAAATCCGTTGGCTTCAAAGACGTGCAAATTGTCGGTGATATGCAATTCGTAATCAATGGGAAAAAAGTACGTCTTTGGGGTGGGAGTATGGATCCCTTTCAAGGCTACACACACGTGTGGCAGCCTGACCGTGTCGAGCGCCTGCTCCTATTGGTGGAGAATGCTCATATGAATACCCTTCGCTGCTGGGGAGAAGGAATACCTTACAAAGATGCGTTCTATGAAGAAACAGACCGGCGCGGCATTCTGGTCTGGCAGGAATTTTTCCTTGGCTTTGGGGCATACCCTGATAATGACGCATTTCGCCAGGAAATTCGTAAAGAAGCCGATTATCTGATCCGTCGCATACGGCACCATGCTTCTTTGCTGCTTTGGTGCGGCGGCAATGAAACGCGCATGGGCGCAGAATTTACCGACCGTACACGGCCGTTCTATGGCGAAGTGCTGGTTACAAAGGATTTGCCTGAACTTGTAGCGCGTCTGGACCCCGGGCGAATGTACCATGAAGGTTCTCCTTCAGGCGGCCGTTGGGCCAATGACCCGGAGCATGGTGATTATCACACCTATGATTGTATCTGGCAGTATGCGGGTGCAGAATATCCCAATTTTGTCAGTGAGCATATTCGCACATCTCCGCCCGTGATGCATAGCCTCAAAGCCATCGTTCGGGAAGAAAACTTCTGGCCCAAGGATTATAAAGGTATGCTAACCTATCGGGATCAGTTTCCCCTGCCTTCGTCCTGGATGGAACGCGTTCATTGGAATTCCAAGATGGATTTGAAGACAGGACCGATCTGGGAGTATTACGACGCGGATACTCCAGAGGAAATGCTTTACCGTTTTGGCGCGTCTTACGCGCAAGAAATGCGAGACGGTCTGGAGCGGGTGCGTATGGGTAGCCGTGAAGGCGGACTGCAACGCAAACATAGAAGCCGTGGTCATTTTTCCTGCAAGCTAAATGATACATGGCCCAAGTGTTACTGCGCAGTCATTGACTTCTTTGGGGAAGGCTACATGCCTTATTATGCCACCAAGCGCGGGCAGGAACCGGTACTCGTCTGCTTCGACAACCCTGACACGATAAATCTGTGGCTTGTGAATGATACTGCCAACGATATTTCCGGAACGATCACATTTGCTCTTTTTCATCCTGGACGTAATGAGTTTACGGACAGACGCAGTTTCCCTGTACACATGCCGCAAGGCGAAGGAGACATTGTGCTAAATCTTGATTACCTAAAGTTTTTCAGCAAAGAAAACCTGCTGTACGCGAAATTTACATCGGATGACGGCGCATGGGAAAACACCTGTATAGAGTATGTGGACATTGAACGGCATATGCGCTTTCCGGACGCTCAGTTACAAGTGGAGCGGCAGGGAGACACTTTGCTCATTCGTACTGACAAGTTTGCCCATTGCGTGGAAATCACCGGTAACGATCACGGAGATCTCTTTGGATGGCTTTTTGATGATAACTATTTTGATCTACTGCCCGGAGATACCAAACGTGTCAAGATTTTAGGCCGGCACAAAGAAGGAATCATCACGCTCAAGCCGCATTATGCAACACATGAAGTCGTGATCCCCTACCATCTTTGAAACAGCGCCTGGTCGAAGTCATTGCACCATACCAGCAGCTTCGAACGGTTGGAAATACGCTGGCAGCAAAACAAAACTGAATAGGTAGCGACTCCCAAAGTGAAGCTCCGGAGATGAATCAACCAGCAATGGTCCAGAAGCTCCGGAGCTTCATCATGGGGAGATGCGTTGACAAACTCCTATGCTGTCCCCTTTGAGCCGCAGCAAGCGTATCATTTTGCGCTTATAAAAAAGTCGGCTGGCCGGAAACATGTTGTTCCACGGCCAGCCGGCGCCTTGTTGGCGGCTTTCCATATATGGCGTACACATTCATTTTTATGCGCTGCAGCCAGCTTGCTGCGCTAGCGCCTGTCTGACCTCCGCCGCCCGCGGGATGGACGCGCCTGCGCCCCGGCGGCTTACCGCAATGGCCGACGCCTGGGCGGCGGTATGCAGTGCGACAGCCGCCGGTTCTCCGGACAGCATGCTTTGCAGGAAGTATCCCGTAAAGGTATCCCCCGCGGCGGTGGTATCCACGGTCTGCGTCAGGATCGCCGGCTGATAGGCGCGCTCCTCCCCGTGGCCGTACATGGCCCCCGCTTCCCCCAGCGTCAGCACCGCATGGCTGCGAGGATACCGCCTCAGCAGCTCCGCCAGGATCTCCTCCGGCGCGTCCCGCCCCGTCAGGTCCCGCCCCTCGATTTCGTTGAGCACAAACCAGTCCACCAGTTCCAGCGGCCAGGAAGCGATCTCCGGCGAGCAGGGCGAGGGATTCAGCACCACGCGCAGCCCCCTTGCCGCCGCGCCGCGGATGATGCGTTCCACCCCGTTCAGCTCATTCTGCAGCAGCACATAATCCCCGGGCATGAAGCGGTCCAGGGTTTCCGCGATCATCTCATCGGTAATGGCCTGGTTGGCCCCGCCATACAGCACGATGGCGTTGCTTCCCTGGGCGTCCACCTGGATGATGGCGTGCCCCGTGGGTTCCTCCAGCACCCGCAGGCCTTGAGTGTCCACGCCTTCCGCACGCAGGCTTTCCTGCAAAAAAAGGCCGTCCCTGCCCACCGCGCCCGCAAAACAGGTCTCCTGCCCCGCTCTGGCCAGCGCCAGCGCCTGATTGAATCCCTTGCCGCCTTCGCTCCTGGTATAGCTGCGGGACGAAAGCGTTTCTCCCGGACGGACCAGGTGCGGCAGTTGGTATGTGTGATCGATATTCGCCGAGCCAAAGACCAGTACTTTCATCG
>CALVVZ010000014.1 GCA_944364075.1 uncultured Clostridia bacterium
AATGAAGTCGTGGTTCTCGGCGGTGTGAGTGCCGGAAACCACGACTTTTCTGTACCGCGGGATTATTGAGCGGTTACATTTCATTGACCAAACTCAACCGTCATCCGTGCAAATACCTCGCCTGTGAGTCTCCCTTTGAGGTGCTCTTCAATGCGCTGCTGCACTTGACTTGATAATTCAAGCGCAAAAAAGACTCCAGAGTATTTTCCTCGGAGTCACAGGTTGTCAAAAGAGGTCGCTCATCGGGGCCCTTCAGACCATTGACAAAATAAGTGGCCTCATTATTTTTGCAAGTAACACATTGCATACCTGCAAGCACAGCGATTTCGCGCCTGCGGACGAGACCAAAGTGCTTTCCGATCGCCGATCCCATACGCTATGGATTTTTTTGCTAGTTAGGAAGGCTGAAGGTTCATTTTTCTCATTATATGAAAAATATGCCTTTTTCAACAGTCTGAAAGGCCGCTCATCGTGCCCTTTCAGACTGTCAAAAAACTCAGGGAGGTATCGGAGGGGCCGCCGCCCTTCGACTTTTATTCGTATCCGACGGCTTTGCCGCCGGATCGAGTTGTTAATTTTGCTTGCAAAATCAATTATTCCTTACATCTTCGGACGGCCTCTGGTGGCCGAAGGTGCTTCCTCAAAAAAGTGGCGACGCCACTTTCAGATTGTTGACAAAGTATTTTGCCTTACGATTTCTGCAAGTTGTGCATTGCATGCTTGCAGGCACAAAGGGTTTCGCGCCTGCGGGCGCAACCAAAGGGCTTTCCGATCGCCCTTTGGAAGCCTTCGGTCCCCAGACGCGATGAAATGTTCGTAAGTTTGGGAGCCTAAAGCTTCATTATTCTTGCAACCCTATGAAAAATCGTGCCTTTATCAACAGTCTGAAAGTGGCAACACCACTTTTTTTGGCACGCTGAAAGCCGCTCATCGCGCCCTTTTTGACAGCCTGATATTATCCCTTTCTCTGGTTGGTTTGCTGCACTGTTTTCGCAGGTGCTGGCCAAGTCTGACGTCAGCACCTTACAAATGGTGCAACTAGTCAATGTATTGTCATAGTAGACAAACGCTTTGTCTGGTGTTGTCTACATATAGCTCAAATCACTAGAGTCTCAAAACGTACATATAAAACACATGATTCCTTAGTTATCATCGAATTATACCATTCATGCACGTTCCAGTTCTTCTTTCGCCTGTCATGGAATGGCGGCTTCGCCCTCCTCGCGGAATTGAAGCGGGCTTACTCCTAACATTTTCTTAAATGTCGCACTGAAATAGGCACTATCTGGATATCCTACCATTTCAGCAATCTCATAAATCTTTAAATTGGTGTTGCACAATAGCTCACACGCTTTTTGCATTCTGTATTTCTGCATCCATTCACTAAAAGAGTAACCCGTTTCGGCTTTGAAAATCTGATGAAGGTATGTCTTGGAAATACCAACGGATTGTGCCGTAGTTTCAACAGAAACTGGTTCAGCATAGTGCGTGCGCATATAGTCAATGGCTTGCCGTATTTTTCGACTAACACCGCCCTTTTGCTCTTGACGGAGTTCGCTATATCGTTGATAGAAACCAGCTAAATCCGTATGACATTGCAAATATACCGTGATCTCTCCCGCTTTTTTCTGCTGTTCTCGTATTCTCGCAAGCGTAGGCCGTACATCAGCCTGTTCCGTACACAGCAGCAACCAGTATGCTTGATCCGTTCCGTTCGCGGTCACATAACCAGGAATGGTCGGGAATGAGTCAAGATATTCCACCTGTTGTATTTGTATGAGCGTATACCATCCAACTCTGTTTTCGAATATGCCTGTACTGATATAGGCATGGAGTTCCTCATGCGACATCGTCAGCGTAAGCATTTGCTGCAGCAGCAATTGACATAATCGTTGTCTTTTGCCCTGTCTGTCCGCCGTATTATCTAAAGCTTGAAGAGACCGTTGGACAGCTGTGTTCAGCTCCTCGTCTGTACAAGTGTGCTTCAGTAGGTAATCATCCGCACCGAGACGTAGCGCCTCGCGTACCAATGTATATTCTTCAAAGCAGCTCAAGACAATGAAACGGCATGTCTGTCCGCTCTCCTTTGCCTGTCTGATAACTTCAATCCCGTCCATTACAGGCATTTTAATATCAATCAGCACCAGGTCCGGTGAGCGTTCATTGATAATCCGCAAAGCATCGTTTCCGTTATTGGCCTGACCAATGACACGACAGTCGGGTCGCATGCGACACAATCGTTCGATCATATCCATGCGCGCAATGGCTTCATCGTCAACTACCAGTACTCTCCGAAGATTCATCTTCCCTCACCTCAGCTTTGATCATGGGAATTCGCATTTTTACGCAGGAGCCCTTCCCTACAGTGCTTTCTATCATTAGTCCTTGGGCAGATGATAGATGATCCAGCTTTAGCATGTCCATCGTAAAATAGCGTATGCGTGCATCCACATTTGCAATGCCGATACTTGTAAAAAACTTTGGATTATCCTCTGTGTCATGCAGAAGCTGTGCTACTTTTTCCGGCGGAATCCCAACACCGTTATCCTCAATAGAGATTTCAATAAATGTATCCCTGACGCGCACTGTTACAGTGATGCTCCCGCCCTGATTGGGAACAATGCCATGAAAAAGGGAATTCTCGACAATCGGTTGAATGGTGAAGCCGGGAATTAAGCAATTCATCGCCTGCTGGTCCATGTCTTCCACAACTTCCAAAGGTAAATCGTAGCGTAACTTTTGAATTTTTATGTAGTCACGAACCAATTGCATTTCCCTGGCAATGGTAATAAATTTTGTTCTTTCAAAGCTGGCTTGCAGCAAATGAATCAGTGCTGAAATCGCAGTCTGCACATCTGCACTCCGTTCCACTCGGGCCAGGTACCGAATGGAATTAAGCGTATTATATAAGAAATGCGGGCTAACCTGTGCGCGTAATGCCTGCATCTCCATGTCCTTTTTCCGTCTTTCTTCCAAAGAAACTTTATCTATCAGCTGGCAGATATGCGCCACCATACTATTAAAGCCTGCAATTAAGCTTCTGGTCTCCGTTTGTCCGCAAAGCGGCAACTGTATGGAGAAATCACCGGCTGAAACAGCATCCATAGCCTCCATAACATTCATGAGCGGACGGAAAGCGTGATGGATACAAAGGCTGGCCGCAGCGATAAAAATAGCAATAGTCAGCAGCGATGCTAGCAACAATGGCGGAAGATACGTGCTAACGCCTCGCATTAGCACGGTCATTGGCACCGTCATCACCAACTGCCAGTTTGAAATTTTTGAAACGGCCGAAAGCAGCATCTCACCCTGATATTCCATCCGAGCATTTTGACCGAATGCCGCCAGTTTTTGTAGTATGTCGCTGGGAAGTGTATACCGGGCATCGTCCTGCTGCTTGTACATGCTGACGCCATTGGAATTGTAAAGCTGTAGTTGACCACCATCAAACGGGAGGTCCTGAATAAAAACATTATCCAGCAAAGTTGCGTCTATATCCATCATCACCCATCCAATCAGTTCTCTTGGATATGCCGTAGAGTAAATCGGATGTTGATACGTAAAGACCATCGCTTTTACTGGATAAGTTATGCCATGCAAAGTTGAAAAGCTATGTGCTTCCGCTTCAATATTCAAGCTATCAAACCAGGCACTATGTATTAATGTATTGTCATTATAATAATCTCTATCCAAAAATAAATGGTCAGTATTCAATAAATATACTTTTTGAATATATGTTCGCGTGTTTGTATAAAGCTGATATGTATTTTGCAAGCTACGATACCTTGTCAGTGCTTCAAGGCCTGATGTGTTTTTTATTTCACGCAAAGCCTTTTGAACTTCTTCCGTCGCAATGATATTCTTTGCGGTGTTTTCCACATCCCCGAGGAAAATATCCAGGCTGTTCAGCGTTTGGATCAAGTAATTATTCATGGTAGAAATACTGACCTCATTGGCCACGGAACGCAGTTGTAAATAAGATACGCTCGACGTGATGCCAATGAGGACCGCCGTCATTGTCGAAAACAATACCAAAAGCTGGAAGCGCAACGAACCTTTTTTCAAGAGTTGTTCCTCTCCTCCCTCCTGCCCACCTGCATCGTTGCAATCAGTGAGACATTTTTCATTATAGCAAGGAATGTATATCGCGCAACCCCCCCATGGTTTATCCGGGTATTACTGGTTCACGCCAATTTACCAATGCAAAAGTAAACGCTTTATCCAATATCTTCCAGCCATCCTCCAAACACGGCTGATGATGCCCGCCCAGCACAATGTCCGGTACCCAGCCCCGGATTTTCTTTAGCGAGGAAAGGTACGCTTGCGGATCATAATCAATAGAACCGCTAAACCCTAATTTTGCCACTTGACCATTTTCTTTCGCCTGTATAAAGTCCCCCGTGAACAAAACGCTCTGCTCATCCACCTGGACAAAGTAGGCCATGGAGCCTTGGGAATGCCCTGGAACATGAATGCACGAAATATTCAATCCGCCATAATGCAGTTGATCGCCATCATGCACAATCGTGTCCACTTTGCATACCGGGAAAGCCATGGAATAACTATATGCAATGGTACGCTCATCTCCCGCCTCAATTCCCTGAGCATCACCCTCTCCAGCGCATATGGCCGCGCCCCGTTTCCGAAAAGCATAGGCATTTCCCGCATGGTCAAAATGCGCATGTGTTATCAAAACTGCCAAAATCGGTTTGCCTGCCATTCCCCACTGCTGCAAGCGCTTATCTACGCATTGCATGTCCTCCTGGTTCAGTCCTGTGTCAATGATAACAACTCCTTCCGTCGTATCAATTCCATATACGTTTGGATGCAAGCCATATGCAAAGCCCGACAGAAGATAGACATGGTTTGTTAAGCGCATAGTTTTCTCCCTCCTTAGCCTTTGACAGAACCTGCTGTCAGTCCCTCCGCCACATATTTGGATGTAAGTAAGAAGATTACCAAGATCGGCAAAATACCTACCACAACACCCAGGATACGTGCACCATAATCCGCAATTTGCATATTTCCCAAACTGGCAATAGACAGCGGAATGGTGAACATTTCCGATTTTGTAATCATAAGCATGGGCAATGTATAGGCGTTCCACGATCCCAGAAATGCAATGACCGACAAAGAATACAGCGCAGGGCGCAGCAACGGAAGCACAAGCTGAAAAAAGATTTTCATTTCATTGCAACCGTCAATTCGTCCGCTTTCAATGATTTCGTAGGGCACGCCATCTTGCATATAAGACGTCATCCAAAACACACCGGCTGCATTGGCAACATTAGGCAGAATCAACGGCCAGAATGTCTGTGCAAGTCCCATCAGACGCATTTGATAAATGAACGCCACATAGCCCACTTCCATAGGAACTACCATGGTAGCAAGCACCATAAAGAAAATCACTTTCTTCCCTTTGAAGTGCCATTTGGCAAAGGCATACCCTGCCATCGCGCTGGAGAACACAGAGAGCACGGTGGTTCCCACGGCAATGACCAACGAGTTAAACATGCTTCTGGGAAAATTAACCGCCGCAATAGACTCCAAGTTTTTCATTAAATGGTCGCCAAAGCGGAACGATGCACCGGAAAAAATTTCATAATTGTTTTGCGTGGACATAACAAGCATCATGATAAATGGAACCAATGCCACAGCCGTTACAAATAAAAGCACTATCCATAACGCCAATCTGCCAGGCGAAAAACGTTTCACTGCATGTACCATATGCGTCGCCTTCCTCACGTCTTATTTCGGTTTGCCAGGACATAAAAGAGAATGGTGGTTACCACGATAATAGCAAACATTGTGTAGCCCACTGCAGCACCATAACCGTATTGGCCATTCTTAAACGCTACCTGAATAAAGCGCATGTTCATGGTCTGCGCCGCATATCCAGGACCACCGTTGTAGCTGTTGTTATACATCATCAGCGGTTCCTCAAAGGTTTTTAGGCAGCCGATTACCCCCAACGTAGCCTGATAAGCAATAATTGGTCGTATCATAGGAATTACCACGGAACAATAGGTGCGGATAAATCCTGCTCCATCTATTCGTGCGGCTTCCACAATGGACGTGTCCACGCTCTGTAATCCTGCTAAATACACAAAGGCAACGTACCCACCGAAACGCCACAAAATAACGAAAGCAACCAACGGCTTAGATGCTGCCGCAGTTTGCAACCAGTCCACGCAAAGGCTTTCCAAACCTACGTTGCGCAAAAGCGTATTCAATAAACCATACGAGCCATCAAACACCGTCATAAAAATCAAGCCTATGGCAATGGGAGAGGTAATGTACGGCAAGAAAAACGCATTGCGAAAGAACGTGGTGGCTCTCTTGGAAAGATTATAGTTAAGAATCAAAGCAAGCGTCAGTGATACAATCTGGTTGGGAATCATGGCTTCCAGCACAATCAGAAAACTATTACCCACCGAGCGGAAGAATGCCGTATCCCGCAACAATGTGCGATAGTTGTCCAAGCCTACAAAGGTCATTGCCCCAAAACCGTTCCAGGAGGTAAGACTAATATACAAGCTGTATAGCAGCGGAAACAGATTAAACGTTAAATAAGCAATAAGAAACGGCGCAAGGAACACATAGGGCCATACTTTTTTGGGCATGTTCGTCCCTCCATAAAGGCAACGGGGCAGGTTTTCTGCCCCGCTGCCCGCTTTTGTTTATTTCGTAAACGTAGGAATCTTACTAATCAAGTCGTCTTCTGCCGCATCCAGCAGTTCTTCCACCGTGCCTTCGCCGTTCTCCAGTGCCTTGCAGTAGAATTTCATGGTCTCAATAAAGGCACCGTCCTCTAGCTCGCACTTTTTCACGGTCATCTCGTCCATAACCTTCAGGTAATAATCCGCGATAATCTGTCCACCCAAGAACTCATCGGGTTGATAAATGTAATCGGCAGTATAGGCACTCTGCAAGCCCGGATAGAAGTGGATGAGCTCATACTTGTTCTGTGCGCCTTGCGGTGAAAGCTCATATTTCATCCATGCCGCCACAGCATCCTTATTGGGGCTACCGTTATACATGCACCACCAAATACCGCCCCAGTTGTACGGCCCACAGGGCGCATTGCAAACCGCCCAGTTGCCAGCGCCTTCAGGATCGTTGGGCTCAATGGTAAAGGTTTCCGTCCAGTTTGCGCCAAAGTAGCAGAATACATTACCCTGAGAGAAGCTTGCATAGTATGCGGGTGAACCATCGCTCAAGCCTGCGTCAATATCTGCGTCCACCAGGCGCTTCACCAGTTCAAAAGTCTCCTGATAGTTCTCCGAGATCAGCAGCTTGTTGTCCTCAACCCACGGCTTGGTATTGGCGTTCAGCCAAGCTTGGACGTTGGAATCCATACCCGCCAGCATGGATACCTTTCCCCCCGACTTTTCCTTGATTGTTTGTGCCATCTCCAGGAAGCCATCCCAATCCGACATCATTTTGCCGATTTCTTCGGGATCATCGGTTCCAAAGTATTCTTTGGCAAGGTCGCGGCGGTAAAATACGCCTCCGGGAGCCGCAGTGTTCGGAATACCTACGAATGTGCCATCATCGTTTGTACCAAGTTCAGCTAAATACGGAACCAGCAGGGACTTATCCACACCATAAGCCGCAATATCATCACAAATTCCCATGGCATAGATCTTAGCTACATCGTTCATCTCCGCACACAGGATGTCTGGCACTTCACCGCCTGAGGCCAGCGCTGTGGTAAGCTTCAGGATATAATCCGTACTTGCCACATTCACAAATTCAAACTCAATGTTAGGATAAACATCGTTGCACTTCTCAATCATGGTAAAGAAGTTCGGGTCCCACGTCCAAACAGTTAGCTTACCACTGATTTCATCAGGCGATTTTCCATTCACGTACCAATAGTCCTCTGGATAGCCTTCTGGCGCAGCAACCTCCCCCTGCGCAACGCACCCTAATAGCATTGCTGTCACGGTTAACACTACCAACGCCAAGCGAAGCAGGCCCTTCTTCATACGAATCCTCCTCTTCCATACGGATCGCATCATGCTGCAATCTCTTTTGTTTATATTATAAGGATTGATCCGCAGAAAAGGGAATAGAATTTCGTGCGATTTTTTGTAAAATGGTCATATTCTTCCCAGATTTGAAATTCCCTGTTCTTTTTATATGGATTTGTATAACCAGATATGTCGCCTCAGTTTCAATGCAGAACGGCTGGCGAAGTGCATAGATACAATATAAATGCATTATTTTGCGAGCATTTTCTTCCTCGTACTAGTGGCAGAACTACAGGCCATGTACCGCCTGTCAGAGTAATATGAAAGTAGGCGAATTTATGGCAGACTTGCATCCATTTATCCTATTGCAAATATGTAAGGTTCCATCTCCATACTGTCTTATTCCCATCCAACTCTTTTACCCAGATCACACACGGCAAAACAGAATTTCTGCCACGTCTCCCATGTCATCTGCGACGGGTCGCCCTCCCGGATACGCAGCGTTCTACGAATTTCCTTGGGAATGACCACCCGCCCTAGTTCATCAATTCTACGCACAATGCCCGTTGCTCGCACAAAGCCTGCCTCCTTGCTTTCCTGATTGTCTTTGCATTGGCTAGTATGGGATTTTGAGGGGGTACTATGCGAAAAGATTTGCTGGAAAATCCGGGAAATCCTCCGCAACATGCCCGGCAGCTCTCTATTTTCCCATACTGTGCAAAAGACATCCGGCCAGAATTGCCGTACAATGAGGCTTGTCCCAACCTGCGGAATGCTCTTTACAGGATGGCGCACCGTACATCCGCCTGCCCTTGCCAGTCTATGCGTTGGATATTTCCTTCCCAGAAAGCCAGCAGCCCATGAGCATATTGCCCGTGATCTCCAAATATCTCTACGCACCATGCGTCCACTACCACTTGAAGGCTTAACGCTCCTGTCTCGCTCCGTGTCCAATAGGTACTCTGCCGTTCATTATAGGGAGAATTCGCAGCAAATCTTTCACTTTTCCTTCGCCAGGTATATATCCGGTTCTGGCCGTCCAGCCCCAAATGCATACATGACCCCTTTTCGTCCTGCAGCTCTAGGTGGAAAGGCTTTTCAGCAATGACCTGCAGCACAAAGCATTCCGGCAAAGCCGTACCACAAGCCACAGGCTCCAGCGTCCGCGCTGGGAGAATACACGTCTGACATAGGCGCAATCCACTTGGTGTATCGCGAAGTGAAAGCTTTCGCGCCAGCGTAAGGCTTCCGCAATAGCCCCGCAACGGTAGCGGACAGGATGTAGCCGTCATCCAGGCCATCCATATGCTTTCCTTCAAGCCGGCATAGGTGACGCCGGCATAGCAGTCATATCCCTGCTCCAGCGCAAGCGCCTCCTCGGGAAATACCGTCTGCACAAAGGTATCGCCTTGGAATTCCCCGATAAAGTAGCGCATTCTGCATCCCAATTCACGTTTCCGGAAAATCATGCTTATCGTCAGCACATCGTATATTTTTCCGTCCGGCGCCACAAGACTGAAGCAATCCGGGCATTCAAATATATTTCCCGCACGGCTTTCTACTGTGGAAAAGGCTCCCGTTCTTTCCCAATGCAGCAGATCCGCTGAGCGGTAGAACTGCACCTCGTCACCGGCGGCAATTGCCGCCGACCAGCAACCGTAGACCCGGTTCCAGAAAACCTTGGGGTCACGAAAATCCGGAATCCCCGGATTGGGTATTACAGGATTACCGGCACTCTTTTCAAAATGCGTTCCATCCCTGGAGAACGCCACACATTGCTGTTCCTTTGCGCCATGGGCTGTATACATAAGCGTCATACAGCCCAAAGCATCCATCACCGCGCTGCCGGAAAACATCGTACCCAGTTCATCTGGATAAAGCGCTATTCCAATTTCCTGCCATTGAAGCAAATCATCGCTGACGCCGTGCAACCAGTGCATGGGTCCCCATACCGCATCCTCGGGATTATGCTGCGCAAACAAGTGGTATTTTCCAAAGGCGTAAATCAAACCATTGGGATCGTTGATCCATCCGCTTGCAGGGGTAAAATGATACTTGGGCCGTTTGAATTCCACCCTGATTCCACCTCGATCCTTTATAACTGTGGGAGCAGGTACGATCATTGCATAAAGGTTTCTCGTTGCTAATGGATATCTCCTGCTGTACGGGATGCCCGTTCCCTTTCGGCGCCCTCTCTTCCATACTGGAAGCGACTCTTCTTGCCCTTTGCAATTTCCATATCTGATCCCGCAGGGGCCGGTTAAATCCGCATGTCAAAAACGGCGCCACCACCTTGGGGAGAAGGTCAATTTATTCAGTCAGGAATCGTTCTCCTTTGCAAGGAATTGATTTCGCATATAAAGCAGCGGACCCGGGAGGCGCCGATGAACATATAGGGAAACAACGGTCGCAAAGCAACCTGACCTATGAAAAACCAATCCTTCTTCAGCAAGGCTGCCATAAAGGCATACTGCATGCCTGCCAGGATTCACCGCCGTAGGAAGCAAGTGAGGGGGCACATGCTTTCGTTTCATTTTCAGTTTGCGTGAAGCTTCTCCACCATGCTCCAAACGGAAGCACCGTTCCGTTTCAGAACTTGCCAGCAGCGGATTTTACCAAAAGTCATTGACTAATTGTCAATCGTTTGCGGTGTTCCATAAAGGAATGGTATAATAAAAATGATGATATGAAGCGCAATTGTTCCATCCACAGCGGGAAAGAAGGAAGGCGCCATGCAATTTCATGAAATGCTCAACGACTACCTGAAGCAGCTAAACGTCACCGCTCTGGAACTGGCGGAAGCTTCTGGGCTTTCTCCCGCTGTGATCAGCCGTTATCGCAGTGCAGAGCGAACGCCCGCACCCGACAGTGATACGCTCATGCGGCTTGCGAAGGGAGTTGCGTCGTTGGCGGAGCAAACCGAAGACCTTCCGCTTTCGCAGGAAAACGTGCTGAGGGCTTTTCGCAAAGCGTTAGGATATGAAGAATACAGTCAAACCCGGCTGGCAGCAAACTTCGACCTGCTTGTCAACGTGCTGCACCTTCGGTCAGGCGAAATGGCGCGGGCGCTGAGCTTTGACCCTTCCTACCTATCGCGCATTCGTGCGGGGCAGCGCACCCCGGCAAATCCTGCCGCATTTGCACGCGCGGTGGGCAATTATACCGCACGGCGGTGTAGAAGCGCAACCGAACGCACCGATTTGGCCCGGCTGCTGTGCCAGGATCCGGAAACGCTGACAAATGACGCTTCTTGCGCCGCCGCACTGGCAAGATGGCTGCTCAACGGTGAAGCGGGTCAGACCGACTCCACCTTCTCCTTTCTGGAAAAACTAGATGATTTCGATCTGAACGACTACATACGCGCTGTTCGCTTCGATCAGTTGAAGGTTCCCACCGTGCCGTTTCAGCTACCGTCGTTCAAAGTGCATTACGGGCTGGAAAATTTCCGTCAAGCACTTCTGGATTTTCTGAAAAGCACCGCGCTTTCCCGTTCCCGGGAGCCTGTGTTCATGTGCAGCGATATGCCCATGGAAGAATTGGCGCGTGACCTGGCGTTTTCAAAAAAGTGGATGCTGGGACTGGCTGCCATGCTGAAAAAGGGCCTACATCTGGATATGGTTCACGACTTGAACCGCCCCTATGCGGAAATGATGCTGGGGCTGGAAAGTTGGATTCCCTTATACATGACGGGACAGATTTCCCCATGGTATCTACGCGGCAGGCACAACGGCGTATACGGTCATCTGCTGTTCTGCTCCGGTGCGGCAGCGGTGGAAGGCGAATGCATCGCTGGAGATTTTGCGCATGGACGATACCTCTTTTCACAGGCAAAAAGTGATCTGCCCTATTATCGAAGGCGGGCGAACGCCATTTTGCAAGCGGCGCAACCGCTGATGGATATCTATCGCGACGCCTCGGAAAGCGCATACAGCTCGTTTCTGTTCGCGGACGCGCATGAAGCCGGCGAATACCGTGCAGTACTGACTGCTCTTCCGCCGCATACCCTGTCGGACGAATGCCTCACGCGCATTCTGGAGAAAAATAACGTTTCCATGCCCGAGCAGGAGAACATACGTCGTGCGTTCGCGCGGAGCCGTGCGCTCGTTGGGTCGTTGCTGCAAAGCGGCTCGTACGAGGAAGAATTTCCGGTGCTTTCGCCAGCGGCATTCACGGCCGAACCGCCTTCCGTTGCCTTGTCCGGACTGTTTTACGGCGCGGAGCTTCGCTACGATGACGCCGATTATCAAGAACATTTGCGCCTGACACGTGCGTTTGCGGCAGCAAGTCCTGGCTACACAGCCCGTGAAGTCGGGCGCAGCGCGTTCCATAACCTGCAAATTTTCATTCGTAAAGGAAAGTGGGTGGGCATATCCAAATGCAAAGCGCCGGCAATTCATTTTGTCATCCGCCATCCCAAGTTGTGCGCGGCGCTTGAAAACATGGTGTTTCTCGTGGACGAACGCACGGAAACGTGAGGCACTGCATCCTCCGCTGTGCGTCAAATGCTCATGAAGGATAGGGATATTCCTTATCAAAATAAAAGGAGGACTACATATGAAACGAATGTTGGGTGTTCTCATGGCGCTGCTGCTTTTTGCCGCGCCGGCAATCGCACAAAGCACGACGGTGGCAGGTGACTGGGAGTTGATCTCCATCGTGATCGACGGCGTCACATACGAAGATCTGGCGCAGCAGGGAATGCTCATGACCATGCGCCTGGAAGAAGACGGGACAGGTGTACAAACAGTCAATAGCGATGTTTACGCCTGCACGTGGACAGCGGCAGACGGAGCATTCCTGATTGACAACGGCGACGGCGCCATGTCCTTTGTTTTGCAGCCGGACGGGACGCTGCTGGGACAGGATCATGTCGGCGACAGCATGATCTTTGCGCCGCTGTCAACAGCGGTGGATTCCGCCGCGGGCACATGGAAGCTGACCGCTGCCGAAGCCGAAGGCATCATCGTCAGCGACACGACCGCATTGGGCGTTGAACTGGATATGCTGCTCAACGCGGACGGAACGGGTACACTGAGTTCCGGTGAAACAACGGCAGCCTGTACCTGGACGCAAAGCGGCACGGCCGTCACAGTTGTGGAGGAAAACAACGATCCTTTGTTCTTGATCCTGCAGTCGGACGGCACCCTCGCCTGGGCAGTGGAGGACGTGACGCTCATACTAAGCCGGACAAGCGAAGCTGCTACAGAAGCGCCCGAGTCTTCGCAAAGTGTCGCGACCCAATCGGAATACGGCTTCAGCGTGCAGCTTCCCAAGGACTGGGTTTCCATTGACAGTGCATATATCACGCAGCTCGTAGCAAGTATCGGCGAAGAACTTGCCGCTGCAAACGGTTTTGATCAGAGCCTGCTGGATCAGCTTGCCGCATCCAATATGAGCCTGTATTATGCTCCCGACATGAGCGCCAATTTCAACGTGGTTCGCGAGCCCGCCAACAATGTGACCATGGAGAATTTCGCCTCGCTGGAGCCTGCTTATCAGGAGATTTTCCGCAGCAGTCAGGGCGTCACGGACTTTGAGCTCAGCGGACCGGTCGACATCAGCGGAAAATCCTACTATGTAGGCACATTTACCGCACAGACCGGCTTGGAGCAAAAGCAGTATTACTACGTGACCAACGATTACATCTACACGGTTACGCTGACCAACGTGTCCGACAGCGATGCGGAGCAAATCATGGGCAGCTTTGAGGTGCGGTAAGCGCGCCCGATTCCCGGTGATTGCGCGGAGAGCGGCAGTCTTCTGCAAGCCGTCTCCCGGCAATGCAGCAAATACTCTACACGCGCAGAAGGAGGGCCGCCTATAACACGCTTGATAAAATGCCTGACGGCGATTCTGTTGGCCGCATGTTTCTTATCCCCGGCTGCGGCGGCAACAGACGTTGCCTGCAGCCCGCGGATTATTCTCATGTGCTGCTATCAGCAGAATAGCTGGGGAGAGAGAGCATCCGCTACTTTTCTGGACAATAAAGGATATGTCTGGCGATATGAAAGCGCTGCGCCGCTTCCAAGTACGGATGAAGCGCGGCTGGCGTTTCTTGCAGAAACGGATTCCGTTGTCTGCGTAGGAAAGCTGGATTTCTGGCGCATGCTTGAGCTGCACAGCCTCATCGAATCGGCGCAGCCCTGGCCGCTGGAGCCGCAACCCGCAAAAGCGGCTGACTTTGGCCTGAACACTTATAGCGCCGTGCGCTACAGCGCGGACGGAAGGGCAGAAATTATTCCGTTGGCTGTCTCCGGTAACTGGATGGCAGAAAATCCGGAGCCCAACGCATACGCGTTGTATGTCTCGCTGTTCTACGAAATCACGATACATGAAACGGAAGATCCTGCATGGTTGCAACCCATGAATATTCCCCGCGAACCGCTGGCGGCGTTCTGCGGATTAGATGAAACCATCTTTGATGGGGCAACCCTAGCCGTTTCGTTTTCCCATCCTCAGTTGGGCGAATACGAGTATGCGCTCAACGAAGACGAAATGCGGGAACAACTGGATTGGCTAGCCGGGCTGGTTGTCACCTGCAAGCAAAACGCATTGCCCTACGCGGGTTATACTTGCGCATACACACTTTACACGCCGCAGGGAGAGCGGCTCGCAACCTTTTCGTTTTTCCATGACCTTCTGGTAACCGGCGACGGCATGTATGCCGTGGAAACAGGAAATTCCTCCGCAATGCATGGAAGGCTTACTCCGCCGTATCATGGCGTACGCCCGGATGCATCGCATGCTTTGCAAAGCCGACAATTTAAGGAGAATGACAATGAAAAAAAAGATCAGCTTATCGCTTCTAATGCTCCTTGCGCTTTCGATTTGCTGCGCCTATGCGCAGGAAGACGTTGAGCGGATCGCAGCACATTCCGTTGAAGCCATCCGGCAGCGGGGAACGCTGTACGTGGCGCTCCAGGCCGGAAACAGCAAGATGAGCTATCGGATTCCCGAAGGAATTCCAGCATACGCCGACTGTGCGGGGCAGCCCTCCGGTTATGTGCCCTTCATCTGTCAACAACTTGCCGAAGATTTGGGCGTGGCGTTGGAATATGTGTTCTATGATGTGCCGGAGCAACAGATCGAAGCCGCCGAGAAAGACGAGGCGGACATTTCTGCCAACGTATGGAGCATCACCGAGGAACGCCTTGAACGCTTCACCATGACCGATAACATACTCGTCACCGCGATTGAAGGAGACGATGTCTTCCTCCGCGCCAATCCGCAGCATCCTGCCACCCCGTTCATCGACAGCGAGAAAACATTGGCCGTAGCGCGCATTGCCGCAGTAACGGCAACGGTTCAGGCAGATAATGCCCGCATGCAATACCCCGAAGCAGAGGTCGTCACCTATGCCGGTAATGACGCCGTACTGGAAGCACTGCTATCCGGCGAAGTAGATGCCGCAGTATTTACGACCTTTGACAGGGCATTTGCAAACATTCTGGAGGAAGCCATTAGGGATCAGCGCATCTACCAGAGCAACTATGATATCGTCAACCCGGAAATCAAGGGAGTCGGTTTCATTGTCATGAAGGGAAATAGCGATCTGTGCGACTATGTTAACGAGCAGTTGGCTTTGTACAGGAAAAACGGCTTGCTACAGGAATTGAACGATTTAAGTGAAAGCGAAGCAAAAAAGATGGGGATTATCTGAATGCAGGACGGTTCCTCAGCATATGCAGGATCGTATGGCATTTGGCGTGCCGCACCCCGAGCTGTTGGCTTTTGTCTCCAGCTCATGGGGCACATTCCATGCGCATATGGATGTCGCCTGAACGGATTCAGCCACGATGTGTGAGGAATAACCCGTTTGCTAGATATTTTGCAGTCTCAGGTGTCTCTTTTCCTTTGCTGTACAATTTTGCTTCGTCGATGTTCTCCGCCATCTCCGGCATATCCTGGAACCATTAAAAAAATGGACTGTACCCCGACCAGCAGACAAGAAAAATCTTTATGGCCTTTTCGTCAAGGCAGAAAGCATCCTAGCACTGAACAATCCGGTAATGATGACGGTGATCTATGGATGCATTCTGGCAATTTCCTGGTTTGGCGCACACTTCATCGTGTCCGGTAGCCTTACCACCGGCAACCTGACCAGCCTGTTCAGCTATGTGATGAGCGTTTTGATGTCGCTGATGATGCTTTCCATGATTTTCGTGATGATCACCATGAGCGCCGCCAGCGGCCGCCGGATCGCAGAGGTGCTCAACGAAGTGCCTGACATGTCCGAACCGGATCAGCCGGAGCAAACTGTTGCGGATGGCAGCATCGACTTCAACCATGTGAGCTTCTCCTACAAGCATGGGAGCGGGGAGCCGACGTTGGAAGACATCGACCTGCATATTCGTCCTGGCGAAACTATCGGCATCATCGGAGGCACCGGCAGCGGTAAATCCAGCCTGGTCGGCCTGGTCAGCCGTCTGTACGATGTGGACAGCGGCAGCGTCTGTGTCGGCGGAAAAGATGTGCGTTCCTATGATACGGAGACCCTGCGTAATCAAGTGGCCGTAGTGCTGCAAAAAAACGTTCTGTTTTCCGGTACAATTTTGGATAACCTTCGCTGGGGCAAGGAAGATGCCACTGAGGCCGAATGCGCCGAGGCCTGCCAGCAAGCCTGCGCGGATGAATTCATCCAACGCTTCCCCGACGGGTATCATACTTGGATCGAGCAGGGCGGCAGCAACGTTTCCGGTGGCCAGAAGCAGCGCCTGTGCATTGCCCGCGCGCTGCTGAAAAAGCCAAAGATTTTGATTCTGGATGATTCCACCAGCGCCGTGGATACGGCGACTGGTGCGAAGATCCGGGCCGCTTTTTCCAAGAAAATTCCGGGAACCACAAAGCTGATCGTGGCACAGCGTATTTCCAGCGTGCAGGGCGCAGACCGCATCCTTGTTCTGGACGGTGGAAAAATCAATGGATTTGACAGCCATGATAACTTGCTGAAGATCAATCGCATCTACCGCGAAATTTATGAGGCACAGACCCAAAGCGGCGGCGATTTTGATCAGCCTGCCCAGGAAGAAAAGGAAGGTGTTCAGGCATGACTACACAAAAAAGCAGCAAAATGAGCATAGGCCAGCAGATTCATGCCATGGGACGGGTACTGGAATATATGCTCAAGGATTGCAAGTTTTCTTTCTTTGCGGTGGTTGTGTGCATTCTTGGCTCGGCACTGGCGACCCTCCGTGGAACCTTGTTTATGCAGAGCCTAATCGATGATTACATTCTACCGCTGACGCAGGCGAAAACCCCTGACTACTCAGCTCTGGCGGCAGCATTGTTCTCTGTAGCGTTTACCTACGCCATTGGCATTCTTTGTGCCTACGGTTATAACCGGATCATGGTCAATGTCAGCCAGGGCACCATGCGCAACCTCCGCATCGAACTGTTCCGGCACATGGAGTCCTTGCCCATCCGATATTTTGATACCCACGCCCACGGCGATATCATGTCCGTCTATACCAACGATGTGGATACCCTACGGCAGCTGATGAGTCAGGGTATTCCACAGGTCATCAATTCCTGTGTGACCATTCTGACTTCTTTTATCAGCATGCTTGTCCTGGATGTCCCGCTGACAATCATCACACTGGCCGTAATCGGCGTCATGGTCTTTACCACCTCAAAGATTGCCGCAAAGTCCTCCTTCTATTTTGCCCGTCAGCAGAAAGACCTGGGCATTGTTAACGGCTACATTGAGGAAATGATGGACGGGCAAAAGATGGTCAAGGTATTCTGCCATGAGGACAAGAGCCTCGAGCAATTCCGCAAGTTGAATGAAGCCTTGCGAGAGAGTGCGGACAAGGCCAACACTTTCTCCAATATCAGCATGCCCGTCAATGTGAACCTGGGCAACATCAGCTATGTGCTGTGTGCGGTGGTAGCGCCATCTTTGCCCTAAACGGCTATTGGGGATTGACACTGGGCACATTGGTTTCCTTCCTGACACTGAACAAGAATTCCACCCAGCCTGTCAGCCAGATTAGCCAGCAGCTCAACAGCATTGTCATGGCAATGGCTGGCGCCCAGCGCATTTTTGATCTGATGGACGAGACGCCGGAAGCCGATGACGGGTATGTCACCTTGGTCCACGTGAAGGAACACGCGGATGGCTCGCTGACGGAAACCGCAGAGCGAACCAACCTCTGGGCCTGGAAACATCCCCATAAGGTGGACGGAACCGTCACCTACCAGAAGCTGGAAGGCGGCATAGTCTTTGATGATGTCGATTTCGGTTATGAGGAGAATAAGATCATATTGCACAACATCAAGATGTATGCCACGCCGGGACAGAAAATCGCTTTCGTAGGCTCCACGGGCGCAGGCAAAACCACCATCACCAACCTGATTAACCGCTTTTACGACATCGCCGACGGGAAAATCCGCTATGACGGCATCAATACAAGTGAAACTCTTTCAAGTCTCATGATCCTCTTCCTGGTTGGCTTCTTCTTTGCCCTACCGGATGTTCCACTTCCATGGATTCGGGCTTGTGTTTCCCGGCTCAGAGGGACAGATAACCACAGCCCGCAATGAGCCTTTTCCATCTCTCTACGATACGTAGGTTGCATCTTTCCTCCAGGCGTGGTAGTCTCTGAAGCAAGGAGGGATTGCATGCAAAGCTATGTAACCGGAGAGGTCATTCGCATCCTGCGGGAAAAGCGGCGGCTGACCCAGCGCGATCTGGCGCAGCGTCTGAATGTGAGCGATAAGACCATTTCCAAGTGGGAAACAGGCCGGGGCCTGCCTGATATCACGCTGCTGGAGCCTTTGGCCGGAGCGTTGAGCGTATCGGTAGCCGAGTTTCTTTCCGGGAATTGCGCAGAGAACCGTAACCGAGCCGGAAACCTGTCGCGCAGCCTTTTCTACGTCTGCCCGGTGTGTGGCAACGTGATCTGGGCGATGGGCGAAGGCGCCTACTCCTGTTGCGGCGTATCCCTGCCGCCGCTGGAGGCGGAGGAGCCGGACAAAGAGCATACCATCCATGCTGAAAAGATCGAAACGGAATGGTATGTCACGCTTGACCATCCCATGGATAAGCAGCACTTCATCCCCTTTTTGGCATTTGTGTCCGGGGATCGTGTACAGGTGGCGCGCCTGTATCCCGAGCAGGAAGCATCTGCGCGCTTCTTTGTCCGCGGGCACGGTTGGCTGTATGCGTACTGCAACCATCACGGGTTATTCCGCGTACGGCTGTAAATCGCAGGACATTCCATCCATGGTGATTGTAGGCGAATCACCGTCCGCCTTCTCCGTGGATTTTTCTTTGCCGATCCTCAGATTTCCTGCCGGGTCCGTGCGCACGAATGCCATGTTTCAGCGCAGCGGAATGCCCGCCATGACCAAGGCTGTATTGCGGCACCTGTGCATCAGTTCCTTGGTGGGCAGGCTCATATTCCTGCCTCACTATCCGAAAGGTAACAGGCAACCCGTCTCCCTGCAAGCCTGTACCGCCATCGTGACATTCCGCTGGCTAACAGGCGCAGCTGCTGGAGAAATTCACGCTTTGCTCAACACTCGGCCATGCAATCGCCTGGAATGTGAAGCTCACGATGAAGTCTTTCTTTGCCAGGTGTTCCGCCTGGCTTAACAAATCAACTTCTAAAAAAAGTGCCGTCCGTACAAAATATACGGTCGGCACTTTATCGCTAAACGCCGGTTTCCATTATTGTTCCGCCTCCAGATTTTCTATCTGGTATACCGCGTCCCCTATCCAATATGCGCACAGTAACCAGCGGCGGTAATGATCCAGCGGCATCTGGGAGTCGTACAGCACGACAGGATCAGACTCCTCCTCTATTCTCACGCCAAAATACTCGGTCTGACTTGCTCGGTCTTCGTGCTCGCGCACAGGCATCTCGATCAGCGCGCTTTGCAGATACACCTTTGCTCCCTGCGCGTCCAGCGCCGTCAGCACATGCGCGGCAGCATACGCGGCTCGTTCCTCCTCGCTGCCCTGTTCACCCGCGCTTATGCATACCTGAAAGGAGGGTATCAGTTCGCCAATCTCCTGTTGCACGTCTGCATACCACGCATACACGCCAAAGCGGTATCCGTCTTCCCCTTCCGGAGCAATACGAACTTCGATTCGGATATCTCCAAGCTGTCTGGCCGTCAGTTCCACTTCGGGCAAGTCCCTTGCCGCCTCAGGCTGTGCCGCACCAGGGTCCGCCAGCGCCCAATTGATAAACTTTGCCGCATCGCCGTACAGAAGCTCCTCTATACGTATAAGCGCGCCAACCTCGCCACTTCTCAGCCCAATCCATTGGATACCCTTTTCCTGCCACAACCGCGCCAGCTGGATTCCAGTCAGCACAAGGCTTCTCTGCGCATACGCTCCATCCTCGCCCGGCTGCGCGATAACCAGCAACATGTTCTCATTGGCCTGATCTTCATTATACAGCGCAGCCAGCAATTCGTATTCGTCCAGTCCGTAGGTTTCGTCGTACACGATACCCATTTCATCCAATCCGCTGCCCGTACCCAGATAGCTATCGTAGAGTACATTGCCCCGTGGTTCGACGTAAGGTAAATCAAACGCCGGCACGGCCGTCGGGTTCGCCGTCTCCGTCGGGGCAGACGTGGTTGGCGTAGCGGAAGGTGTAACCGTCGGCGTGGCCGTTGGGCTTGCCGTCTCCGTCGGATTAGGCGTGGTGGGCGTGGCCGTCGGCGTGGCCGTCGGGCTCACCGTCTCCGTCGGATTAGGCGTGGTGGGCGTAGCCGTCGGCGTGGCCGTCGGGCTTGCCGTCTCCGTCGGGTTAGGCGTAGCCGTCGGGCCTGCCGTCTCCGTCGGATTAGGCGTAGTGGGCGTAGCCGTCGGCATGGGAGTCGGACTCACTGTGGGCGTCGGCTCGACCTGTTGGCGCACAAAGCTCAGCGTCAATGTCTTGTCCTCATACACGCTGTCGATCGCAATGGTGTTGCCCGATACCTGCACCCCGTGGCTGGGCTGCGCCTGCACCTGGCTGAGCTGGTACCCCGCATCCGGCACGGCCTCCAATGTAAAAGCTTCCAGCCGGTCTACAATGAACTGATACGTGCCCGTGTGAACCGTCCCGCTCACGCGCGCCGCGCCGCCCTCGCCGCATACCACCGTAATGGTATGCGTACTGGGCAACGTGGTGACCAGCTGGGTATCGCGGTTCTCCGCCGCCAGCCCCATCGCGGGCAGGAGCGCGCACAGTACAATCAGCATCCACACAATATATCTTTTCAAATCGCCTCATGCCTCCCCGCAAGTTGTTTTCGCCATCCGCTTATTGCGCCGAAATGGTGAAGCTCATCGTGCCGGTATAGGTGCCCGCCGGCGCCTTCTGCCACTCTTCGGTGGTGATAGTGATGGTCATCGTTTTCGTGCTGGGAAGGGTGTTGAAGTTGCTGAATGAAAGCTCGTTGGATGAAACCGTAAAGTCGATCGTTCCGTCGCTTCCATTGGTCATGCTGCCGCTATTCGCGGTGGTGATGCTGATTTCAGATGTGTTCGCCTGCTCCATCAGTTGCACCGTCAGCGTGGTCGAAGTCGCGTTGGGCGCAATGGCCAACGTGGAGGGGATGATGACGGTGTAGGTCGGGGCGTCCGGTCCTTTGATGGTAGTGGTCAGCTTGGTCGTAGCGGTTGAATCGTTCTCGTTATATTCGCCTTCAGCCAGCGCTACGGCGCAGAAGATCAAGCTCAGTGTCAACAGTGAGCAAAGTAACTTTTTCATAGGGAATACACTCCTTTCATGATTAGGCATGGCGTTAAGCATTTTCCGATCGTTCTCTGTCCTGTTCCGGCGATAAGGAATGTACGGGCAGCTTTGCCCGTTCCGTCCAGATTACCAGTCTACCTCTCCTCCATCCTCGAAACCTTCATGGTCGGCATTAAATCCGGTGGTGCTCAGCGAGAGCTTAAAGGTCAACGTGTCGCTGTAGTCGCCCGCAGTCTTGCCGTCGATGGACTCCGTGAACTCCATCGTCAGCGTCGCCGCCGCGGGGATGGCCTCGCCGCCCTTCCAGCTGAGCACGTCGTCGCCCGCGTTTACGGCCTGGCTGTCCTTCTTCACCGCATAGGCGATGGTATCGCTGCCGCCCGCCAGTTTGAGGCTGAAGCTATTGGCCGAGCTTTCCAGCTTCACGCTCAGGGTCTTGCCGGATTCCAGCGTGGAACCCGTGCCGATGGAAATCTGCATGGTGGTGGAGGTGTCGCCCTGAGGAATGTTCACGCTGGCGGGAATGATAACCGTGTAGCCCGTCCCGGCCTCCGGCACGGTGTAGGTCACCAGCGTGGAGCCCGTTCCGCCATCGGTGGTAATCTCGGTGTCCGCCAGCGCCACGCCCGCATACAGCAGGCTCAGCGTCAGCAGCAGGCTTAGAAGTTTTTTCATGATTTTCCCTCTTTCTTCACTCCACAATCAACACCGTTTCGGTATCAGCGTTGTTTGTGGGGGTCTTGTCGCTCATGCGGTAGGGCTGTATGTGCAGTATGACGTTGTATTCGCCCGGCTCCAGGGCGCGAGTGAGCGTCACCTGGTTGCAGTACTGCCCCGGCGGGATAAGCCCCGTGGTGAACAGCGCCTCGTAGCTCTCCTCCCCCGTTTCCTCGTCCACGGTGGGCAGGCGCATCTCAAAGGTCAGGTAGTACCAGCCCTCGTTGGCCTCCGGGTTTTTGAGGGTCGTGGCTGCCTCGGTCACGCCCGCGGGCAGCGTGATGCTCCCCCAGCCGGGTATCGCCACGCCGGGCTCGGTGGGCGCGGGAGTGGGCGTGACCAGCTCGCCTGCGTTGGGGTCGATTTCCAGTTCCACGGTGGGCGTGGGCGACGCCGTGGGCACAGGAACGACCTCAGGCTTCGTGCTTTGCCAAATCAACACTGCCGCAACGGCCGCCAGTACGACAACCGCCAACAGCGCGCCCAGCGCCCACTTTGATTTTTTTTGCCGTTCCCGCTGCGATCTGTGCGTTCTGCCTTGATCTGCGTTCTTCTTCATGTCTGCGCTCCTGCTCTTATTCCGCGCTGGCGGTGAACGTCAGCGTGTCGGTATACGTTCCGGGCACAGGGCTCTGGCCCTGCGTTACGGCAAGGCTCAAATCCACGTTGCCCGTGGCGGTAAACCTCGCCGCGACGTCGCCATTCTGGATTGCGCCGCTCTCGTCGCTGAGGGTATAGGCAATCGCGTTTTCGCCGTCCTTGAGCGCGAAGCCGTTAGCTGATGTGACCGTCACCTGCACCAAATCCGTGTTCTCCATCTGCGTGCATTTCAGCTGCAGGCTGCCCGCGCCGTCGGCGCCCAGCGCCACGGAGGCGGGTATGGTCAGCGTGTACTCCGGCTCAACCCTTTCCACCCGGACGCTGGCCGTCGCGACCGCGTAGCAGTCGGAAGCGTCCTTGCCGGAGTTAATGTGCTTCACCTGCGCCTGCGCGTAGACGGTCCACGTGCCCAGCGTCGCGTTTTCATCCAGCGGGATGGAGAATGTCAGGGTGCTCGGGATTTCGCCCGTGCCGTCAAAGCACACAACTTTCTCGGTGGTCTCGTCGCCGTTTTCGGCCCAGACCGTGATGGATTCCAGCTTGTCGACAACGCCCGCCTGGAGAATTTCGACAAAGCCCGAATCCAGGCTCATTTTGCCCGTAATCGCTTCGCCCGGCTCCACCGTGGGCGAATCCGGCTCGATGGTGAACACCATGGCCGGCGTGACGGTGAGCGTCTGCGGCTCAAGCTGCACCACATACCTCGGATCGTTCCCCACGATTTCCACTTCAAACGTGCCCACATTCATCGGGTTGAAGAAGCAATAGCCCCCTTCATTGTATTGGAGTTCCATTGCTTTATTTTCGAACTGGTACGACTCGCCGTTGCGGGTGATGTTCAGGCTGAAATCGGTGATGCTCAGGCCCGCCTGATACTGCAGGTGGAAATATACGCCTGCACTTCCATACTCGCCGTCCTCCACATAGGCCTCCATCTGGACAGGGATTGTCCCCTGCACGTCGAAGGCGGGCATCTGCGCGGATTCGTAGCAGCCGGTTCGGTCCTCGCCGCCATGGCGCACGGCGTAGTTCACCTGCACCTGCCATTCGCCATAGGCGTCGCCGGGCAGGGTCAGCGTCAGCTTCTGCTCCTGGGCGAGCACGAGGCCGTCGGTGTAGGTTACGCGCGCCGTCTCATTCCCGTTGTCCACGCTGCACGCCCATACCTCGTTTATGACCAGCGCGTCGCCTTCGGCCAGAGATTGCGGCGTCAGCGTCACCTGCACGGTGTCGCCCGGGCCGTACTGCGCCTGATCCACGGCGACGGCCAGCGGCGCGGCGGCCCTGTTCACCGTCACGGTTGCGGACTCGGCCATCAGCACGTAATCCGCCTCCGAACCGTCCGTGAGCTTGGGCGTCACCGTATACGTGCCGGTCAGCACGGGCGCAAAGGTGATTTGGTTACCCGCGTAGCTCACCAGCCCCGCGGGGTCAAAGGCTTCGCCGTCCCTGAGCACGCTCAGTTTGACGAGGTCCACCAGATCCACCGATTCGCCCGCGGTAAAGGTCACGCTCGCGCCGCCTTCGCCATAGACGCCGTCCTGCGCCCCGGCCGTCAGCTCGATGACCTGCTGATTCTCCGCGGCCACCGCGACGTACACCGGCGACGCCGGGCTGTAAGCCTCCATGGCGCTCTGGCCGTTGTTGCTCACGTAGTAGTCCGCATGGACGGTCCACCGGCCGCTCTGCGCGTCATTCGGCAGGGTCAGCGTCAGCTTGGGCTGCGAGTACAGGAAAAGAGGATCGCCGCTGGCAGCTGCGTCATACCGGGCCATATTGGTCTTCTGTCCGGCTTCGTTTTCGGCCCAGACATCCACATATTCGAACTCGTCGCCCCTGCTCGCGAGGAGGTAGTTGTAGGAATCGTTGGATGCGCCCTGATTCACCCGGGACGCCGTCACGGTGATCTGGCTGCCTGGCGCATACGTGCCGGCGTCCGTACCGATCTCCATCAGCGGCGGGGTGGGCTCGACGGGGTAGCCCTCGAGGGACTCGACGGTCAGGGCGTAGTCCCTCTCCGCTTCCCCGTCCAGCTCCATCGTTATGTCGTACGAGCCGAGCGCGAAGAGTTTGATTCTCACACATCCAGGGGTCGATGTCGCATCGACGAGATAGGTGAAATTGCCGCTCTCCATCCGTTCGCCGTCGCAGGTCACGACCGGGATCAGCACGCCCTCCTCAACCAGACGGTTGAGGTCATCTCCGGTAATTTCGGACGCCGCGCCGGGTGTGACGAAGATCAAGGTGCCGGGGGTATGACCCTCCACAAACGGGCGAGGGGCGATCTTCACCGCAATATCCTTGCGGTCTATCACGTTCACGTACATCGCGCTCGGCGACAGCGTGTAGATGTAGTCCGAATCCTTCGGCGTGAACTCGATGGCGTACCCTCCCTCTTCCGGGAACGTGATGTACACGTTGCCCTCCGCGTCGCTGTTGATGGGTAATTCAACCGGCTCGGAGCCGTTCTGCAGCACCTTCACGTCCGCATAGGCGCTCAGGCCGCCGGGCACGTCCGCCGCAAAGACGATGGTCTCGCCCGGCTTCAGATAATCTCCGTATTGCAGGGCGTTGCCGGTGGATAGCTCCGTCGCGGTCAGCTCGACCGCTTTGCACACGCTGAAGGTGATCGGCTCGGCACTCTCGTAGTTTTCTCTGACGCCCGCATAGCCTATGGACAACATAATCGTCCACTCGCCCGGCACGGAAGGCTCATTATCCACCCTTGTGTCACTCAGGGCGATATTGAACCTCCCATATTCCTCAAGGTAGTCATAGCTGCTGTACTGTTCATACACAGCTTCTCCTTCGGCGTCATCCCAGAATAGGGTAATGTGCTCTTCCTTATCCCAGTCCGCGATGCCGTTGAGCGTGACCTCGGCCTCGATGATGCTGCCGATGACGTAGGGCTCTCCTTCCGGCATCGTCAGCGAGATCGGGAACGGGGCCTTCTCCACGGTCACGGTCAGGTCGCTGCTCGGCTTCACCCCCACGGTGTCGCTGTCCGTCATTCGGGGCGTGAGCACGTAGGTTCCGGCGTCCCGCGCGGTGAAGGTGGCGGTGTTGTCCGCATAGGTCAGGCTGGCATGGTTCTCCTCGTTGACCGTGAACGGCACGCCCTTGCGGGTGACGTCGAAGGTCACGTTACCCTCCAGCACGACGTCCGCCGGCGCGGTCACGACGAGCTTGCCGTCGGCCTCGCCATAGGTGGCGTTCGTCGCCGAAGCGGTCAGCTCGAGCAGTTCGTTATACACGTGCAAGGTGACCGGCGCGGCCTCCTCGTAATTCCGGGCGATGGCGGAAGAATCGTCGAGACTCAAGCGAAGTATCCACTCGCCCAGCACGGAAGGATGCCCATCAGTCCTCGTTGCAGCCAGTTCGAACGTGCGTTGCGGGGTTCCCTTAAGGTCGGCATAGGTGCAGCTACTGGTACGCACCATTGCTCCCAGGCCGTCGGTCAGGGTCATGTCAATGGCCATATCCCCGTCCCCTTCCGCGATGCTGTTGAGCACGGCGGTGGCCACGAGGGTGTCGCTGATGGCGTAGGGGCCTTCCGGCAGCGTCAGCGAGATCGGGAACGCGGCCTTTGCCACGGTCACGGACGTATCGCCGCCGATCCGGAAGAGCACGCTGCCGTCGTCGCCGGTCGCGCGGGCAGTCAGCGCATAGGTGCCGGCATCCCGCGCGGTGAAGGTGGCGGTGTTGCCCTCAATGGTCAGGCTGGCATGGTTCGCATCCGAGACCTCGAACGGATCGCCGTCGCGGGTGACGTCGAAGGTCACGTCATTTTCCAGATTGACGCCCGCCGGCGCGGTCACCTTGAGCACGCCGTCGCCCTGGCCATAAGTAGCGTTCGTCGCCGAAGCGGTCAGCTCGATCTCGTCGTATACCATAAAGGAGATCGGTTCGACCGTCTCGTAGTTCCGGGCGACGGATATACTGGAGAATTTCATGTTGAGCGTCCATTTGCCCAGTTTGTTTTCGACGCCGCCCTGCCTCGTGGCCGGCAGCTCGAACAGCCCGTCCGTGTTCTGCAAATTGTCCGTAATACTCAAAAGGATGTTATAATTATAGCCTACGTAGTGGGCATGTTGGCTGTCAGCGTCATCAAAGCGGAAATCTAAAATCACATCCTTGTCCCACTCCGCGATGGTACCGTTGTCCGCGATGGCGACCGCCATATACTTGCCGATGTAGTTGGCGCCTTGCGGCGTCAGCGTGAGGGGGAACGCGGCCTTTGCCACGGTCATGGTCATGCTGCCGTTCACCACCGGTTGCGAGCCCGCGTAGACTTCCGTCAGCCTGGGCGTGAGCGCGTAGGTTCCCGCGTCCCGGGCGGTGAATGTGGCGATCTTGCCGTCATAGGTCAGGGAGGCATGGTTATCATCGCTTACCGTGAACGGTTCGCCGTCGCGGGTGACGTCGAAGGTCATCACTTCTGCGATGGTGATATCGTCCCCGGTATCCAGGGTGACGGTGAGCGTGCCGTGCTCCGCCTGGCCATAGGTGATGTTCTGCGCCACGCCGTTCAGCGTGAGCTCCGCCGTCACCTGCGCCTGGACGGTTTCGGGGGTCACGGTCAGCGCACAGCGGGCGCTTTCGCTGGCCGCGACCTTGGGCGTGACGGTGTACTCGCCCGTCTGCTGGAGCGTCACATAGATGTTGTGGCTGTCGGCCGTGGCCGTATACGCCGCTGCCGGCGCGGACTCCCCATTCTTCGTGACCTGCAGGTCGAGAAGGTCCAGCACACCTGAGGGCAGCGCTTCCTCGCTGGTATACGTAATCACCGTCTTGCCCGGCGCGCCGGAGACATCCGCTTCCTGCGCCGCAAGGTTGATTTTGATCTTTCCGACCGCAAAGGTCAGCGAATTGACGAGGCCATTGAGCGAAGAATCGTTTTCGCAGGTGAAATAGCCGGTCGCCTTCCACACGCCTTCCTCGGCATCATCGGGCAGACGGAGGTGTCCGAGCCCTGTCCCTCCGGCATTAATCTTGGAGTCATTGCTTACTGTCTGTTTCCCGGACGGCGAGGTCATGGTGAGATACACGCTCACCGTGCCGCCGACGGCCTCCATCTGGTCGTTTTTTGCGCTCAGCCAGAAGCTCACAAAATCGCTGGGCGCAAAGGCGGGTCCATTGTGCAAGGAGATCGTGACGAGCGGATCGCCCGCCAGCAGCGACACCGTGGAAACGGCGTCGTAGAAGCTGGTGACGTCCTCGCCTTGCGCGTTGGCAAGCGTCACCTCCGCCGAAACCGTCCACGTGCCCTGGGCGTCATCGGGCAGCGTCAGGGACACCGTCTCCGGTATATAATCGTACTTCTCGGAGGACACGGTCGTTTCCCCGTTGCGCATAAACAGGGTAAAGCCCGTCACCTGGTCGTCCCCCACCGGCGTGCCGGGAGTCACCGTCACCGTCACCGTTTCGCCGGAAAGGTAGCTATCCTTATCCAGCGCCAGCGTCGCCTGCGCGGAGCCGGGCTGAATCTCAAAGCGGCAAGTATTTTGGACTGTATGGATGTATCCCTCGTCTTTGGCCCCTTCCACCAGTTCGCTGATCAGATCGTATGTACCCACGCCGGTGGCGGTAAAGGTCACCTTGTTGCCGTCGTAGGTCACGACGCCGGGCTTGCCCGCCGTTTCCCTTATGGTGATCAGGCCCTCCAGAGACTCGACCTGATTGCACTGATAGGTAACAAAAAATGTTTTCTGGTCACCATACTTGCCGACCTGTTCACTTTTATAAAAATCAAGGGAGATGTCGATGACCTTCGGCCCCATCGTCACGCTGGTGGACGAGGGCGCATAATAGTACGCGGAAACGTCCGCGCCCTCCGCGTCCTGCACCGTATACGAAATGGAAATATCCCAGATTCCGTTTTGATCGGGCGTAAAGGTGGCGCTGAACCCATTCTGCGCATTGCCCGTCAGCGTGACCGTCTTCTTTGTCCCGTCGTTTCGGTAGGTGCAGATCGCCTGCACCTCTTTGATGGTGTGCCCCGACTTCAACGTATTCGTCGGCTGCGCGGCGATCGTAAGCGGCTCGAGAGTCTCGCTCCCGTCCGGTCTGACCGACAGGCGCAGCGGCGCTTCGGATTTTTCGACGTTCTGCAGCGTGTACGTGTAATCGCCCACCAGCTTGTAACTGCGCTCATCCTTCAAGCGCAGCGTGTAGGTACAGGGCAGGGTGGAAGTATGCGTGATCGTCTCATAGGACCTGGATCCGGGTTCGCCTGTTCCCTCCCACTTGTAGGTGTATTCAACGTCGCTGGTCAGCAGATTATAGCTGCTGTCTATGCAATAGACCTTATTGATGACGATTTTTGCCTGGTCCGGCAAAATGCCGATGGGATCCACCGTGACGTTTATCGCGACCTCGGTTTGATGCCAAACGGAGAAGTAAGTGGATGTAATCTCCGCTGGATAACCATCCACCGCCTCGCCGCCCGCATCCACAATCTCCGCCGTGGCGTAGACCTGGCCCCGCCGTTCTTCCTCGACGTCCTCGGGGACGTAAAACTCTACGGTATCGCCATCCTTAGGAGCCGTAAGGGTCTTTTCCTCCGATAATCCATTTACATTGGTCCATACCGTCACCGACTCCAAGGTATGCCCCTCCTGCAGGGCAAAATCGGTCAGCTTCACGACGATCGTTTCGCCGGGATAAAAGTCGTCATCGTTGCCAATGCTGGGCTGTATTTCCAATTGGAAGGGATCGCCGTAAGTGGCCAACGTCGAAGCGCCGCCGTTGCTGGCAAACAGCATGGGCACGGCCGGAGCCGCCGCCACTTCGACCACGGCCGTGGGCAGCGCCGCCTCACAGGCATACGCGCCCTCCGGCAGCGACGCGGTGAACGTATAGCTCACCGCCTCCGCCTGGCCGTGCTGCGGGTCGTAATCCGCGCAGCTCCAGACCACCGTTACATCGACGCTGGTCCCGTCGCTGAGGTTGGCCGTCACCGTGCCGGGCAGGCCCACCTGGTCCTGCGCCGCGCCGTACTCCGCCGTCATGGTATACTTCGCCGGTTCAAAACAGACGATGGTTTGTTTTGGTTCTTCTGTAGGTGTCGCGGTGGGCGCCTCCGTGGGTGTCGCCGTAGGCTCCGCCGTGGGCGTCGCGGTAGGCGCTTCCGTAGGCGTCGCGGAAGGCTCCGTCGTAGGCGTCGCGGTAGGCTCCGCCGTGGGCGTCGCGGTAGGCTCCGTCGTAGGCGTCGCGGTAGGCTCCGTCGTA
>CALVVZ010000015.1 GCA_944364075.1 uncultured Clostridia bacterium
ACACCTTCGGACGACCTCTGGTTGGCCGAAGGTGCTTCCTCAAAAAAGTGGCGACGCCACTTTTTTGACAGTCTGAGGGCCGTCGCATTTTCTGCGGCGGCCCTTTGGCTTACGAACTGACGGGCGTTTGCCCGGTGCTTTTTTTATTTACGGTGCAAATTGTCATTTTACAGATGATAGCGGCTCAGATCGACCTTTTTCAGCGCGGCCAGCAGGGCAAAGCCCAGGGCGTATACCGCCAGGGCTTCCCCGGCGGCTACCTGGAGCATGGTCAGCGCCATGGGCAGGCTGTATACAATGGAAAGCATGGCGCCCACAATGACGCCGTTGGTCACCACGGGGCACAGCGCGGCCAGGGCGCGCTTTTCCCGCAGGGCGTAGGTGCCCACCGCGGCGATCAGCGTAGCTAGGGAGCCGAACACGATGTCCATGATGCCCACGGGGCTGAGCAGGTTGGACACCAGGCAACCCACGAACAGTCCGGGAATCGCCTGGGGCAGGAGCATGGGCAGCAGGGTCAGCGCCTCGGAGATGCGGCACTGCCACTCCCCGTAGCTGAGCACCGGCAGAGCCAGGGTCAGCGCTGCGTATACCGCGGCGATCAGGGCGCTCAAACAGAGGTTCCCGGGGGTAAAGAGCTTCTTTGTCATGGTTTTTTCTTCCTTTCGTGCGTAGCGAAGTACAGTCGCAAGCGTTCCCTAGCATACCATACTTTTCTCCGTATCGCAACAGCAAATCCCGGGCATGCTGTACCTGCGCCCCTCGGGGCGACAAACAAGCAGGGAGGTATCCATACCATGGCTAACAAGAACCAGTGTATCCATTGCAGCGTGGAAAGCTGCCAGCACCACGAGACCAACGACGTGTGCGCCCTGACCGACATCAAGGTGGCTCCCCGCGCCAACTGCTGCAACGGCAAGTGCGACGAGAGCGAATGCGCCAGCTACAAGTCCCGCTGGTAACCCGGCCTGTGCGCGGGGGAGCGTTTCCGCTCCCCTGCGCGGGCACGCGGGACGGCATCGGACCGTCCGGCGCCATGGCCGCGGAGAGGCGGCCCGGCGTTTTCCTGCCTGCATACCGGCGATTTCCCCGACCCTGGCGCGGGAGGTGCATCCATGGCGGAACCCATTACCAAAACCCTGGCCCACAGCCTGGAGCGGCTGGACGCGCTGCTCCATCGGGACGTGAACACGGACATGGTCCGGCGGTTGCTGCGCCTGTTTAGCCGGGATGCGGCCGTTTTTTTCGTGGACGGCATGTGCTCGGGGGAATTTTTGCAGCGCTTTGTGCTGGATCCGGCCCGGGCGGTGGCGGAGGTTCCTGCGGCGCGTCCCCTGGAGCAGGCGGTGATCCTGGCTTTGCCTGTGGGGGATGTTTCCTTCGTAACCGATTTTGACGCGCTGGTGCAGGGACTGGTGAACGGCAAGGCTGTTATCCTGGTGGAGGGCATGGCCGGCGCGGTGTGCGTGGACATCCGCTTCTTTCTGCGGCGGAGCATCTCCACGCCCCTGAATGAAAACGTGGTCATGGGTCCCCATGAAGGCTTCAACGAGACCCTTCGGGACAATATTACCCTGCTGCGGCGCATTTTTCATACCCCGGAGCTCATCGGCGAAATGACCACCGTGGGCACGGTAAGCCCGGTCAATCTGTGCGTGCTCTACCTGCAAAAGGCAGTGTCCCCCGTAAGCCTTGCGCGCATCCGGGAGCGGCTGAAAGGGATTTCCTGCGACCATGTGCTGAGCATTGGCGCCCTGGAGCAGCTGCTGGAGGATCATCCCTTTTCCATGCTGCCCCAGTGCGTGCTCACCGAGCGCCCGGACCGGGCCGCTTCCTTTCTGCTGGAAGGGCAGGTGGTGATCCTCATGGACGGTGCGCCTCAGGCGCTGGTGATGCCGGTGAGCCTGCTGCACCAGTTCCATACCTCCGAGGATACAGCGCTGCGCTGGCCCTACGGTTCTTTCCTGCGGGTGATTCGCCTGTGCGGCGCGGCGCTGACGCTGCTTTTGCCGGGGTTGTTTGTGGCGCTGGTGCTGTTTCATCCCGCGGCGCTGCCCGTGGCGCTGCTGACCTCCATCCTGGAGAGCCAGGCGGCCGTGCCCCTGTCCATTCCCGTGGAAACCTTCATGATGCTCATCATGTTCAATCTCATCAACGAGGCGGGCACCCGGGTGCCGGGGGTGGTAGGCACCTCCCTGGGCACGGTAAGCGGGTTGATCCTTGGACAGGCGGCGGTGGAGGCCAACCTGATCCATCCGCTGCTGATCATCGTGGTGGCGGTGAGCAGCTTGGGCAGCTATGCCCTTCCCGACTACGAGCTTTCCCTGGCCTTCCGCATGGGGCAGCTGCTGTTCCTGCTGGCGGCCTGCCTGGGCGGGCTGTACGGCATGGCGGCGCTGATGCTGGTGACGCTGGCGCGGCTGTGCGCCCTCACCAGCCTTGGCGCGCCTTATTTGGCCCCCCTGGCGCCCCGGCGGCCGCGCAATCCCGACCTGTTGTTGCGCCTGCCCCTGTGGCGGCAGCGCCTGCGGGCCTATCTGGCCAATCCGGCGGATATGCGCCGCGCTTCCGGGCGGATGCGGAACTGGAGGCGATCATGAACGGGCTTTTTCAAACGCGCACGCCGGTGGATTCCTCCCTGTCGGAGCTGGCCCAGCGCCAGGAAGCGGAGCGCTGCTGCCAGCGGGCGGAATTGCGGCTGTACCTACTGGTCACGGCTTTGAGCCAGGGGGTTACCGTGCTCTTTGCCCAGACGGGGGCGGCTGTCACCTGGATGACGCCCCTGTGTCTGCTGCCGGGATTGGCGCTGCTGGGACTGGCCGCTTTATGCAAACGGCTTACCGGCGCGCCCACCCTCACCGAAGCCTTTCGGGCGGGATTGCATCCCTTGGCTGCGGGGCTATGGCGGGGATACGTGGCCCTGGCGCTGCTGTGGCAGGGGGAAGCGGCGCTCACCGAGGTGGTCTGCCTATTTACCGAAGGGGTGGTGATGAACATCTCCCCCCTGGGTATGGCGGCGGTGACCGTGGCCACGGCCCTGTGCTGTTGCCAGCGCAAGGGGCTTCCCCGCTGCGTATGGCTGCTGCGCTATCCGCTGCTGGGCATGCTGGCTTTGCTTTTTTTTGAGCTGGTCAGCAACGGGCACTGGGATTACCTGCTCCCGCTTACCGGCGCGGGGGACGCGGTCAACCGGGCGCTATTTTTGGACATGACGGCCATGGGCTGGCCCCTGGTACTGTTCGCCGAGCTTCCGGCCCGCGCCCAGGGCCAGCGCCGGGATACCGGGCCGCTGCCGGCGGTGCTTTTGCTGCTGGTGTTGCTGGGCGCAGTAGCGTTTTCCCTGCCCACGGAACTGGCCCTCACCGGAAAAAAACTGGCCGACGCCATGCTGTTGCCCATGGTGTTCCTCACCCCGGTCAACCGCCTGCTGGCGCTCACCGGCTGGGTGCTGGGGCTGCTGCTGGTGCTGGCGGTTTCCCTGCGGCGGAGCGCGGCCCTGGCTCCGGGCAAGCCCGTCCGGGAAGCACTGATATGTCTTGCCCTGGGCGTGGCGCTGCTGCTGCCGCACCTGTGGGACGAGCAACGGTTGCGGGGCCTGTTGAAGCTAGCGCAGCCTTATGTGCTGCTCCCCGGCGCGGCGCTGATCCTTTGCCTGCTTCCGGGGGCGATGCTGCGCAAAAGGAGGCGAAAACCGTGAAGCGATTGCTGCTGCTCCTGCTGGGGTGCCTGTGCCTGGGGGGCTGCGCCTCCCTGCCCGGCGAGGAGCGCTCCTTTGCCCTTTGCCTGGGGGTGCATGCCTCCACCTCGGGGGTGGAGGTGGCAATACAACAGCCCAACTACAAGGGCGATCAAAAGTATTTGATACTTTCCGCCGCCGGGGACAGCTTTGACGAGGCGCTTTCCTCCCTGACGGCGGTTTCTCCCAGCCGGTTGAACTTCGGTCAGCTGCGCCTGGTGGTCTTTTCTCAGGAAACGGCCGCATCGGCGGACTTTCCCCAGCTGGTGGCGGAGATCTCCGCCATTCCCGATATGCGGCTAAACGCCATGGCCCTGCTGACGGAGGACAGCGTATCCCAGCTGCTGGAGGCGTTGACGCCCCAGACCGGCGTTCGCCTGAGCAAGTATCTGGATACCCTGCTGCGGGCGCGGGTGGAGTTGGGCCTGCTTCCGGGCAGCACCCTGTCGGACATGCGGCGTATGGGGCAGCGGCAAAGCCCCGCCCTGGGGCGTATGGCCCTGAAAAAGGAGGGCTTGCCCCAGGACGGCCTGGATACCCAGGCGGAAGCCCTGTCCGCAGGCAGCGAAGGAGAGGTCATCTTTGGAGGCTGCGGGCTTATCGGCCAGGACGGGCTATTGCACGATACCCTTTCCCTGCGGGAAACCCAGCTGCTTACCCTGCTGCTGGGACGCTCCCGGGATCTGCCCCTGACCTGGGAGGAAGCTGCCTTCACCCTGCACGTGAAGGAGCTTTCCGTGGACTGGTCCCAGGGACAGGTCACCGCGAAGGTGGTGGGCCGGGCGCTGATGACCCGGGGCGCGCCCGCGGAGGCCGAAACGCTGCTGGAGGAAGATCTCCGGGCGCTGATGAAGCGGCTCAACGCCGCTTCCTGCGATGCGCTGGGGTTGCGCCGCCAGGAAATGTTCACTCATCCTTTTTCCATGGGCATGTCCGTAGCGGAGTGGACCGGTGAGATGCATCGCCTGCAGGTGGAGGCGGAGGTCACGCTGCTGCCCCAGGCATAGCGAAAGCGCCCCGGCAGGTTGCCCGCCGGGGCGCTTTCGCAGGGGGCCGTTATTTTGTCTTAAGCGCCGGTTCCTCCGGTCCGCTCATGCGCCAGGCCACATAGAAGCCGATGGCGAAGGTCACCAGGCTGATGAGCAGGATTCCCCAGCCCAGGTTTGCCATATTCGTGGCCATGAGGATGGCCACCGGGGACGCAGCCACCAGGCCCAGGATGGCGCAGTAGGTCTGCCCCTCCCAGTGGGCCAGCAGCACCTCGATGAGCTTGGCAATGGCGAAGATGCCCACAATGACGCCCAGCCCGAAGGGCACCAGGATGCCCATGTTGTAGCCCACCGCGGCCCAGTCCCGCTGGGCCAGCCCCGTCAGAAAGCCGGGAATGCCCACGGTGACCACGGGCTCGTAGTAGCCCAGGATTTTGAGGATCATGGAGCCGCTGACCCCGGGGATAATCATGGTGGCGGAGGCCACCGCGCCCAGCACGAACAGCTTGAGCACCTCCAGCACGCTGAGGCGGATGGTGACGGTGTTCTCGCTCTGGAACAGCTGCATGACGATAATCAGCGCGAAAAACGCGATGAACAGCACCGCGCCCACCGCGCCTTTCTTCTTGCCCTTCACCTGGCGCAGGATGGCCGGCAGGCCGCCCAGAATCAGCCCGATGAACAGGGTGTTGGTGGGCAGGGCGTAGTGTTCAAAGGCCCATTTCAGCGCGAAGCTCAGCAGGCCGATGGCCGCCGCCATGCCGATGGCGTAGGGCAGCAGGGTCATCACGGATTTCTTGAACTCCTTGAACAGGTGCGTGATGCAGTGAATCAGCGTATCGTAGATGCCCATGGACACCATCATGGTGCCGCCGCTGACGCCGGGGATGATGTTGGCCAGGCCGATGACCATGCCCCGGATGATTTCCAGAAGAAATTTCATCAGGCAAGCGCTCCTTCCGATTTTTTGGGGTCAGGCGTTTTCCGTGCCGTCCAGGCCCAGCGCGTGGGCGTAAGGCCGCATGCCTTCGATGCAGATGGCGGCCACGTCCTTCACGTCCATGCCCAGCATGGCGCAGCCGCCCTTGATGAGCTCCCGGTCGCACTTGGCGGCAAACTTCTTGTCCTTGAACTTCTTCATGAAGCTGCTCACCTCCAGGTCCGTCAGGCCCTGGGGGCGCATGCGGGCGCAGGCGCCGATGATGCCCGTGAGCTCATCCACGGTATACAGGCTCTTTTCCAGGTTATTCACCGGCTCCACGTCGGAGCACTGGCCGTAGCCGTGGCTGAGGATGGCGCGAACCTCCTCCTGGGTAAGGCCCGCGGCCAGCAGCGGCTCCGCGGTGTGCTGCAGGTGCTCCTCGGGGTAGCGCTCATAGTCGTAATCGTGCAGGTAACCGATGGCGGCCCAGTGCTCGGCGTCCTCGCCGAAGTGGGCGGCCATGGCCCGCATGGCGGCGCTGACGCTCAGGGCGTGCATGCGCAGATGCGGCTGGGTTACCACGGCGTCGTTGAGTTCCTTGGCGCGTTCCATGGTCAGCATGGAGAAGATCCTTCCTTTCAGCAAAAGAAAATTTGTCCGGCCCTTGTTACCGGGCTTTGCATGCGGTAGCCGCCCCGGAGGATACCCCACACCCGCGCCGGCTTCGCCTTGCGCTCCAGGGCCAGGTAATCTTCGATGATTTTCCGGGCGGGGCCGGGCAGCAGCGGACCGTAGGCCGCGGCAAAGCTCCGCGTGTGGCGGTACGTCAGCGCGATGCGCGCCTTGCCCCGCGCCCGGGCGGACAGGGCGCGAACGCCCCGCTCCGCCAGCCCCGCGGCGCTGGCCCCCATCTCGTTGTTCCCGTGCTGGCGGTAGTCCACCAGGGGCCGCGGCAGGCACACCACATGCCCGAAGGCCGCGGCGGTCAGGGCCAGGAACCAGTCGTGCATGTACATGTCCGCGGGGTTGCCGCAGCGCAGGGCCAGCTCCCGCAGGGGCCGGTTGATGAGCACGGTGCAGCCGGTGACGTTGTTCTGCACCAGCAGCCGGGGCAACGTTACCGCCCGGAAATCCCAGCCCTGATGGGCAAAGAAGCTTTCGTGCAGCGCATTTCCGTCCGCGTCCACCACCCGGGCGTCGCTGTGTACCATTAGGGGCGTCTCCCGGCCCCAGCGGGCCTCGGCTTCCTTCATGGCCTCCAGTCCGGCGCGCAGGCGGTCCGGGCGCCAGACGTCGTCCTGGTCGCACAGGGCGGTATAATCCGCCCGCGCCTGTCCCAGCAGGCTCCAGAAATTGCCAATGGCCCCATGTATGCGGGCAGGGCTTGCGTCCTGCGCCAGGATGAAACGGCCGTCCGCCTCCGCCTGGCGCTGGAGGAGCTTCACGGTGCCGTCCCGGGAACCGTCGTCCTGCATGAGCACCCGAAACTCCGCCCCGGCCTGGGCGATGAGGGAGGCCAGCAGCCGGGGCAGGTATTTTTCCCCGTTATAGCAGGCCAGCAGCACCTCTGTCACCATTTCCACCCCCATTTGTGGAAATACTGGAAGATGGAGCGCACCTGCCGCAGGTTGCCCCGCAGGGTGCGGGTGTTTTCCCGGGCCCAGGCATGGGTCACCGTCATGCCGGGGTGGTACACGATGTCCCCCAACTTTTCCGCCCGGCGGCTCAGGTCCGAATCCTCCTGGTAGAGGAAAAAGCGCGGGTCAAAGCCCTCCAGGGTGCGGAAGGCTTCCGTGCGGATGAACAGGAAGCACCCTGTGGCGAAACGCACCTTCCGCGGCTGGGTCACCTGCTCGTCCGCCAGGGTGAATTCCCGCCGCCAGCGCCGGAAGCAGCCCCCCAGGCGTTCCAGACGCCCTCCCAGCAGGTGGCGCACGGTGATCTCTCCCTTGGGAAGGAACTGCTCGGTTCCATCCATGTTCAGCACCTTGGGGGTGAGAATCACGGCCTCGGGGTGGGCGTCCATCCATGCGGTCATACGGGCGAGCAGCTCGGGGGGGAAGGTCACGTCTGGATTGCACAGCAGATGATAGTCGCTGCGCAGCAGCGGGAGCACCACGTTATTGCCTCGCCCGAACCCAAGGTTTTCCGCCTGGGGCAACAGGCACAGATCCGGAAAGCGCTCCGCTACCTGAGCGGCCAGGCCGTCGCCGCCATGGTTGTCCACCACGTAAATTTCCGGCTGTGGAGCGCTGGCTTTCAGGCACTGGAGCGTATCCAACGCCTGCGCGCCGGACCGGTAAAGCACCACGCAGGCAGAAACGCGCGGAAACTCCTTCACGGGCTCCACCCTCCTCGCTTGTATTCATAACAAACCCTATTGTACCCCCCACGGGACCATTTGTCCAGAAAAGTATGGTATTTTCCAGCGAACAATGGTATACTGAACCCATGCAGCAAGGAGTGAGGCCCATGAAAAAGCAGATTCTGAACACGGAGAGCTACAGCCCCCTGTACAAGCAGCTGATGCAGAAGCTCCGCGCAGACATTCACAGCGGCGTATATCCGGTACACAGCCGCATTCCCTCGGAGCAGGAACTGTGCGATACGTATCAGGTGAGCCGGGTGACCGTGCGCAAGGCCCTTTCGGAGCTGACCCAGGAGGGGCTGCTCAAGCGCCACCAGGGCAAGGGCACCTTTGTGGGCATTCCACGCATCCAGAAGGATCTGCGCAATGTAAACAGTTTCCACGACGCCTGCCGGATGATGGGCTGCGCCCCCGGTACCCGCGTATTGCACGCCCAATGGGTGCATCCTGAAGAAGCCGACCGCACGGCCCTGGGCTGTGAAGAAGGGGAACAGGTGGTGGAAATCGTGCGCCTGCGCTTGGCGGACGGCATGCCTGTGATGCTGGAAGCCAACCGCTTCCCGCCCGCGTACGCATGGCTGCTGGAAGCGGACGTGAGCGGCTCGCTGTACGCGCTGCTAGGGGAGAAGGGCGTGGAAGCCCGCCAGGCCATTCACGAGGTTTCCCTGTGCTATGCTACGCCCGCCCAGGCCAAGGCCCTGGAAATCGCCTCCGGGGATGCGCTGCTTTGCCTGCGCGAGGTGATCTACGATCAATTTGGACATCCGCTGCACACCTCCCATCAGGTGATCCGTGGGGATCGCTTTACCTTCCGCATCTGACGGTTTTCGCTTATCTTTTTTTGAAAAGAGGTTTTTCCGCTGAGTACGTCCAACCCTTCCAAATTCGCCATTTTTGTGGACCTGGAAAACTGCGGCGCCAAGGTGGCCACGCTGAACAGCATTCTGGAAAAGGTCAAGATCCGCGGGGATATTCTGCTGGGCAAGGTGTACGGCTACACCGACCGCTTCAGCGACTTGAAGGAGATCCTGCTGAGCAACACCTTTACCGTGGTGCCTTCCCTGCGCTACGGCATTTCCCAGAAGAACAACGCGGACATCCAGCTGGTTATCGACGCCCTGGAGGTCGCCTATAAGAACGAGCTGATCGACAGCTTCTGCATCGTCAGCGGCGACAGCGACTACACGCCGCTGGTGGGCCGGCTTAAGGCCATGGGCAAGTTTGTGCTGGGCATCAGCCGCAGCGAGGCGGCCAGCACCATTTTTATCAATGCCTGCAACGAATTCCAGTTTCTGGAGAGCGTGGGCGGGCGCAAGGTGACTGCGCCTGCGTCCAAGCGGAGCCGTCAGACATCCTCGGAGGAAAGCATGGACGAGGCCGAGCTGAACAAGCTCCTTTGCTCCATCTTTGAGGAGCAATCCGACAAGGACGAAATGTACGCCAGCGAGCTCAAGGGCGTGCTGCTGCGCCTGCGCCCGGACTTCAACGAGAAGGCTTACGGCTGCGCCACCTTTGGCAAACTGCTGGCCAACCTGGCTGCCAAGTTTGGCTCCCTGCGCATCAAGAACGACAATTTCAACGTGATGGTCAGCCTGAATGCCCCCGAACAGGACGCCATGCCCCAGCTCACCAGGGAAAACTGGCGGGAAGCCTTCGCCGCCCAGCTCAAGGCCTACAAGGACGGCGGCTTCGACCGGGTCAATCCCTCCATCCTCAAGGCGGATATTCTTACCACCTACCCCAACTTCAACGAGCGGAGCATTGGCTTCAAGCGCTTTTCCGATATTATGAAGCAGCTGGAAAAGGAAGGCATGCTGGTGGTGGAAATGGACGAGCAGAAGACCATGCTCATCAAACTGCTGTAATTTGCCTGTTTCGTGGCTCCCAAGGCGGGCGTAGCGCCCTGCTGCGGGAGCCGTTTTTTTTCGCTGCCGAGGTACATGCGCCTGGAAGGCCGGCGGAAGGAAAACGATGGCTGGTAAAATGGGCATAAAGAAAATGCATGGACATGGACGCATGGAGAAGAGACGCTCTCGCAGTATAGTACATTCAGCCTCTTAATCTAACAAGGAACGGGAAGCGCATAGTTTGAAACGGCTGATGGAGCTGTTTGCCTGCCTTTCCTTTTGGAAACCTTCGGCCCCATACGCTATGAAAAATTTGCAAATTCTGGCTTTTCCAAAGAAAAGCCAACCGTCCGCCGGCAAAGCCGTCGGATACGAATGAAAGTCGGAGGGGCCGCGGCCCCTCCGACACATCCTTGGAGTTTTTGACAGTTTGGCGGCGACGTATTCCTTTCTCAACCGAAACCAGCGGCGGTACGCCGCGGCGACGGAGGCTGCGGAACGATCGGAAAGCCGCTGGTTTGAAAGGCTGCTTTTTCATTTGACCTTTCGGAGAACGGTCGACCTTGCTGGCGTGAGACCCTTGCGCTTGCCAAAATGCAATGCGCAACATAAAAGAGGCGAAATGCTGCCATAACGATTTGAATGGATGAAGGCCTGGACGGTTATGCGCGCCCTTGGGTTACCAGATGGACACGCGATCCTCGGGAGCGCGGTACATGCCGTCGCCTTCCTTCATGCCGAAAACGTTGAAGAAGTCCTCCAGGTTCTGCACCTGAATGTTGCAACGCAGCTTGGACGGGGCATGCACATCCATGGTGAGCTTCAGCGCCGTATAGGCGTCGGTGGCCTTGTTGCGCCACACCTTGGCCCAACTGGTGAAGAACGCCTGCAGATCCGGCTCTGCCTCGACCTGCTTGAGCGCCTCCAATGCACAGGACAGGCCGCCTGCATCAGCAACGTTTTCCGTTACCGTGAGGGCGCCGTTGACCGTGCCGCCACCGAAGGCGATACCGTCGAACTCCTCGATCATTGCCTGGGACAGTTCCTCAAACTTGGCCAGATCTTCCTCACTCCACCAGTTGGCCAGCGAGCCATGCTCGTCAAACTTGGAGCCGTTGGGGTCAAAGGCATGGGAAATTTCATGGGCAATGACTGCGCCAATAGCGCCATAATTGGCGGAGGCGGACGCCTCCAAGCTATAGAAGGGCTCCTGGAGAATGGCGGCGGGGAAGTTGATGCTGTTGTTCGTGAGCGTATACATGGCGTTGACTGTGCAGGCGGTCAGCGGCCATGCGCTGCGGTCTACCGGCTGGCCCCAGGTGCTGAAATTGTATTTTGCAGATATGCTGGTAAATGCCATGGCGTTTTCCACCAGCGTGCCGCCCTCGGAGGCGGGGATTACCTCAAGTAACTCGTACACAGGTTGGACCGCGTCCGGATAGCCTACGTGGATGCTCATAGCTTCGAGCTTGCGAATGGCCATTTCGCGGGTTTCGTCGCTGAGCCAATCGTTGTTGCGCAGGCGCTGCTTGTAAACCTCCACGAAGCGCGCCACCATCTCCTGCACATCCTGACGCGCTTCCTCGCCCAAATAGGTCTTGCCATAATAGATGCCCACGGCCTCGCCAAACAAGGACAGCACCATGTTATAAGCGGCCTCCTCAGCGGAGGAAGGCTCCGCTACGCCGCTAAGAGCAAGGGAAAAAGCGGACGCCGCCACACGGAAGCTGTCGCTGAGGAAAGGAGCGAGCGCATTGGTCATCCACACCAGCATCCAGCTCTTCATCTGGGAGAAGGTATCCTCGTTGACCAGCTGATCCAGCGCCGCGAAATAGGCGGGGTCCGTTACCACGACCGTCTCGGGCACTTCGTCCATCAGCGCTGCGAGCAAGGCTGCGAAGTCGAAGCATGTCACCTGTCCATCCAGCTGCGTAATGGTCTGAAGATTGTAGCTGGAGGCGGTATCGCTGCTTTCCTGGGCGGTGCGGGTATAGGGCGCGAGGCTTTCGTCAAAGGCCAGCGCCTGGGAAACGATTTGCTGTGCCTCTTCCGCAGACTTTCCGGCCATTACCAGCAAGTTTTGGGACATCTGCCCGAAGATGCCTTGCATGGCGACGCGGGTGTTGTCGTCCAGGTAATAATCCTTGCTGGACAAAAAGAGCGAAGCCGGCGAGAAATACAGGGCGTTGACGGAGGCGTTGCCCATATCCGCCGTGACCGTGACGCCAAAGGGCACCGGTATCCCCTGCAAAATCAGCTCCGGCAGGCTTTCACGCATAGCCTCCAGGTTATCCAGGTCTTCGATCATTTCCAGATAGGGCTGGAGCGGCTCCGCGCCCAGGGCATTGCGGGTTTCATAGTCCGCCGCCAGACGATAGAATTCGATGCAATCTTCAAGCCCCTCCGCCACGGGCTTTTCGCCGCTGAGCATGGCCTGCAAATCGGCCATAAGGACCTCCTTGACCTTATCGTTCATCTCGGTGAAAGCGCTCACCTCCGCGCTGTCCGAAGGAATCTCCGCTTCAGCCAGCCACTGAGCATTTACAGCCTCATAAAAATCATCTTTGAGACTGGGCGTCTCCTGCGCGAAGCAGATTGATATGGTCATCACCAGTATCAGAACAAGACAGACTGCGCTTCTGATTTGTAATTTCATGCTTTCAACCACTCCTTGCTCGCTCATTGGCGTACGTCAGACTCGCGTTTCGGACCAATTGTAACCATACGCTGGTCTTGCGTCAAGCGTTGCAATGAGCATCTATACCAGGCCTTATCAGCCATTCAAAATCAGGCTCGTTAACCAGCGTTTCCAGCAGTTGCCATGCTTCATCCCGCGGTGTGAATGTTCATTCCTCACAGAAACACCTCTTCTTGGGTTTTTGTTCCCAAACGGTTGTATTTTTCTGCTTCGTTGTTCCCGGCAGGGCGGACTTTTTTTGTCCATGCCGCAAAGGAGTAATCGCTGCGCGGCATTATACGATAAACCGGCTTTCAAGGCAGGCATAGCGCCCTATTGTGGGAGCCGGTCTTTCGGCTGCCGAAGCAATCGCGTCTGGAAGGCAAACGGAAAAAAACGCCGACGGTTTGCAAAATGAATATAAAGAAAATGTATGGCCATGGACGCGTTGAAAAAAGATTTTTTTTGCAGTATAATGCATTGGGCATCCTATCTAATAAGGAAAGGGAAGTGCATATCTTGAAACGGTTGGTGTATCTATTTGCCTGTCTTTGTTTGGTTGTGTATGGTTACGGCGCTGCGAGTGCGGAAGAGTCGTTTCAGTTCGATACCAGTCGGGAAATTGCGGCATATCTGGATGAAGCGGACCTGAACTATGCGCTTGAAGGTACCACGTCAAACTATGAAGCATTTGTGCTCACCTACACGCCGGCCAACAGTGAAAAGCTGGATAAAGTCATTATTCGGATTCTTGCGTATGAGAATTCGGCTGTGATTGTTGGCAACGCCTTTATACCGTCGGATACCTCGGACATGCTCAAGCTGTATCAAACGCTGGAGAACATGAACGATTCCATCTCCTTTGTTCGCTATATTTACAATTCGCAGAACGACAGCATCTATCCCCGCATGGAGGTTCCCTACGTGGCGGACGCCGATTTCGGCCGGATGGTGGAGCGGAACGTGTATATTACCGCGCGCACGGTGGACGAAACCTATGATGAACTGGTAGGTATGCTCCAGTAAGCAGAGAATAGAGGAGGAACAAACCGATGAAAAAGTGGTTGTGCGTATTATGCTGCCTGGCGTTGGTTCTGCCGGTGCTTTCTTGTGCCGCCGGCGAGGAGAGCGGAGAGCTTTTTACTGCTACGGCGCTGAAGGAATATCTGCCCACCGTGGGCTGGAAGAATTATACGGCTCGGGATACGGACGGCGATGGATTTGATGATGAGATCATGATTTCGTATAACGCCAATGGCGCTACGGATTCAGATACCATTGACGTATACTGCCAGTGCCTGGACGGCGCGGTCCGCGTGGTCTGCCGCATGTGCGATATTCCCGAGGACGCGGATCTCCTGAAGGTGTATGAGCAAATCAACGAGTTCAACCTGAACCTGACGATGGGCCGCTGGCTTTACAATGAAGAAGGCGGCTATGTTTACTACTCCCAGGAGGTTTATCAGGCGGTTGAGGAAGGCTTCGGCACCTATGTGTACAGCTATATGGAGAAGGCTGCCTCCTACGTGTATTCCTTCTACGGGCGGTTTACTACGGCGATTCAGTAAAAGCGTGGTTCGCCTATGAACCTATGATTTTCCCTTGTAGAAAAACTGTCGCAGACTCAGCCGCGCACCGGCGTATGAACGGTGCGCGGCTTTTTTGCTGCGTGCCGGCGATTCCTGTTTGCGCAAGGCGCAACTTTTTTTTGCAAAAAGGTAGCATTTGGCATATTTAGCATGTACGATATAGGAGAACATACGTTCTTTATCAACGGAGCAAGATAGATGCGGCGAAGAAACCGCAACGCAAGGGGGGGCAATGGGAATGGAAATCATGCGCGTATGGCTGCGGGATATAAGCCTGGTCACCCTGGGGCAGGAGGACAAAAGGAGGAGTCACGAAGGTGAAAAGCTGCCGGCGGCCGAATGTGTCAGCCGGCCCGGGAAGCTGCTTCGGCCCTATCTGGCGGCGGTGTGGCTATCCCGTATAGCGCCGGAAGGCGTGCTGTGCTTCCGGCGGGGGCCGCTACGGGGCGTTGGCCGGGGATATGTCACGCTGGCCCAGGAATGCGCGGGACGGTACAGCCTGGAGGAACTGCGGGCGCAGGGCATGGACGTTGCGGGAGAAGATTTTCCCTGGAGCCAGTGGCGGGAGCACGATTATTTTGGCGTTCGTCCAGAAGCGTTGCACTGTTTGGGCTTGCAGCACGTATCGGCATGGGTAGCGCGCAAGGGCGGGTCATGAGCCAAGAAACGGACCGGCATCTGCTTCGGGCAATCGGCCCGGGCGCAGCGTTGCGGCGATGCGTTACCATGCCGGGATATGGAGGCTGCTAGGGAGCAATCTCGCCCTTGGGTTAGCAGCGACGGGCCGCGGGAGAAAAACAGAAAGCGATTCATGGATGCGCCGCAGAAGGTGGATACAGCGCCGGTAGGCGGCGCGGCTACGGGCACAACGCTACGTAAAGAGAGGTGAAGGCATGGACTGGCTGCCGGCGTCCATCTTTTCGGTGGTAATCGGAATCATTGCGTTTTTTCTGAAAAAGACGTATGCGAATTTTGAAACGAAGATGTCGGAGCTGCGCCGGGACAGCGATCAAAAGACGGCGTGCCTGCGGGAGGATTTCCAGCAGGAGAGCAAGGCCATCCGGGAGGATTTCCGCATTAGCATGAACAGCCAGATCAAACGGATTGACAAGCTGGAGGATACCATCCGGGATATGCCTTACAAGTACACCCTCAAGGAGGATTTCATTCGCAGCATGTCGGCGGTGGACAAGAAGCTGGACCGCATTCTGGCGGCACTGGGAGGAAAGGAAACGCGATGAACAAGGACATTGAAACCATTCAGAAAATGAAAATCCGCGGACATGTGCTGAAGATTCTCGAAATGAGCTATCCCACAGCGACCTTTGAGAGCGCGGTGGCGGCAGGACTGATGGAGCGCGGACTGGTCAGCAGCCCGGACATCAGCGAGTATACGCAGTATTTGGAGGACAAAGGACTGCTGCGCGTGGTACACAGTGCCGAACGCTTCGGAATCCATGAGCGGCTGCTGACGCTGACGCCTGACGGCGTGGATTTGCTGGATGGCCTGTGCGCCGCTCCAGGGGTGGAGGTGTAAGCCGTGGCCGAACATGAAAATCCGACGCCATATGGCAGGGTGGAGGAGCTGCCCGCCGCGGTGCGGGAGGAACTGGACCGCTTGCTGGCCGACCGCGCCAATTCCTACACGGAAATCGCCGCCTGGCTGGAAGCGCAGGGATACGAAATGGACAAACATGCCCTTTGGCGCTATGCCGTCCGTGCGGGCGCAGAGTGCCTGCGGCTGCGTCAGGCGGTGGAGCAGAGCAGGAAGCTGATACAGTCCCTGAAAGATCATGAGGACACGGAAGCTGGGGAAGTGGCCAGCGCGCTGCTGCTGGATGCGCTGCTTAGACGGATTGCCAACGCGGAAGAAGAATTCAACGCGCTACCCGTGGAGAAGGCCGGTCAGTTGGTGGCGTCCCTGCAACGCGCCACGGCGTACAGAGAGCGCGTTCAGACGGACAAGCGACGCATGATCGCGCAGGTCCGGCAGGCCATGCTGGAGCAGTTGAGCAAGCTGGTGCAGGAGGACCAGGAACTGATGGACAGGCTATCGCAGCTTGTGAACAGGGCCGGACAGGAGGTGCTGCGTTCGAATGGATAACTGGTTTGTTACGTGGGTGGTCAACGGGCGGGAAGGTGAACTGATGCGCAAGCTGCTCCTGGTACCCGGTGTGCAGCGGACGCTGTGCCCAAGGCAAGCGCTGTGGCGCCGCAAAGGCGGCCTATGGAAGCTGACAGAGCAAACGCTTTTTCCGGGGTATATCTTTGTGCAATGCGGCATGACCGGTTCCGCATACCATGCGGTCAGAGCCTTGCCGGGGGTGCTGGACTGGCTGGGGGACGACGGCGGATGGCCTGTTTCCGTGCGGGAGGAGGAAATGGCGCGGGTGCTGGCCCTGGCCCAGGGGGGCGCGGCGGAAAAGATTCTGGAAAAGGTGGAGATTCACAAGCGTCAGCGGCGGGGATACGGCATGCTGACGCTGCAGGGGAAAAACTACAGAATCCCCTTTAACGTATATGACCATAAGCAGGCGGAAGAAAGATCGGGTGATTCGTCCCCGGGCCTGGAGGCCGCCGAACAGTAATGCAAGGAGCCGGGAGCGCCGGAGGGCGAAGCTATGCCCAGGTGCGGGCTGCCGATTGTTTGAAGAGCCTGGAGGAGATCGGTCAGGAGCTGGGCGAATGGCTGGCAGGGGCTGAAACCCGAAGCTGGAAAGAGCGTTCGGGGAATGGAAGCAGCAAGAAGTAAGCCTTGATGCAAACGCATCTATCGGATATAATGAAACTGAACCCGCCAATACGTTTGGAAGAAAACTGGATCGGCCATTCAGCAGCGGAAAAATGCTGCCAGGGGATCATTTCACCTATGGTGGCAAGAATGTCATTTTTGAAGGATGGCGTGACAAACCTGAAACGATTGCGGGGAAAGGTTGCAAACGTAAAATAGACATTATTGTCTACCTTGTCGCTGAGTGCGGTGGAAGACCAGGCGATTGGAAAAAGCGAAAGTGCTGGGCATATGTCCTTGTGGACGACGTTGAGCGTGAAGTGGATATACACTGGTTCGAAAATTCCGTAATAAATAAATTCTATGGAGGAAAGATAAAATATGATGCAGAAACAGGCGAATGGGATTACCCGCTTTCAAGTGAAATGTATCAAGAATGAAGGCTATGTAGGATCATTGATCGTTGGACACTATTATGAAGCGTTTCTTGGACCGGATGGTGTGCTGGGCGTAATCGACGAAGAAAAAGAGGCTTACGTTTACCCTAAAGAATACTTTGAATTTCCGGCTGATATGTAACATCGGCTATCAGGCAATTGCACTGTCCCCCCTCTCCGGGGGGGCATTTTTAATGGGAAGCAAAAATAGAAACCTGCCGCAAATGGCCCAAATAGCCGCCTGACGGGAAAGGGGGCGGGCAACGGGAGCCGGGAAGCGCCCGGCGCGAAAATAACGCCCGTTTAACGGTGTTTAACGGCGGGTCAAAGGAAACCGTGAAAGGAGGAAATGCCCGGATGGCGGGAAAGGAGAACCTGCTGGCTTATCTGGTGGGAAAAGACGATAGGCCGGAGGCGGAGCGCTACCGGCAAGCGCGGGACAGCTTCTGGGCCTATTGCCGGCTGATGAACCCGGCCTTTTTCCGGGAGGACAGGCCGCACCTGCGGGAGCTGGCGGAAACGTTGCAGGCGCTGGAGGAAGGAACGCTGAAAGCGCCGGACGGCAGCGTATGCCGCCGCCTGGCCATATCGGAGCCGCCGCGGCACGGGAAGAGCTACACCATGACGCTGTTCAACCAGTGGTGCTTCGGGCGCAACCCTCAGGAGCGGATCATCAACGTATCCTACAACGAGCTGCTGTCGGGCCGCTTTTCGAAGGGCGTGCGGGACGGCATCGAAGCTACGAAAATCGAACCCCCATTGCCTTTTTCTTTGGAGAAAGGCAATCTTTTTACGGTTTTCAGCGACATTTTTCCTGGCGTGCGGGTAAGGCGCGGCGACGCGGCAGCGCGGCTGTGGAGCCTGGAGGGCAGCTATTTTTCCTTCCTGGGGGCGGGCATGGGCGGCACCATTACCGGCGTGGGATGCCGGAAGCTGATCATTGACGACCCCATCAAGAACCATCTGGAAGCAAACAACGACGCGCTGCTGGCGGAGCAATGGGAGTACTACACCAATACGCTGCTTTCCCGGGTGGAGGAAGGCGGGTGTGTGGTGATCATCATGACCCGGTGGAACACTCGGGATCTGGTGGGCCGGGTGCTGGACGCGGAGCCGGGGCGATGGTATGTGCTGAACCACAAGGCGTGCCTGGACGAAAACGCGGGAACCATGCTTTGCCCTTCCCTGCTGTCCTTTGATAGTTGGAAGGAGAAGAAGCGCCTGACCAGCCCGGACATATTTGAAGCGAATTACCAGAACATGCCCATCGACGCCCAGGGGCGGTTGTACGAAGGGTTCAGCCTGTACGAGGCGCTGCCGGAAGGCCCCGCGCCGGTGGTGGCTTATGTGGACACGGCGGACACGGGCGCGGACTACCTGTGCGCCGTGGCGGCGGCGCGGCTGGAGGGCGAGGGGTATGTGGTGGACGTGGTGTACAGCGACGAGGCCATGGAAACCACCGAGCTGGCCGTGGCGAAGATGCTCTACGACACCCGGGCGGCGGAGTGCTACATCGAAAGCAACAACGGCGGCCGGGGATTTGCCCGGAATGTGGAGCGCATTCTGTGGGAGCGCTACGGCTGGCGACAGACCACGGTGATCTGGGTCAACCAGCGGCAGAACAAAATGGCGCGGATTCTCACCGAGAGCGCGTATATCCAGCGCCACCTGCACATGCCCGAAGCATGGGCAACTCGATGGCCGGACTACTACAACGCCATGCGGAACTTCCAGCGCAAGGGGCGAAACGCCCACGACGACGCGCCGGATGCTACCACGGGACTGGCGGAAGTACTGCAGCGGGGCGCAGCCATGCGCCGCCGCTTTTTCAGTGGAAAAGGAGGGCGATAACGCATGATGAACTGGCTGCAAACCCGCATAAGTCAGGAGCTGGGGCCGGAATACGGCGCGCAGCTATGGATGGACGCACAGGAAAACATCCGCCTTTACGCCTACTACCAGGGCGTGGGGCAGGCATGGAATACGCCGCAGGGACTGGACTACCGGCCCAACAAAACCACCGTCAACCATACCAAACGGCTGATTGACAAGGTGAGCGGGTTTATGTTTTCCCGCGCCCCGGAGATTACCCTGCAACCCATGGGGGGCGGCGAAGACAACGCCCGGCGCGTGCGAGAGCTGGAGCGCCATGTGCGCCAGGTGCTGGAGCAGAACGGGTGGCAAAAGCGCCTGTTGCAGGCGGGACGGGACTGCTTTGTAGGCAAGCGCGTGGCATTGAAGGTAGGCGTGCATGGGGGACGCCTGGTGATTCGCTTCCGCCCTTCGATGGAGTTTTTTCACGACGTATCGGTGGACGATGTGGAAAAACTGGACCGAATCATTTTTGCTTACGGGCTGAATGACAAAAAGGAAGCGGAGGCCCAGCGCATTTGGGTGCAAAGCTGGCGCATGCAGGATGGGCGGTGCCTGCTTACCGAGGGCGTCTACAACGGCTTTGGGACAGCGGTTCGGGAGGATTTCCATGACGCGGAAACGGGACTGGACGCGCCGCCCGCCTATGTCATTCTCAACGAGGGAATGACCAGCGACGTGCTGGGGGACAGCGATGTGGCGCGGCTTATCGCGCTTCAGGATGACTACAATCGCATGGTGTCCGACGATCAGGATGCGCTGCGGTTTCACATGTTTCCCCAGACCGTATTCACCGATGCTTCCGAAAGCTGTCTGGGGTCCATCAAAATCAGCCCCGGCGCCATCATCGATTTGCAGACCGATCCCAGCCAGCAGGGCAGGCAGGCAAAAGTGGCCAAGCTGGAGACGCATTTCAGCTATGACGAGCGCTTTCAGAACAGCCTGGACGCGCTATTGGACAACATGTACACCCTCATGAGCTGTCCGCGGGTCACCCCGGATTATCTCAAAGCGGCGGGAGCCAGCGGCAAAGCCCTGCGCGCCATGTACTGGGACCTGCAATGCCGCTGCGAGGAGCGCTGGGCGGAATGGGACCCGGCGCTGGTATGGCTGGTGCGGGAGATCGTCCGGCAGGAAAAGGTTTACGGCCTGGGCGACTGGACCGATTGCCATTTTGCCGTGCGCATTGAGCACCTGTATCCGCTTTCCCAGGACGAGGAGGAGGAACGCAGGCTGGACCTGGAAGAGGTTGCCCAGCGCGTCCGCAGCCGCAGGTCGTACCTGGACAAATGGCAGCCGGGGGCGGACGCAGACCGGGAACTGGCCCAGATGGAGACGGAAGCAAGCGGGGAAGCGGGCGGCCATGGCGGCGGGGCAGGCGCGTTTCCGGGGGAAAGGGCGCTTTGAGGCGTGCCACCAACGGAGCGCGGAAGCGCCGCGAACTGCGGCGGCCGCCATTTTACCTAGCGGGAAAGCGCCCGGCGGCGCTTTTCGATAAACATTTTTGTATAGGAAAGGAGCATCGGTCATGAACGAAAACCTTGTCAACGAAAAGGAGATGCCTGACGTGGAACCCCAGGCGCCCGAACAATCCGCGCCTACTCCGCCGGAGCAGGCGGAGGAGGCTTCCGCGGCACTGGCGCAGCGGGCTGCGGAAGCGGAGCTGCGCGCCGCTGCCGCTGTGGCAGGCGTGAGCGCGGAAAAGCTGCCCTATGTGGTGCGGCTGTGCGATGCGCCGGCGCTGACGGCTGCCGGGGCGGACATGGGCGCGCTGGCAACCGCGCAGGTAGCGGCGCTGCTGAAGGAAATGCCCGAACTCTGCGCCCGTCCTGCGGGCGGCAGCCTGGGCGACCATAAGCGCGCCGCAGCCTGGGCGCAGCCGGAGGAAACGGCCCGGGAGACCTTCGCCGCGTATCTGTGATGCGCAGGTCCATGGAGCCGGAGCATGTGACATGAACAAAAGGAGGAAAAAGCATGGCGAACAGCATTGACTACGCAAGCATCTTCCAGCAGGAGCTGGACAAAGCCTTCGTACCCGCGAGCGTTACGGGATGGATGCAGCGCAACGCGCGCCTGGCAAAGTACGCTGGGGGCGACGAGATCAAAATCCCCAGTCTGGTGATGGACGGCCTGGCGGACTACGACCGCAACAGCGGATACGCGGAGGGAGACGTGACGCTGAAGTATACCACGGTGACCATGGGCAGGGACCGCGGCCGCGGGTTCTCCCTGGATGCCATGGACGTGGACGAAAGCAATTTTGTCGCTACCGCGGCGGCGGTAATGGGCGAGTTCCAGCGCACGCAGGTAGCGCCGGAGGTAGACGCCTACAACCTTTCCACACTCTATGCCAAAACGCCCACAGGCAACCGCGAAACCTATACGCCTGCGGCAAGCACCGTTTACGGCAAGCTCAAGGATCACATTGCCGCGGTTCAGGAGATCGTGGGCGGGCATGTGCGCCTGCGGGTGCATTTGACCTATGCCGCCAAGGCCATGCTGGAAAAAAGCACGGAATACGTGCGCGCGGTGAACCTGCTGGAGCTTAACGACGGCGGGCTGAACACCACGGTCAAGGCTTTGGACACCACCCTGCTGATTCCTACCCAGAACGCGCTGATGAAGACGGCGTTCACCTTTTACAAGGGACTGGCTGATACGGAAGGCACGGACCGCAAGGAGGGCGGTTTTGCTCCCGCTGCCGACGCAAAGACCATTCATTGGCTCATTGTGCCGGAGGACGCGCCCATTGCCATCTGCAAGCAGGACCTGGTACGCACCTTTACGCCCCTGACCTACCAGAAGGCCAATGCCTGGCATATGGACTACCGGCGCTACTTTGAGCTGATCGTGCCGGGAAACAAAACCGCGGGCTTGTATGCCTGCGTATCCGCCTGAGAAAGGAGCCTTCCATGACGGATCTGGAGCGGTTGAAGCTGATGACCGAGGAGTGCGACGGGCCGGAGGAATGTCCGGCGCCGCGCATGTTCACGGATGAAGCGCTGGAGCGCATGCTGGAGCTGCACGACGGGAATGTGCAGGCGGCGGCCTATGATGTGCTGCTGCGCAAGGCGGAAAATACGGAAATCAGCCTGCCGGGAGGATTGTCCCTGCCGGATCAGTCCGCGCGCTACCTGCGCATGGCCGCGCAGGCGCGGGGCTGCCGTACCCGCAACGCTGCCAGAGCGGACGCTTTTCCGCCGCTGCCGCCCAAGGGTGGTGAGAAAGGGTGACATGTTACCAGCGCGCCCACGGGCGCAACCGGCTCCTGCGCACCCTCCGGCTGCTGGGGGGTGAGCTCATACGGGTGTACCGCACGGAACGGGACGGCAACGGCATGCCCTTGGGAAGCACGGCGCAGGTTTGCACGCTTTACGGCGTACGCTACCGGCAGCATGCCGCGCCTGCCCTGACGCTGGACATGCCCGGAACCATTGCCGGGCGGCGGGATATGCCGCGGATCATCGCGGTGCTGCGCGAGGGCAGCGTACCGCAAGCCGGCGATCAGCTGGAAGATGGTACGGGTATTCTGGATGTGGAGGAAAACCTGGGCGCGCTGTGCCTGGGGTTGGGAGGCGAGGCGCGGTGAGCATGGCCGTGAAACTCGGGGCGCACCGACGCGCCCTGTCCATGGCGCGGCAAAATACCCTGGCGGCCTGCCTGAACTACGGGCAGGCCGCCGCCGTCCGGTTGACACAGGAAGCCCGCCGCGCCCGTGGGTGGACCGATAGAACGCAGCAGGCCCGGCAGGGCTTGCAGGGAAGCGCCTCAGCGGCAAGCGGGCGGATACGGGTGGAGCTTGAGCAGTCTGCGCCCCATGGCGTGTACCTGGAAACAGTCCGTTTTCGCCATAAGGGACGGCTGGGCGTGCTTTTTCCCACCCTGCGCAGGTGTGCTCCGCAAATTGTGACGGGATGGGCGCAGGCAGCAAGGAGGGGAGCGTGAGCGCGTTGCTGGAAGCGATCAAACAAACATTGCGGAGCGGGGGACTGAACGTATACGACTTTGCCGAGAAGCTGGGAACCTGCAAAACGCCCTATGTGGTCGTCTATGACGCGGGTGTGGAAGTAGCGCCGGGGAGCAAAGGAATGTACGGTACCCATGCCTATGAGGTCGTATGCTTGACGCCCTACGGGGACGTGGCGGGATTGCACAGCCTGGAAGCGCAGGTGCGCGGCGCCATGCGGGCAATGCCGCAGCTGCGCCTGTCGTCCTCGGGAGGGACGGGCGTGGAGCAGACCTATCAGGCCAGGGCTGTTTCCCTGGTCTATGTCAGTACGGAAAGAATGTATTGAGGAGGCAAGCATATGTCTGAACCTACCCTGGAAGCCTTGCAGAATGGCATGGCGATCGTGGGAATCGAAGCGGCGTGCATCAAAACCGCAGACAAGTATTATTTGATTCGCACCGCCAGTGAGGCCAGCATCAAGGGCACGGTGGACAGCGGCGAAAACAAGCCCCTGCGCAAGGGCAACCGCCTGCTGGCCCGGCACAAGACCGACGACCTGATTACCGGCTATGAGATCGAGCTGACCGACCTGCTGGTGTATCCCGAGGTGGTGGCGCTCATCGACGGCGGCACAGTAACTTGCACGGAGGAAGGCGCGTTTGCGTCCTATGCCGGGCCTGTTACCGGCGAGGAGGTGCTCCGTACCGGCTTTACCCTGGAGCTTTACTGTGCCAACAAGGATACCGGCAACAATGTCCTTAACTACCAGAAGCTTACCTTTGCCGGGTGCAGGGGCAAAAGCGTCGTGGAGTGGTCCCTGAAGGAAGGGGAGTTTTTCGCGCCCAAGTACACCATTGAATCCATGCCTGCGGTGGGCGAATCGCCCATGACCATGGAGCTGGTGCAAGCGCTGCCTGCCGTAAGTCAAGGCGTGTAAGTTCCGCCCCGGCCGGGGGGACGGTCCGTCCCCCCGTAGCCGGGCACGGGACGCAATACTGGAAAGGAGCCGAAACATATGAACGAACAGACGCGCACGGTTCATGACGCCCTGGACGACGCCAGGGCGCGGACAGCGGTACAGGAGGTGGAACTTCCCGGCTTTGGGGACGGACGGCCCTGGACGGCAAAGCTCAGACGCTTGTCGCTGCTGGGGCTGGCCCGTGCCGGGAAAATTCCCAACAGCCTGATGCCGGCGGTGACGGAGCTGTATCAGCGGGGAACCTGTCAGGCTGCCAACCTGACCCAGGCGGCGGAAACGATGTTTCTGATTGCCGGCGAGGCATTGGCGGAACCTACCCTGGCGCAGCTGGAGGAGGCGGGCGTTACGCTCAGCGACGAACAGCTGGCGGCCATTTACCTGTATGCCCAGCGGGGGGTGGAGGCGCTGCGGCCCTTTCGTAAAGCAGCCGCAGTTTCTGATCACGGCGCGGATGGCCAGGCTGTTCGGCCGCAGGCCCAGCGAGCTGCTCGGCCTGCGTGACCCTTACGCGGCTTACTGCGTGGACGAGGCCGCGGCCTGGCTGCTGAGCCAGCAAACCGCGCCGGCTTACGTGCCGGCGCCCAGGTCCGTATTCAACAGCGCGCAGGTGTTCCATACGCTGGAAAAGCATCGCGGCGCGGTCATCAAGGGAAAGGAGGCGGAGGGCAGTGCATGCGTGGATTGCCCTGGACGGTGAGAAGTCCACTGACATTGAGGGCTTGGAGGTATTGGCGTACACGCCGCCGCTCCTGGCCCCGCGAACCCGGCAGGAAACAATGATTCCCGGACGTGTGACGGCCATTACCCAACGGGAATGGCAGCGGGAACCCGCAGACCTGGAGATCATCCTGGCGCTGGTAGGCGAAACCATGCAGGCCATGCTGAACGCCTGGCAGACGCAGGTCCTGCCCTGGATCTATGACGCCGCCCGCCTGGAACTGGATGGGATGCCGGGCTATTTTTTTCGCGGCGCGGTGACCCAGGCGGGCATTGAGGAACAAACGGATGCCTGGCTGCGGGCGCGGGTCGTGTTCCGCTGCAACCCGCCTCTGCCTTTGCGGCTGCGCAGCGGACAGGCAAACTGGTTTCCACAGGCGGATGTTCCCATTGCCCAACAGATCACGGCGCAGACGGCCACGGCAGGCGCGAGCTTCTCGGCGCCGGGGGTACTGCCGATTCCCCAGGGCGTAGGCGGACGGGAAAGCGCGGAAACCTACCTGGCGGTCACCGGCTCGTGGACGGAGCTGCATCTGGGGGCTTCTTTTGCGGTGCTGGAAGCGGCTGCGGGCGCCACGCTGTACATAGATTGCGAGCATGCGCAGGTCTGGCGGGTGGAAGCGGACGGCACGGAGGTCAACATGATGGGCGTGACCACCGGAGAGTTGCCGGAGCTGCGCCCGGGCGCTACCGGATTGCAGGTGGGGGGAAGCGGCTTGCAGGTGACCGTACGGGCGCTGCTCATCGAAAGGGGGTAAAACCATGGCCATTGACGGAGGAAACATCATTGCTTACCTGGAGCTGGACACCGCAGGATACCAACGGGCCATGGCGCAGGCGTTACAAGAGGCGCAACGCTTTGCGGGCCTTATGGATGCCGCCGGAGGAAACGGGCTTCCTGATGCGGTGGAGGCCGTGGACCCGTACGCTGCCCTTGCGCCGGATCTCCAGCATGTGGGCGCGCTGGCAGGCCAGACTGCGGACGCATTTTCCGCTGCCTTTGAACGGGCGCTGGAGGGGGTAGACCTGTCCCGGACGCTGCTGGTTTCCGGGCTTTCCGCTTCCGGGTTCATGACACAGCTTTTAGGTGGACCGGATGGTACGGAATGGGCACGCGCTTTTGTCCAAAGCCTGGGCGAGGGGGATACGGCGGGCGCGGTGCAGAGCATGGTCGGACCCGGGCTGGAGGCGGCTGCTCAGGCCGTTCCGGGCTTTGCGGCGGAGGGGTCCAACGCGGCGGCGGGGTTCGCCGGGGCGCTGGCGGCTGGGCAGGGTGCGGCGGCAGCCGCGGCCCGGCAGCTGGTGCAGGCGGCCCTGAATGCTGCCCGGCAGGCCCAGGACAGCCACAGCCCCAGCCGGGAATTCGGCAAGCTGGGCCGCTATGCCACCCAGGGATATACCGGAGAGATGGACGCTCGGGCGGCCTACGACGCCGGGTACGCTCTTACCGCCGCCGCTGTGGAGGGCGCGCGGGCAGGCCAGGACAGTCATAGCCCCAGCAAGAAATTCCAGGCGGTGGCCTATGATGGGGCCAACGGGTACATCATCGGCACCATTTCCAGCCTGCCCAAGATCAAAAAAGCGGCGGAGGACAGCACCAGGGCCGCGGCGGAGGCGGCCCGGCGGGCGGCGCAGCAGGCGGCGGCGGAGGCGGAAGCCGCCAGGCAGGCGGCTGTGCTGCAAGGCATCCAGAGCACGGGCGCGGCAGCCCTGGCGGCGGATCAGCGGGAGTATGACCTGCGCATGGCGCAGCTGGCGGAGCAGACCGAGGCCATGATGGCCTTTGCCGGGCAGCACGCCGTATGGTACCAGGATGACGCGGGAACCACCCAATCCCAGACGGTTAAGGATCGCTATAACGCTCTCATCGACCAGGAAAACGCGGAATATGAAGCCCGCAAGGCGGAGCTGGAAGGGCAGCAGGAGCAGCTGGAGGCGTTGAACGACTACCATCAAAAGCGTCTGGAAGCCCTCAAGACCCAGCGGGACGCGGAGGTTGCCGCCATCAAGGAGCAGTACAGCCTGCAAAAGGAGATGGCCCTGGACTGGCTGGACAATCAGGCGGACCTGCTTGCGCAGCAATTGGACGATCAACGGGCGGCCTATGCCGAGGAGGACTATCAGCAGGAGCTGGCGGAGTTGCAAAAGCAGCAGCGCCAGAGCAAGAGCGCCCGGGAGAAGCGCGAACTCCAGGAGCAGATTGACCGCATGGAACGGGACCACGCCCTGGAAGCCCAGGAAGCGGCGCTGCAGGAAACCCTTGCGGGGTACGACGCTCTGCGGGAAGCGGCGCAGTCCGGCCTCATCGGCCTGGGCGACCTGACGGGGAACACCGCCTTTGGCAGCCTGGCCTTTGGCACGGCGGGCCTGGGCGGGCTGGATACAGTGACGGCGCAGGCCCTGCAAAGCGTAATGAACAGCCTGGACCGCAGCGCCCTGGCGGGCGGCACGGAGGCTACGGTTACCGCGGCGCAGTTGGCCGCGGCCCTGGCCTCCGCGGGGACCCAAAGCGCCGCGCCCGTGGTGGTGGAAAAGGAAGGCAGCCACTACACCATCGACCTGCGGGGATGCGTGGTGCGGGATGAGAGCGACATCGACCTTATTGTGGAAAAGCTGGAAGCGCGGATGCGGGCCGCGGGGAGATAAGGAGGGAGCGCCATGCTGCGCATTTATGAAAAGGACCTGACCGCGGCCAATCTGTCCACGGCCCTGGCTACCAACGGCCTGGGGACGCTGCCGGACGCCCTGAGCTGCACGCGTCATCAGGTAATCAACGGGGACTGGTCGCTGACCCTCTCCTATCCCCTGGACGCGCCGGGGGCGGCGCTGCTTAAGCCGGAACGGCTGATTTCCTACGAGGACGAGGGGAGCGCGCAGCTGTACCGCATCAGCCGCTTGAAGCCCAGCATTAGCCGCCAGGGGCGCACCCTGGAGGTGGAAGCCCCGCACCTGTGCTATGACCTGGTACACAAGTACATTGTGAATATCGAAACCTCGGAGGATGACCGCTATCCTGACGGCATTGACGCAGCAACGGCCCTGGAGCAGCTACTGGCGGGGACGGGCTTTTCCCCCGGGGAGGTGACCGCGGGCGGGGATACGCTGGACTATCTGGACATCCTGCAAAAGGACGTCATGAGCTGCATCAAGGAGCAGCTGCTGGAAAAATGGGGCGGGGAGCTGGAGTTTGACAATTTCACCGTACACCTGCGCTCCGCCCTGGGACAGGACCGGCGCTACCCCATTCGAGATGGGCGGAACATTGCGGGTATCACCGTCACTGAAGACTACGAGCCGGTGGTGACGCGGCTGCATGTGCGGGGCTATGAGAACGCCAACTTTGAGGACATCAACGACGGCAAGGATTGGATTGACAGTGAGCTGAGCGCACAGTACGCCTATCCCCGGGAGGGATACGCGGACTTCGAGGATGTGGACGATCCCCAGGAGCTGCTGGAGATGGGCCAGGCCCGCCTGGCGGAGCTGGAAGTCCCGGAGATCACCTACGACATCCGCCTGGCGCAGATGCGGGGCACGGTGCAGTATGCCGCCTACAAACGTTTGGAACGCTTTGGCCTGGGGGATACCGCGGTGCTGCATTCCGCTGCGGTGGACCGGGACGTGATTCTGCGTTGCTCCGAGCTGGAGACGGACTGCCTCACCGGGCGGAACAAGTCCCTGAAGCTGGGAAATACCGACGTGAAGCTCCTGGCCTCCATTACCGCCGGAGCCTCCGCCAACGACCGGCTTGCCCATGTGCTGGATGCCGCGGGCAACCTGCAGGCGGAGAAGATCGCCGGAAAGTTGGACCTGGTGCGGGTTACGAACCTGACCGCCGAAATGGCGCGCATTGCGACAGCGGCCATTGGCGAGGCCACCATCGAAGCGGCGCAGATTCACGACCTCCAGGCGCAGGTAGCGCAGATCGTCACGGCGGCCATCCAGAACGCCACCATCCAGACCGCGCAGATCGACAACCTGAGCGCGGTGGTGGCGGAGCTGCTCCACGCGGAAGTGGGTGTGGGAGAGTTTGACCTGGCGGAGGTGAAAAATCTGCTCTCGGAAGCCCTGGCCCTGGAGCAGGGCACGGCGGGGAGCATGTACATCACCAATCTGGCGGTGACATCGGCCAACCTGCTATCGGCCATGCTGGGCAAGCTGGTGCTCAAGGGGCAGGATGGGAAGTATTACCAGGTGATGGTGGGGGCGGACGGGACCATCCAGACCCAGGAGGTACAGCCCTCCCAGGGTGAGATAGAGGCCGGGGAGACGGAAAGCGGGCTGGGCATTGTGGAGACTACGGCCAACATCGGGGCGCTGGCGGCCCAGAGCGTCAAGGGCAACGAGGCGATTTTCCAAAGCATCCTTGCAAAGAGCATGACGGCGGGGAAGCTCACCGCGGGGGAAGCGCTCATTGCCTCGGCCACCATCCCCACGCTGTACGCCACGTCCATTCAGGCCATCGGGAACAGCCTGGACTTATCGGCAAACCAGTCCATTACCACCCTGGTAAGCCAGAAGGCCAACGCGGAGGACGTGGCGGGCAGCGTGGGCGCGCTGGAGGAGATGATCTCCCAGGCCAGCAGCGAGCTGGACGGGCTGGAGCAGGCCCTGGCGGACAAGGCGGGGGAAGAGATGTTTGTCCAGCTGTCCACGGAGCTTAAGCAGACCAGCCAGAGCATTACGGCCATCATTTCCCAGGTGGCGGGGCTGGAGGGGGCTAGCGACGCGTCGGACGCGCTGCTGGCCCAGTATCAGCTGTTTTTCCGCATGGACGCCAGCGGCGTGACCATCGGCAAAAGCAACAGCGATTTTGACGTGCGGATTGACAACACGAAGCTATCCTTTCGGGAGAACGGGCAGGAGATCGCCTATGTGAGCAACAGCCAGCTTTACATCACGGCAGCGGAGGTCACGCAGAAGCTGACCATTGGGAATTACAGCTTTACCAGGCTATCGGACGGCAGCCTGGCGCTGGTACGGTAAAGGAGGGACGTTATGGCAAGCGTAACGCTATCATCCGGGGTGGTGGTGGGCCATCAAAGTCTGGTGACCAACGGGGCGTACACCGGCTATGACCTGACAAAAAACGGGAGCTTCCCCGCCTCGGGGTACCGGATCACCGGGGCGGTGCTGCACTGTACCCTACGCAATGCCAGGTGGGACACCATCACCGT